>JBILWX010000031.1:0-31910 GCA_044369655.1 Pirellulales bacterium
TCTCGACAAGGAGGGCGCGCTCGAGCAGCTCATGCAGTCACGGCCCGAGGTCTTCAACCACAATACGGAGACGGTGCCCCGCCTCTATCGCACCGTCCGCGGTCGCAAGAGCCACTATCCGTGGACCTTGCATCTGCTCGCCGATGCGAAACGATGCATGCCGAGCGTGAAGACCAAGAGCGGCCTCATGCTCGGATTGGGCGAGACCCGCGATGAGCTGCTCGATGTCTTCGCCGACCTGCTCGATCACGGCGTCGATTTCCTGACGCTCGGGCAGTATCTGCAGCCGACGCTCGAGTCGCTGCCGGTCGAGCGGTATGTGCCGCCGGAGGAGTTCGACGAGCTGGGCGCACTT
The DNA here is from genome assembly GCA_044369655.1 of Pirellulales bacterium. GTDB lineage: Bacteria > Planctomycetota > Planctomycetia > Pirellulales > UBA1268 > CAMCQY01. The sequence continues at coordinate 356 of JBILWX010000031.1, forward strand.
GCCCGAGGCATGGGATTCAGGCAGGTGGCCTCCGGACCGCTGGTGCGGTCGAGCTACCACGCCCGCGACATGGCCGAAGACGGGCTGATCGTGACCTAGGTTCGGGGCTGCCCATGCCTCGAGAGCCGGCGTTGCTGACCAGCGCAGGCAGGATGCCGGAGCGCAGTCAGCATCGAGAGAGCGAAGGGCAGGATGCCCGTAGCTAACGTCCGGCGACGGGGCATGGGCAGCCCCTCGCGGGGTGATGAATACGCCCGAGGGCCGGAGGCCCGGGTAAGGGCCCGGCAACCGGCCCCGCCTCACTCCGCCTCTTCGAGGCCGTGCTCCTGCAGCTTCTTGCGGAGCGTGTTGCGGTTGATGCCCAGGCGGGCGGCGGCCTTGAGTTGCACGCCCTTGCAGTCGGCGAGCATCTGGGCGATCAGTTCCCGCTCCACGCGGCTGACGATGCGATCGAACAGGTTCTCGTCGTCGGGGCCGGCCGTCGCCATGCCCTGTTCCACGAGGTCCCGCGCCAGGCTGTCGAGATCACCGCCCCTGCCAGGCAGCGAGACCGTCGGCCGGTCGCCCTTCATAGCGGGTGGCAGCAGGTCGAGCGTGAGTTCGTCGCCCGTGGCCATCACCACGCACCGTTCGACCACGTTCTGCAGCTCGCGGACGTTGCCCGGCCAATGATATCTGGCCAAGGCCGCCGCGGCCTCTTTCTGGATGTGGACGACGTAGCGGTCGTTGGCCTCGTTGTAGTGCTCGAGGAAATGGCTCACGAGCAGCGGGATGTCCTCGCGGCGGGCTCGGAGCGGCGGCAGGTAGATCGGCACCACGTTGAGCCGGTAGTAGAGATCCTCGCGGAAGTTCTCCTTCGCCACTTCGTCGAGCAGTTCGCGGTTGCTCGCCGCGATCACCCGGGTGTCGACGCGGATCGTCTCGGTGTCGCCCACCCGCTCGAACTCACGCTCCTGCAAGACACGCAGCAGTTTCACCTGGAGCTTCGGGGTCGTGGAGTTGATCTCGTCGAGAAAGATCGTGCCGGTATGGGCGGCCTCGAACCGCCCCGTGCGGTTGGCGATCGCGCCGGTGAACGAGCCACGGACGTGGCCGAAGAGCTCGCTCTCCAAGAGGCTCTCCGAGAGGGCGCCGCAGTTGACGCGGACGAAGGGGCCGCTGCCCCGCGGCGACAGCTGGTGGATCGCCTTGGCGACCAGCTCCTTGCCCGTGCCGGTCTCTCCGACGAGCAGCACCGACGCGTTCGACGCGGCCACCCGCCGCGTCATGGCGTAGACCTCCATCATCGCCGGCCCCGACCCGATCAGGCCCTTGATCGGGGAGGTGGTCTCGTCACCGTGTTGGCCGGGTGTGCGCAGCATCGGCAGAGACGTGGCGAGCCTTCCTGGAGGGCGTTTCGATGGCGTCAAGCACCGCACCGGCCATGGCACGGTCGGCCGACGCCGAGGAATGATTGTACCTCGCGTAGGCGGCCCGCAGGGGCTGGCATTCGAGCAGGACGCCGTAGCGGTCCACGCTCTTCGCAAAGGCGGCGAGAGCCTGCTGGCGGGGCTCCGCGGGCAGGTCGGCCCGCTCGGTCTCCCCCAGCAGAGCCTGTTGCGCCCGGCTCGAACCGATCGTACCGAGGAGGTCCGCGGCCGGGGCGAAGAGATCGGTGGGACGGCCCGGCTGCGGGCGCTGCATGAGGGCGAGCCGTGCGGTCGTCTCGGCTGCCGATACGTCGAAGCCGCGGCGGCCCAGATCGGCGAGCAGGGCCAGGCTTTGCGCGGCCCGCGTCCGTCGCTGGGTGGCGCGGGCCTGCCGCGCCGCGGGAGCGACGGCCTGCGGACCGGCCACCTGGGCGAGGTGGTCGGGAAACCGTGGGGGCCCCACCGGCTTGCCGGTGGCCGGATCGACCCGCGGCAGGAACAGGCTGTCGAGGCGATCGGTGATCCCGACGCAGTCGAGCTCGGAGAACGTGAGGATCAGCTGCGTCAGGAATTTCCCGCGGGCGTCGTCGTCGAGCGGATCGACCACCACGAGCACCGGAGGCACGTCACCCACCGACTGCCGTTGGATGAACTGCACGGTCTCGAGCGCAGTCGGACGGATGATGCGTGCTGCAATCACCACGAGCACGGTGTCGATGGCGGCCCGCGTGGCGAGGATCGCGTCGCGGCCCGTGGCGACCTTCTCCACGCGGTAGCCAAATCGGGAGAGGCTGGTGGCGAGTTCCTCCCGCACCGCCGCGTCGGGATGTGCCACGACGGCGATCTCCTCGCCGGTACTGGTGGCGGCCTGCAGGAGGATCTCGACCACGCGGCTCGAACCGCGGTAGGGCGGATCACCCGCGGCCTGGGCGAGGGTTCGTGCCGCCTCGAACTGCAGCGTGGCATCGGGAACGACGAGCGCTCGCAGCAGGGCCGTGCGCACGGCGGGAGCGAGGGCCGCCGTCTCCGCGGCAGCGGCCCGCTCCTCGGTCGCGGTGTCGCCTCGCGCCTGGGCGGCTGCGGCTGCCTGGGCGGCTGCGATCGCCCGCGTCGCTCCGGCGGCGGCGGAGACCATGCCCCGCGAGGCGGCCATGTCGAGCACGTCGGCCGCGGCTTCGTAGTCGAAGCCCTCCGGCCCCGTGAGGGCCGCCAGGAATTCCTTCGTGGGGATACGGTCGAGGGCAGTGAGTGGATCGCCCGCCGCCGCCAGCAGGGATTCCAGCCGCGCGAGGAGCACGAGTCGGACGGCGTCGGGATCGGTGGCGCTGAGCGCGGCCAGATCGCGGGCCAGGTGGATGGCCCTCTGCGCCCGTGCCGCCTGTGGAGTCAGGTTCAAGCGTTCGAGCCGGCGCGTCTCCGGATTCCAGACGAGCCGCTCCACCGTCTTGCCGGCGGCGGCTGGCGCCATGACCGGGTCGAGCACCGGCTCCATGAGCAGGTGGTCCGGCGCGGGCAGGCCGTCGATCGAGAGCACCCGGTCGATGCTGCGGGTGAGCAGTGCGACGGCAGTGCCCGCACTCGGCGGCACCATGTCACCGTCCATGGCCTCGCTGGGCAGTATCCCGCGGGAGGCCAGTTGTCGCAGCACGCGGGTCGCGCGATCGCGCACCGCGGGGGGCGCGTCGGGCACGAGCGCCGGCGCCAGCAGATGCTCCGCGACGTCGGCGGCATCGTCGGCAGACACGCCGGCACCAAGAGCCTCGATGACTCCTGGCCAGTGCTGCACGTCATCAGAACCCAGCCAGGCCAGCAAGGGCTGTCGGGCCTCGGTGCCGAGTGTGCGGACGAGTTCGCGGGCGAGCCCGCGGGCCCGTTCCTGCGCCGGCTCCTCGTTCTGCAGCAGGTCGACGAGCACGGGGAGCGCATCGACGCCGGCCCGGGCGAGTCGGTCGCAGGCGGCGGAGCGAATGGCGTAGGTGTCGCTGGCGAGGTCGGCGGCGTCACGCGCGAGGCGGGCAGGATCCCGCCGCCGTTCCCGCGCGGCCTCACGCATCGCCTGCACGATCGGCCGCACGGACTCGTCCCGGTCGCCGAGCACCCGTTCAAGTCGGCGGAGGCTGGCCGGATCGGCAGTCTCGCCCAGATCGGCAAGCAGATCGAACCGCTTGTCACCCGCCTGCTCGAGCGCGTCGGCGAGGCGGGAAAAATACCGGCCGGCTGCGTCATAGGCCTCGACGTCGGTGGCCCGGATGGCGGCGTCGAGCAGGGCTGGCGGGGCCGTCCGCGGGGGAAAGGCGAGCGAGTCGAGCACCGCCTGCGCCAGCGGATCGCGGGGGGACGGCCCGTCCTCGGCCGCGGTGGCGGCAGGCGTGGCAATCAACGCCGCAGCGACGACGCAGCAGACCGAAACCATTCTGGGAACGCTCGTCGCCACCCGCCACCCTCCCGCATCGGGCATGCGCGGCGAATCCAAGCTCGTTCAGCCAGCTCGTTCTGTCAGCCGGCGCTGCCACGCTGCTATCTGGTCGGCAACCTGTGACGGCGCGGTGGAGCCGAAACTCACCATCCGTTCAACTGCCCTGAATGCCCCAAGTGCGCTGCGGAGCGAGGCGTTCCAGCCGGCATAATCCTGCGAAAACTCCTGATCGGTAAGCTCTGCCAGGGAGACGCCCCGGGTCATCGCCCGCCGCACGAACGTGCCGACGAGCTCGTGGGCCGTCCGTTGCGGCACGCCGGCCGCGATGAGCGCCTCCATCAGGCTGGTGGCGTCGAGGTGGCCGCGGTCGATCGTGGCGGCCACGCGGTCCCGGTCGAACGAGCTGCCCGCCACCAGCGGTGCGGCCACGCCGAGCACCGCCTCCAGCGTGTCGATCGAGTCGAAGATCGCCTCCTTGTCCTCCTGGAGGTCGCGGTTGTAGGCCGTCGGCAGACCCTTGAGCAGCACGAGCAATGACTGCAGGTTGCCGATCGACCGGGCCGACTTGCCGCGGACGAGCTCCAGCACGTCGGGGTTGATCTTCTGCGGCATGATCGAGCTGCCGGTGCAGAAGCCTTCCGGGAGCCGCAGGAATCCGAATTCCTGGGTGCTGTAGATGATCCATTCCTCGGCCCACTGCGAGAGATGCACGCCGGTCAGCGCGATCACGAAGGCCAGTTCGCAGACGAAGTCGCGGTCGCTCGCCCCGTCGAGGCTGTTGGCCGCCACGGCCGCGAAGCCGAGCGATTCCTTCACGTGCTCGCGGTCGATCGGCAGGGTCGTGCCGGCGAGCGCCCCCGAGCCGAGCGGCAGCACATTCGTCCGTTTGCGGCAGTCGGCGAGCCGGTCGCGATCGCGCTCGAATTTCTCGCACCAGGCGAGGAGCTGGTGGGCTGCCAGCACGGGCTGCGCCCGCCGCATGTGGGTGTAGCCCGGAATGATCAGCCCCTGCTCGCGGACGGCGAGGTCGAGGAACGCCCGCTCGAGTTCCAGGAGTCCGTGGTCCAGCCGGTCGATGGCCCGTCGGCAGTAGAGCCGCAGGTCGGTGGCCACCTGGTCGTTGCGGCTGCGGGCGGTGTGGAGCTTGCGGCCCGCGTCGCCCAGGCGGGCGGTGAGAGCCGCCTCGATGTGAAGGTGGATGTCTTCCTTCGCGGCGGTGAACTCGAACTGTCCGTCGGCGATCTGGCGGCGGATTTCCTCGAGGGTCTGCGAGATCGCGTCGGCCTCCGGCACCGTCATCAGTCCGCAGGCCGCCAGCATCCGGGCGTGGGCGATCGAGCCGTCGATATCGTCGTCGGCGAGGCGACGGTCGAACGAGACGCTCTCGGAGAAGGCCTCGACACGCTTGTCGGTCGGCTCACGAAACACGCCGCCCCACGCCTTCTGCGGACCATGCGAAGCTGCCACGGACAATCCTCTCAAAAAGAACGGGGCCCGAGAGCCTATTTGTACTTCGAATCCCGGGGAAATCCATTCTTCACGCTGCCGCCGCGGCGGCAGGTCGGTCGGGTACATTGGCCGCATGACGACTCCCGACGAACTGCTGTCGCCCACCGGTCGGCTCGCCGCCCGGCTCGCGGGCTGGGAATCGCGGCCGCAGCAGATGGCGATGGCCAACCTCATCGCCGAGGCGATCGCCAGCCGGCAGCACGCGATCATCGAGGCGGGCACCGGCACCGGAAAGAGTCTCGCCTACCTCGTGCCGGCCGTGCTGGCGGCCACCGCCGATCAGGTCGAGGAAAACACCGAGCCGGCACGCGGCGAACTCCCGTCGGATGATGAACGTGATCCGGACGACGACGGTGACGAGGGCGTGATCACCGCGGCCAGCGCCACCCCCGGCCGTCCCCGACGGATCGTGATCTCCACACACACGATCGCGCTGCAGGAGCAGCTCGTCACGAAAGACATCCCGCTCGTGGCCGCGGTGATGCCACGGGAGTTTTCCGCCGTGCTCGTCAAGGGCCGTCGCAACTACGTCAGCCTCAGGCGGCTCGCGCTGGCCCGCGAACGGGCCGGCAGTCTGTTTCCGCAAGACGGCGAACTGGCGCAGCTCGACGAGCTGATCTCATGGGCCAAGCACACGGCCGACGGCTCGCTGGCCGATCTTCCCTTCGTGCCGCAGGATGCCGTGTGGGACGAGGTCGCCAGCGACGCCGGCAACTGCATGGGCCGTGCGTGTCCTGCCTACAGCCAGTGCCATTACTACGCCGCCCGCCGCCGCATGGCGCACGCGCAGGTGCTGATCGTCAACCACGCCCTGTTCTTCTCAGACCTCAGCCTGCGGCGGGGCGGCGCGAGCCTCCTGCCCAACTACGATGTCGTGATCTTCGACGAGGCCCACATGGTGGAGAGCGTGGCGAGCGACCATCTCGGGGTCGGCCTGTCGAGCGTGGCCGTCGACCGCGTGCTCTCGAAGCTCTACAACGAGCGGACCCATCGCGGCCTGGTCGTGCACTATGGCCTCAAGGAGGTGGAGCTGGCCGTGCTACGGTGCCGGCGGGCTGCCGAGGATTTTTTTGCCGCGGTCCGCGCGAAGCTCTCGCCGCGAGGCGAATCACCGTGGCGGGTGACCGCCCCGCACCTCCTGCCCGACACGCTCGGCGACGCGCTGCAGGGCCTTGGACGACAGCTGCGGAGTGCCGCCGAGGGAATCACGAACGAAGCGGAACGGCATGACTTCATCTCGCACGCCGACCGGCTCGCGGGGCTGGCCGGCAGCCTCGACATGTGGCTTGGGCAGAACGAGCCGGGCTGTGTCTGGTGGGTGGAGTCGCATCGCAGCCGCCGTGGTCACGAGCGGCTGCAGTTGTCGAGTGCGCCCGTCGACGTGGGCGACATGCTCAAGCGGGAGCTCTTCGGCCGCGTGGGCACGGTCGTGCTGACGAGCGCCACGCTCGCGGTGGGCGGACGGAGCCGATCGGATCCGGATGATGTCTTCGATCCCGACTGTGCGTCGGCGGATGCCGACTATGCGTTTCTCAAGCGGCGGCTGGGCATCACCGAGGCCCGCTCGCAGCGGCTGGGCAGCCCGTTCGACTATGCCCGGCAGGCGGAGCTGATTCTCGTCGACCGGCTGCCCGATCCGACCGCACGGGATGCCTATGATCAGGCCGTTGTGAAGATGATCCGCCGCTACGTCGAACGGAGCGGGGGCAGGGCGATGGTGCTGTTTACGAGCATCGCTTCGCTGGCGAAGGCCTCGAAGGCACTGGCCGGCTGGTGCGCGGGGAAAAACTACCGGCTCATCAGCCAGGCAGACGGCTTCAACCGTTCGCGGATGCTCGCCGATTTCCGCGAGGGGCCGGGGAGCGTGCTGTTGGGCACCGACGGCTTCTGGCAGGGAATCGATCTGCCGGGCGACCAGCTCGTCACCGTGATCATCACGAAACTGCCGTTCGCCGTGCCCGACCGGCCGCTGACGGCCGCGCGCATCGAGGCTATTCGTGCCGCCGGCGGCAACGCGTTCGCCGAGTACCAACTGCCCGAGGCGGTCCTGAAACTCAAGCAGGGGTTTGGTCGCCTGATCCGCACCGGCCAGGATCGTGGCTCCGTCGTGATCCTGGACCCGCGAATGCTCACGAAGCCCTACGGCCGGATCTTCCTCGACAGCCTGCCGCCGGCCCGCGTGGTGATCGAGCGGTATGCCCCCCAAAACAACACATAGATAATTCCGATGCGAAGTGAATAAACAATCGATTCCCCCGATGCACAGTCGCAGCCTAGAAATGTCGATGAACGAGGTGTCGCATTCACCATTCATCGAGGAGACGAGTCATGATCTGGGCGCTGAAAGACAGCGGGGTGAGCCGGCCGAAGGATCTTCCCGATCACATCGAGCGACGGTTGCGGTTCGCACTGTCGCGGTTTGCAGGGCGAATCGAGAAGGTCGTGGTGTTTCTCCACGACCATAACGGCCCGAAGGGCGGTGTCGACAAGGTCTGCCGGGTGCTCGTGAAGGCGCGGGGCTGCGGGATGATCATGGCCGCCGTCGCCGATTCCGAGTGGGTCGCCGCGGTGGACAGGGCGACCACCAGAATTGGCCGCAGTGTGGCGCGACAGATCGAGCGCCGCCGTGACAGGCAGGGCCCGTCGTTGAGAATTCCTGCTCGGTTTCCAGAGCCGATGCAGGGGGGCTGAAACTCGTCCGGAAATCACCGGAGCAGAGCGGTGGCGGCTGCGGCTGATCGGAGGCCGCATGCCGCCACCAGCCCCTCCGACCCAGGAAAGGAACTCGGATGATCACGGCATGGTTCGCCTTTATCGCCCTGGTGCTCGCGCTTGTGGCGCTCGATCTGGGCGTGTTTCATCGCAAAGCCCATGCCGTCGGCATGCGCGAGGCGCTCGGCTGGTCGGCGGTGTGGATCTCCCTGGGCCTCGCGTTCGCGGTGGTCGTCTTCTTCGCCTACGAAGGCCGCTGGTGGGGGCTCGGGGAGGCGATTGATCCCGTTGACGGAATGGTCAACACGGGGGCGACGGCCGTCGAGAAGTATGTGACCGGGTACGTCATCGAGAAATCGCTCAGCATCGACAACATCTTCGTGATCGCCACCATCTTCAGCTCGCTGGCGGTGCCGCAGATCCACCAGCATCGGGTGCTCTTTTGGGGCGTGCTCGGCGCCTTGGCGATGCGGGCGGCGATGATTCTCGTCGGTGCCCAATTGATCCGGGAGTTTCACTGGATCCTGTACGTATTCGCGGCGTTCCTCCTCGTGACCGCCGTGAAAATCCTCGTCTCGAAGCCCGGCCACCCCGATCCCGATGCGAGCCTGCTGGTACGGATCTGCCGTCGCTGGCTTCCCGTCACGGTCCGGTATCACGATCAGCGGTTCGTTGCGCGGGTGAGGCCTGTCGAACTGGCGGGGCCGGCAGAGACCGATGTCGCCACTGGCGACGCCGGCGGTCGCACGGTGCTCGCCCTCACGCCCCTGGCGCTGGCGCTCGTGATGGTCGAAGGGGCGGATCTCGTGTTCGCCGTCGATTCGATTCCCGCCATCTTTGCGATCACGGGGGATCCCTTTCTCGTGTTCACGAGCAACGTGTTCGCGATGCTCGGCCTCCGTTCGCTCTATTTCGCGCTGGCCGGATTGGTGACGCAGTTCCGGCATCTGACGACGGCATTGGCGCTCGTCCTGATGGTGGTCGGAGGGAAGATGCTCGCGGCGGAATGGTTGAAACACGCCCTCGGCCCGCACTTCAACCTCTATCTGCTCGCCGTCATCCTCACGATCATCTGCAGCGGCGTTGTCGCCTCTGTGCTCGACGCGCGACAACCGCGATTCAGCCGCAAGGGATTGCGGCAGGTCTGTTCCACGAGCGGCTCGCGATCCAATAGGCTGCTATCGACCCAAGCCCCGGACCGCCTCCTGCCGGGTGTGGTCGGATGCGCGGCCTCCATGCGGAGCAGTGTCACGGGCAGAGCTCGAGTTCGGCCCAGGTCGTCGGATCGCTGTCCCAGGGGAACTCGGGGGGAGCGAAGGCGGGCACGCGGCCCAGCCGCCTGTCGATCACCGCCGCGAAGAAGCCGAGTCGCTGAATCTCCAGCGGATCCCAGCCGGGCAGCGCCGCCGCGGTGATCTGGGCGTCGATCTCCCAGCCGTCGGCCGTGAGTCGGCCCTCGATCGGCACCGCGCCGATCGGCAGATCGGCGGGCATTTCACTCGTGCGCGGAATCACCGCGGCCACGGCCACCGCCCGATCGGCGTTGCGGCCGCCGCCCGTGGGCAGGAGCGCCAGCCGGCGGCAGTAACGGCCCGCCCGATGGCTCTCGCCCGTCGGTCGGGTGGCGATCCAGAGATGCAGACCGTCGCTGTCCTCCGGCCGGGTCGGCTGGCACCACCGGGAGGTGCCGATGCCGCGTGCCACGGCTCGCACGGCCAGTCCCTCCTCGTTCCACGCCAGCCACAAATCCAGCAGATTCGGCACGTTCGCCACCGGCGCCAGGCCCGGCAGCCGGCAGGCCTCGTCGAGGTCCCAGGCCGCAGGCGGCCAGAGCTTCTTCCGCCTCCGGCAGGGAAGGCGAAACCGAAACAGCGCGGCGGGATTGACGAGGGGACACATGGCGGGTTTTTGCAAACTATATAGTAAGGAGCGAAAGTAGGGAGCGGTTGCTGACCGCCCGATCCGAACGTCGGTAGGTAACACCGGAAATTCCCGCCCATGCGTGTGCTGCAGGTGGCCAGTGAGGCGACTCCATTCGCCAAGACCGGCGGTCTGGCTGACGTCGCCGGCGCCCTGCCCGAGGCGCTCGTGCATCAGGGGTGCGAGGTCACCCTCGTGCTCCCCGCCTACCGGGAGGTTTTTTCCAAGGGGCTGCCGATCGAGCCCACCGGCATCGCCTTCGACGTGCCGATCGGCACGCGGCTGCAGCCTGCCAGGATCCTGCGCTGCATGCCGCCCGGTTCGCGGGTCGAGGTTTTGCTCGTCGCCAATGACGAATGCTTCGATCGCCCCTCGCTCTACGGCGGCTCGGAGGACTATGCCGACAACTCGGAGCGGTTCATCTTCTTTTCCAGAGCCGCCATGGAACTGGCCGCCCGGCAGGAGAAGCCCTTCGACATCATCCACTGCCACGATTGGCAGACCGGCCTCGTGCCTGCCTACCAGAAGCTGCTCTACCAGTCGGCGGCATCGGTGCGGCACGCCCGCACCGTCATGACCATCCACAACATGGCCTACCAGGGACTCTTCTGGCACTGGGACATGCTGCTCACGGGCCTCGACTGGAAATACTTCAACTGGCAGCAGATGGAGTTCTGGGGGCAGCTCAACCTGCTCAAGACCGGGCTCGTGTTCGCCGATTGGCTCACCACCGTGAGCCCGACCTATGCGCGGGAGATCCAGCAGGCTCCCGGCGGCTGCGGGCTCGAGGGCGTGCTCGCGGCGCGGAGCGACGTGCTCACGGGAATCGTCAATGGCATCGACACGGTCGCCTGGGATCCGCGGACCGACCGACACATCCCCAGGCCCTACTCGGAACAGGACTTCGCCGACGGCAAATATGCCGCTCGCGTGGCGCTTGCGGCCCGCCTCGGCCATGCCGCACCAGACCCGCGGCCGCTGGTCGCCTTCGTGGGCCGGCTGGTCGATCAGAAGGGCATCGATCTCGTCGTCGAACTGCTCGGCCGCATGGCCGGCGGCGGGCGTGCGCACTTCGTGGTGCTCGGGACCGGCCACAACCACGTCGAGGAGTCGCTCCGCCGCGCGGCCGCCTCGTTTCCGGGCACGATCGACCTCGTGATCGGATTCGACGAGGGCCTGGCCCATCTGGTGCAGGCCGCCGCCGACATCATGCTCGTGCCCAGCCGGTTCGAGCCGTGCGGACTCACGCAGCTCTACGCCTTGCGCTACGGCACACTGCCCCTCGTGCGGGCCACGGGCGGCCTCGTCGACACGGTCGTCGACACCACGCCCGAGAGCCTTCAGAACGGCACGGCCAACGGGTTCGTCTTCGAAGCGTATGACTCGCACAGCCTCGAGCGGGCCGTCGTGCGAGCGCTCGAGGCTCACGCCACCCGCGACGAGTGGGATGGGCTCGTCCGCCGGGCCATGTTGCAGGACTGGTCGTGGGATTCGAGCGCGCGGGACTATCTGCGGGTCTACGAACGGGCTCGGGCCTGAGCGCCCGACAGCCGCCTGCCTACCAGACGGAGACGATCCACGGATCGACTGCGGCCGTCAGCCGCGTGCTACCCACCTCCACCGTCGGGTCGGCGAGGCGATGCACCTTCACCTCGCCGGCGGATATGGAGTAGAGGAAGTCGCCGATCCGGACGCTCCGCTGCACGGCGCGGTCGTGCGTGATCTGGCCCAGATTCGTGAAGCCAGCCGGAGCGTTCGTGTCGACCTTGAAGACGACCAGGCCGGTGCTGCCCTGCCACCAGTCACCCTGCTGCACCGGCAGGGCGAGGATGCCCTGCTGGCCGAACCAGGAGACGGCACGGTGATCCCAGAGGGCGGCCGACCATGACTGCCAGCCATCTCCCGCGAAGGTGTACGTCGCGGTCCGCCTTGGATTGGCTGCGTCGGCGACGTCGAATATCGAGAGTTGCAGGCCGAGGACCTGACCGGTGACGGGATCGACGTCGCGGCCGATGCCCAGCAGCCGCGTGGCGTCGAGCGGGTGCAGATAGGACGAGAAACCGGGCACCTTCAGTTCGCCGACGACCCGCGGTTTCGAGGGATTGGCCAGATCGATGACGAACAGCGGGTCGATCTGCCGGAACGTGCTCACGTAGCCCCGGTCGCCGATGAAGCGGACCGAGTAGATGCGTTCCCCGGGAGCGAGCCCGGTCACGCTGCCGATCGTCTGCAGGTTGCCCGCGGCTGCCGCGAGCGCGTAGACGCCGCTCGAGGACCGGTCGCCAAATCCGCTGGTCGTCGCCACCCGCAGCACGCCGTCGGCACTCTCGTCGAGCGAAAACTGGTTGAGCGCGATACCCGGCACGGCCCCCATCGCCGTGAGTGGCACGTCGGCGGCATGCAGATCGAACCGGTAGATGTTGGTGGTCGTACCGGCGTCGGTCGCATCCCACCAGTTGCCCCAATGGCCTGCCGAGACGTAGAGGTTCGAGGTGGACGCGTAGACGCTGCCGGAGACGCCGGCGACCGTGGTCGCCGCGTCCGGGCCGGCCGTGTCATCGTCCACCGTGAACGAGACGACCGCCAGCAGATTGTTGCCGGTGGCCTTGATAGGCAGGTAGGTGCGGCCCGCGGCGAAAAGGTCGCCGGTCGAGGTGCCCCCTCCCGTGGCGGTGACGGTGACCTGCGGGAAGGCTGCGGTCTCCCAGGCGGTCTCCAGACGGTTGCGGTAGCTCGCCTCGTCTTCATAGACATACCGCGTGCCGTCGTCGAAAGGCGGAGCCACGCTGATCCCGATCGGGATGACGACGGCGGGGCCGCTTGGGTCGCTGCTCAGACCAGGGTCGACCGGCACGGGATCGACGACGCTCTCCGACGGGATCGTGATGACCGCGGGCGCGGGAATGTCGAAGCTGTCCTGGGCGACGACCAGCACGCGGCCGTCGATGGCGCGGGCGTCGACGAGCCAGCCATCGAGCGTCGTCTGCTCGACGATCGTGGGATTCGACGTCGCTGAGACGTCGACGACGGTGACGGTGACGCGGGGCTGCCAGGAATGGTTCCACCAACCGAGTCTCGAACGGTCGGCGCTGGTGGCGTCGTCGGCCACTGGCTCCCAGATGTTTTCCTGCGAGATCACCGTGAGCCGCGTGCCGTGCAGGAAGAGCGCCCGCTCGTCACCGGGGGTGGTGATGTGGCTCACCACCTCGAGCGAGTCGGCGGGCCAGGCATGGACGACGTCGACACCGTCGCCGGCGAGCACGAACAGATGCGTGCCATCGGTCTTCACCAGATCGCCCTCGTCGACGCCGGCGACTTGATTGTTGGTGCCCGAGAAATCTCCCGTGGCGGCAGGACTACCTGCCGTCGACAGGTCAGCCGTCCCGCTCCCGACGCTCAGGGCGACGGGGTAGTAACGCCATGGCCAGGCAGCTTTCCCGAGCTGATCTCCCCACTGGGCCAGGGCCGTGTCGATGTACCACGACTTGAGTTGGTCGACGTCGTCGGTCTGTCGGAGCGGATTGGTGCTCTCGTTGCCGATGAGCTGCTCACCGGCGGCGAGCCTGACCCGGTCGTTCGACCTCGTGCCATAAAACGCATCGACGCCTGCACCGCCATCGAGCGTGTTCTTTCCCGCTCCACCACGAAGCGTGTCGACGCCAGCCTCGCCCTGAAGCGTGTCGTTGCCCGTGCCCCCGACCAGCGAGTCGTCGCCGGCGCCGCCGCGGAGCGTGTCGTTGCCCCTGCCGCCGCGGAGCGTGTCGTTGCCCGGACCGCCGAGAATCGTGTCACTGCCGTCACCGCCCGTGATCGTGTCGTTGCCCCTGCCGCCGTCGAGCACGGTCCTGATCCGGGTGTTGCCGGGGATGTCGATGGTGATCGTGTCGTCACCGGCGCCGCCGACGATGCGGATGGTGCTGACCCGCGCCTCGCGAATCGTGCCGACGACGACGCCGTTCACGGTGGCCCGCAACTGGGCGGCGTTCGCGGGATTGCGATCGATCACAATCGTGTCGTGGGGATGGGATCGATCGGAGTCGCCGACGATGGTCCAGGTGCCGTAGGTCTGGCTGACGGCCAACGCGAGCCGGGGCTCGAGCGCCTCGAGCCCCGGCTGCAACCGTGGAGCCTGCCGTACGATCGAGCGGCGGCGTGAACGGCGGGGCTGATGGCGCATCGACGGTGTCTCCAAACAAGCCGCCCGATGGCGGGCGGTACGGGATGATTCCACGAGTCGCAGAGACGCTAGGTCCCCCGCCCGTCGGGGTCAAAACCAATCACGATACCCCCTGGATCGTCCCAGGTCCAAACGACCGGCGTTCCCCATTATTCCAGGATAGCGAGCCGGGAAACGCCGGATGCCAGCGGGCCGGGCAAACCGGGCAGACTGCGGGCGACGCTTCCGCTGCGGCCGGCCCGGCGGAAGCTGCAGCGGTTCGCGGACCGAAACAACCGTCATGAAAAGCACATTCCGTCTTTCCGTCATGCTGCTGCTCGTGGGCTGCGGGTTCACGGTTGCATCCCTGTCCGCCACGGTCGCCACGGCCTCCGAACTGAAGAAAGGCTGCGGCCAGTGCGCTGCCTGTGGCCCGTGTGGTGGGGCGGGAGGCGCCACCACACCCTATGGCGACACCGGGTGTGGTCCGCGGTATTGCGGCGCCAAACACGATGAACCATGGAGACCCGACCCGTGCGATGCGTGTAACCGCTGGCGGGGCTGCAACGGCGCGCATGAACGCCCCGACATGCTGGCTCCGTGGCAGTTGCCCCCCGGCCGCGGCTTTCGCACGGCGGCCGACGTCGGCTACGCGGGGAACGGCAGCGGTGGACCCTGTTGGGAGTGCCGTGAGCCCAGCTATCGGCTCTGGTGAGCATGCCGGCGGGCGGCGAGCGTCGCGGCGTAGGTGATCTCGTCGCCGCGTTCCCGACAGGCGGCGAGCAGGTCGTCCCAGGAGTCGGCGGCGGTTGCCAGTTCCACCAGTGACGGCAGCATGCCACTGGCCAGCATGGTGCTCGGCATCGGTCCATCGGCGGGGCGTTCGAGGGCGGCATGCAGCGCCTCGGCGGGGCGGCCCAGCCGTGTGAGCAAGAGCACCAGCGTATCGGCCGGGAGCGTGCCCGATTCCTCGATACGGGCCCGCGCGGCAGCGCGGCGAAAAAAACCGATCGCACGCTCCCTGTCGTGGCCGAGCTGGGCACCGAAGAACAGCCGTGACGATTCTCCCACCTCTTCGAAGGGCGGCTCGCCCGGATAGGCCATGTCGGCAGGCAGGCGACACGCGTAGCACGCCAGCTCCCACGCCTGGTGGATGATGTTCGGATCGGTGCAGACCCGCGCGATGCGGAGCACCGACTGCAGGTGCGACACGTCGACGTGGATCGAGGCGTCGTCAGGGCCGCCGAGTTCGCGAAGCAGGTCGAGCAGCGGGATCATGGAGGCGCCGGCGTCGTCCGCGGCCGCGACTGCCGCGCCGCGGTGCGTGAGGTCGGCCGCCACCGCCCGAGTCACCTCGCCATGCAGATGATGGACGAGCACGCCGGCTGCCGGCTCCTGACGCCGTGCGGGCAGCCGGGAGACCGCCTGTTCGTACACGGTGATCGCATTGCAGGTGCCCTGTGTGCGGATGACGATGTCGATGCCGAGCGCCGGATCGACTCCCTCCCACAGCGCCACGTGCACGATCTCCTGGAGCCGGCCGGCGGCATCCTCGTCGCCGGTGCTATCCGAGGTCGCCAGGATGTCGGCGGCCAGCCGTGCGAGTTTTTCGGTGACCTCGGCCGGTGTGGCGGCGGCCCGCAGGTACATCCAGGCAGCCGCCACGTGCCCCTCGTCGAGGAGCGGCCAGCCCACCTCGCGGCAGGCGGCGAGCGATCGCTCGTCGAGCTGATCGCGATCCGCCGGCGCGATATCGCCCTGTCCTCCTCGCCCCACCAGTTCGCCCGTCGCCGGCAGCCCAAGCGCGATGCGGGCCTGGAGCAGCCTGAGGTCGAAGAGGGCATGCCAGCGGCGGCGGGCCTTGAGTGCCGCGGCCAGCGTGTCGAACATGGCCGAGGTACCGGAGTCGTCGGCCGTGCAGGCAAGCTGCGTGAAAATGTCGTCGGGCGAAGAGTCTGTCACGGGCGGGTTCCCATTTGTCGTACGGCTTCGTAGGCAAGCACGGCGGTCGTGGCCGAGACGTTGAGGCTGTCGGCGGCACCGGCCATCGTCAGACGGACCGATTCGAGCTGCATCGTGCCGGCGGCGGCGGCCTGCTGCCAGGCCGCCGAGATGCCGTGGGCCTCGCTGCCAAGCAGAATCGCCGTGCGGCCCGCGAGCCTGGACTCGTGCCAGAGGATGGCTCCCGTCGGCATGGCGGCGACGACACGGTAGCCACGGCCGCCGCACCAGGCGATCGTGTCGCTGGTCGAGGCCGTCGCCAGTGGCACCGTGAAGACCGTGCCGAGGCTCGAACGGATCACGGCCGGGTTGGCGGGGTCGGTGCGGCCGTCGCAGACGATGACGCCCGCCAGCCCGGCCGCATCGGCCGTCCGCAGGATGGCGCCGAGGTTTCCCGGCTTCTCCACCCCCTCGATGACGAGCACGGGCTGGTCGTTCGGAACGGCGAAGTCCGCCAGCGTTCCGGCCCGATAGCGGGCCACCGCCACGACGCCTTCATTCCGGCTGCCGAAGGCGATCCGCTCGAATGCCTTTCGCGACAGGCCCGTGATCCGGGTGCCGCGTGCGGCGAGTTCGGCAACGCACGGTTCGTCGGGAGTGTCGTGCGGCGCCGTGGCGGTGTCTTTTCGCAACAGGACCGCGGCCGAGTCGGCGTCGACGAACACCTCCTCGATGGTCACGCCAGTTCGCATCGCGCGGGCGAGTTCCCGCCGGCCGTCGATGAGCGTGAGACCTGTCTCGCGACGGGCGTCGGCATCCCGGAGCCGGGCGGCCTGTCGCACCCGCGGATTGGCTGCACTGGTGATCGTGTCGTGGGGGATCATGAGAAAACGTTCGTAGGTCGTGACAACAACTGCGGGACGCCCAATGCTCCTCGAGCTTCCGCCGATCCCGGCTGCCCGTAATGTATTGCAATCTGATCAGCCGGGTGAGCGTCGAGCGAAGTCGCCCAGTTCGAGCGTACGGCCGGCGGCGTCGGTGCAGGTGAGCGGGCCGGACTCGAAGCTTCCGGATGGCAAGACTCCCGCCAGTGTGTCGCGGAGCCGCCGATGATGCCAGCGGGGCGAGTGGCAGGTGAGCAGGACGGGGCCGGCCGGGCGACGGGCGGCCGACGTGGCGGTGAGTGTGGTGACATCGTTCACGAGCGGCACGAGGTCGCGGTCGATCGCAAACGCCTGGCCCTTCGGGCCGTGGCCCCACGAGGGCGGATCGAGCACCACGCCGTCGTAGTGGGCGCCGCGGCGGAGTTCTCTCGTGACGAAGGTGTGGGCGTCTTCGCAGACCCAGCGGATCGGGGCGGTGGCGAGGCCCGATGCCTCGGCATTGCGACGGGCAAGCGCGATCGCCTGACGCGAGGCATCGACATGCACGACGTGGGCTCCGGCTGCTGCCATGGCGAGCGTCGCGGCGCCGGAGTGGGCGAAGAGCGAAAGCATCGTCGATCCGGCGGGCGTTTCCCGGACCAGCCACTCCCACTGGTCGGCCTGTTCGAGGAACACGCCGATCTGGCCCGACGGGGCGGGGCGGACCTCGAGCGACAGGGCGATGGTCGGCAGCGGCACGGCCACCCGCCAGGGATCGGGGAGGGGAGCGGCGAATGTCCAGGCTCCGCTCCCGCCGGTGCCGTCGCGGCTCGCATGGAAGATGGCCGCGGCCTCGCTCCAGGAGTGGTGGGTGTGGCGGCGGGGAAGATCTGGTTGGAGCAGCGGCCGGTCGACGAGCACGCTTCCCAGCAGCTCCAACCGCCTGCCAAGGCCCCCGGCGTCGGCTCCGAAATCGACGAGGGACGGGTCGCGAAACTTTCCGGCGGCTGGGGCGTTCATGTTCTTAGCAGCATACTGTGGTCCGCAGTGCAGCCACGAAAATGGCGGTACGTTCCTCGGAAAACCAAAGGAGCATCGACGATGAATCGCACGTGGAAATGGCTGGCCGTGGCGGGGTGTGTGGTGGTGCTCGGGGCCGTGGCCGGTCGGATGCATTTCGCACGGGCGGCCGAGGAGGGGCCGGCCTACGAACAGGCCCCGGCAGGCGGGGATGCGGCCAGCCGCCTCGATCGGATCATCGAAAAACTCGACCGCGTCGTGGACCGGATGCATGCCGAGCGGATGGGGCCTCCGGGGCCGCCCCCGCATCATGGCCGTGGCGACCGCCGCGGCCCGGGTGAGCCAGGTGGGCATCGCGAACATGGTGAACATGCCGAGCATCGCGGCCACGGCGAGCGTGGCGAGCATCCTGGGCCCGGCATGTGGAGCGAAGGCCGTCCCCAGCGCCCGCCGCGGCCGGACATGCCGCCGGAGATGCGGGAGATGATCGAAAGGCGGATGCAGGATGGACGCAAGCGGATGGAACAGGCTCGTGAAAAGTTTCGCGAACTCGAAGACCGCGTGAAGAAGCTCGAGGCCGAAGTCGAGCGGCTTAAGAGCGCGTGACGCTTCGCCGTCCGGACTTCTTGGAGGGAGCGGTGGCCTTCTTCTTCCGGCCGCGAGCGGGCTTCTCGTCGGCATCGCCTTCTGCCGTCGCGTCAGTGGGCGCCGCGGCCGCGGGCAGACCAGCCGGCGTCTGCGGCACGATGATGCAGTTGTCGCCGAGTTCGAGCTCCTCCTCGTCTTGAATCGGCCGGCCGCGGTCGTCGAGCTTGACGTCGGCCTCCGCGGTCTTCTTCTTTGCCACCGCCAAGAGTTGGTCGTAGAGCTTGTCGCGGTCGATCCCGTTGATGGTCGAGACGGCTCCGGCGACCTCCTTGAGATACCGCAGGAAGATGCTCCGCCGCTGCCCCTCCTGTGCCACGCGGAGCCGCCGCCTGAGATACATGCCGAGCTTGCGGCCCACCGCCTGCAGCGCGAGCCGGATCTCCTTCTGGATCTCCGGATACGAGGCGATCGCCTCCTTGGATTCGCTCGTGAACGGCACCCAGACGCTCGCCACGTGCACCATCACGGTGACCGGGCCGCTCGGCAGACTGCCGCGCGATTGCGAGAGGCCGTAGGATCGCCAGTTGGTGGCGAGGATCGTCTGCGTGACCGCACACGCTGCCGGCTGGAACTGCAGCGGTACGCGGTTGGCATACCGCAGCACCGTCATGTTCTGCCCTTCGTCGGCGTTGACGTGCTGCATCGCCCCGTGCAGGGCCTGGAGGGCCGGTTTCTTGAGCTTCGAGGGGGACTGCCGCGGGGCGAGTTTGGCCTCCTCGAGAATCTTGTCGGCCGCCTCGCCGCCCAGACCGGAGAACGTGGTGGTGAGAAACTGCCGCAGGCTGCGGGCGTCGCTCTCGCTCGCCATCTCGGAGAGGGCTTCGAGCGACACCTTCTGCGCGGAGGGGCCGCCGCCGTAGGCCAGCGACGCCTCGATCACGAAGGGATTGCCCCGGTAGACCCCCGGCGGCCGGGTGGCGGCCGTGAAAAATTCTCCAGGCACCACCTGCCGGATGCCGGCCAACAGACGCTGCTCGCCGATCGGCACCACGCAGTCGGTCGCCGGCGGCGGGATCTTCGTGTCTTGGATCGCCTTGAAGAGCGCGTCGGCTTCACCCCGCCCGAGCTTGCCCGTGGTGACGCGGGTGGAGAGCTTGGCAGTGTCGCAGATCTTCTTGGCCGTGCCGTGCGAGACGCGGGAGAACGACTGGGTGAGGAATTGCGCCAGGGTGAATTTCGGATGCTCCTGCAGCATCGTCACGAGGCGGCCGAGTTCCACGCCGTAGGGATGCGGCTTGATCTCCTTCGGCTCCGGTGGCAGATCCTCCGTCGAACGTTCGAAAATCCGCTCGGGACCATCCGGCCCCTGGAAGTGGATGCGGGCATGCGGGTTGGAGATCGCCGTCTGCTCGAGATATTCCTCGACGCTCCCGCGGCCCCGCTGGAACTTCGCCTCCATTTCGATCGTCACGCGGGTGCCGTGCTCGATCGATTCGCCCTTGTCGTTCTCGGCGACCCACTCGATCGAGTGCTTCTTCATCAACTCCGCGCCGCCCTTGCCGGCGGGGATGTCGACGCCGTCCCCCTTGCCGTTCAGGATCTCGGGCTGGTTGGTCTTCGTGTCGATTCGCAGTTCGGAATAGTGGGCCGCATGCTTGGCGTCGATCTTCGAGATGATCTTCACCGGCTTGCCCGTGGTGAGCACTCCGTACATGCCCGCGGCGGAGATGCCGATGCCCTGCTGGCCGCGGCTCATCCGCAGCCGATGAAACTTGGAACCGTAGAGGAGCTTGCCGAAGATGAGCGGGATCTGCTTGCTGACGATGCCGGGGCCGTTGTCCTGCACGCTCATGCGGTAGCGGCTGCCCGAGTCGCCCACCTGTTCGATGTGCACCCAGATCTCCGGCAGGATGCCCGCCTCCTCACAGGCGTCGAGCGAGTTGTCGACCGCCTCCTTCACACTCGTCAGCAGCGCCTTGCGGGGGGAGTCGAAGCCGAGCAGATGGCGGTTCTTGGCAAAGAACTCGCTCACCGAGATGTCCCGCTGGCCGGCCGCGAGTGTCTGGGCGGTGGCCCGCCGCTTGGCTGCCGGCTTGGCTGCGGTGGCCGACTCCTTGGCCGGGCTCGCAGTGGCGGTAGCCACGTCGGCCAACGGCGGGGCGGCCGCAGCCTCTCGCGGAGGCTTTGCCTTGGTTTTCTTCGGTGGCTTTGCGGATTTGGCCATGGCTGGTGCTGGTGCCGAAACTGTGATCGGACGGGACGAGATTGGCAAGAGGGGCTGGGTTTGCCGGTTAGGTGAACGTTTTCGGGGCGTGCCGGTCGCCCCGGGACTTTGCCTGCTGGGCAGGGGAGAAGTGCCCGCAGCCCCCAAGTGATAGCCCGTGCCTGGATGTGCCGAACTTCCTCGTCAGCGTTGGTTGTGAGCGTTGCCCTGTCCAAGTTGCCCTGTCCAAGAGGGTTCAGGGCCGAAGTGAGCAAGGAGGCGACCCCGTGCTGCAGTCATCCGTCAATCCGACCATGCTCCCCGCCGCCCTGAGAGGAATGGCGATCGCCGCCCTGCTGGTGGCCGCCAGCCAGGCCTCGGCCGCGCCGATCAACGGTGGTGTCGAGGCCCCTACGCCCGACCTGTTCTACAACTTCTACGTGCCGCCGGTGCCGGCGGGAGCCTATCCGGGGGTCGGCGCCCAGTTGTACGTGGCACCCCGGCCGGTGCCGCCACGGGTCGGCCACACCTGGTACACGTATCCGCCGTTCATGCCCCACGAGTTTCTCTACAAGCACCGGCGGCACTACGTGCGGCCGGCGGGCGCGATGGGCATGCGCACCGACGTGCATGCGTATTGGTGGTGACGTCGTGGTGGTTGGGGTGAAGCCGCGAGCACTCGAGAGACACAGGAAGGCGTTGCGTCCATGAAGGTCGTCGTTGGTCGGGTGATCGTCGCCGCGCTTGTCGTGGCCTGCCTTGCCGCTGCCACGCGGGCGGCGCTCGCTGGCGGCGAAGGCGCTTACGAGAAGCGTTACTTCCTGCGGAGCCAGGGAAAAAGTTGGCACAGCGCCTGGTATGACCCGTGGGTGGGCCGGCCGATGGCGCTTGTCGTCCCTCCGACGGCCGAGTTCACGACGGAATACGGCTGGGGTGTGCCGAGTTCACGGGTGGCGCCGATCTACCACCAGTTCCGTCGTCCGTATCCGGGGCCGGGAGCCGTGCCGGGGAGCTCACGGTTCATGCCGACGCCGAACCAGCCGAGCGATACGGTGCAGTTCGGCGTGCATCCCATCCGCGGCCCGTGGGGCGCGTACTGAACCGGAAGCCTCGCGCGGCCTCGCCCCGCTGACCCTGATGCAGGGAAGGGATGGCCATGCCCTGAGAGCCGGCGTTGGTGACCAGCGGAGCCATGGATGGCGGAGCGCAGGCACCATCGAGAGAGCGGAGCCCAGGATGGGCGCAGCGAACGTCCGGCGACGGGGCATGGGCATCCCTGAACCAACACCCCCGAGGCTCTCATGTGAGCCGCGTCAGGTCTCGACCGCGTCCGCGGCAGCCAGCCGCTCGCTGGCCATCGTGGCCCAGGGGCTCGCCGGCGCGAGTGCCAGGAAGGTCCGCAGATGCCGCTGTGATTCGACCTCCCGGCCCACCTCGCGGAGCACGCCGGCGATGTGCCAGTGGGCGTCGGCATAGTCGGGCTGCTGCAGGAGCACGCCGTCGAGGGCGGCGAGCGCCAGTTCGTGCTCGCCCAATTCCGCCAGCACGCAGCCCAGGCTCGACCGCGCCTCGAGATGATCGGCGTCGAGCTCGACAGCGGCGTAATATCGCTCGCGGGCGGCGGTGAGGTCGCCCGCGCGATAGAGCAGCTCGGCAAGCATGAAGACGATCTGCGCCGTCGGGCCTTGGGCCTGCAGCACGGCCCGAAGGGCCTCGGCCGCCTCGGAGAGTGCCCCGGTGGCCTCGAGATCGGCGGCCAGGTCGAGCAGTTCGGCGACGGAAGCCGGGTCGCGGGGGTCGTCAGCGTCGGGGGCGTCGGGGGCGTCGGCCGCGAGTGCTTGCGTGATGGAGATGGTCGCGATGCGGGGCGGCTCCGCCGGTTCGGCATCGTTCGCCGGCAGACACTCCGTGAGACCGTGCGTGTAGAAGCCCAACTGGAGCTGGCCGCCCGCGCCCAGCAGTCGATCGTTCTGCACGATGCTCAGTCTTCGTCCGTCGGCCACGATCCGCTCGGCCATGCGGGCGGCCACGGCGGCGCCGCCAGGGGCCAGCCCGGCGAGCTTCGTGTCGATGTCACGGAGGGAAAGGCCCGCGTCCAAGAGACGCACGAGCTGCCGTCCCACCACGAGCTGTGGAAACTCGAACCACTCGATCGATCCCGACCGCCGCGCGGGCTCGAGCAGCCCTCCCCGCAGCCAGTGACGCACCGCCGCCCGGGGCACACGGAGCACGTCGGCCATCATCGCCACGGTGTAGAGCCGGCTGACACCGGGATGGTCGTCTGCGAAGAGGGAAATCGACCGGCACGTGGCGTCGCGCCGGCCGCGTGGCTGGTGAGATCGGTCGTCCGTGACCTTGGTGGACATATCGGGATCCTGTTGGGTCGCCAGAATCTAGCCGACGATGCGGCTGCGTCCAACCGCCCCGAATGAAGTCCGGGAACTCAGCGGGCCGGCGAGGCGTGCTCGAGAATGAAGTCGACGATGGGCGAGGGCCGACGCTTCGTCCGGGAAGTGGTAGGCCTCGAGGCGCGCTGCCCAATCCTTGGGGCCGCCCTTGCCCTTCCCTTTGCCTCCCGGTCAGCTCTTGAAGTCGCAGACGGCGGCATCGCCGGAGATCACGGCCACCTTGTCGGGATGATCCGTGGCGAAGCGGTGGGCGGAGAGACCGCCACGGCCGATGCCGATGAGCGCCGGTTTCATGGAAAGACCACGGCGGACCAGCTCGGCATGGAAGGCGTCGAGCTTGGCGACCGCGTCGGGGCAGCCGAACGTGTTGCCCACGTCGAGGTAGGCATGGTGGAAGCCGGCGGCGACGAGTTGCGGCGCCGCACACCGCTCCGTGAAGGCGTCTGGAAACACCATGCACCAGCTCCACGGATCGCCGGGAAGAGGCGTCTCGCGTTCGACGACCCACGCCGGTTTGCCCTCGAACAGGAAGCGATGCCGGACGTGGCCGTGCCAGCGGTCGATCGTTTCGCCGGCACAGGCGAGGTCGGCCGCTGCGGACGTGGTGGTTGGAACGGCCGCCTCGACCGCGATGGTCGCGACCGGCTCGACCGCGATGGTCGCGACAGGGCCGAGGCATGCGAGGACGGCGATGGCAAGCAGCGGGAGCCGCACGGCGATCATGAAAAGAGCTTCGTCACGGCCTGAGCCTTCACCAGTTCGCGTGGCTGGTTGAGGTGGTTGTAGACGATCGTTTCCGGTTCGATGCCCAAGGCGTGGTAGATCGTCGCGAGCAACTCCGTCGGATGGACGGGATCCTCCAGCGGCGCGGAGGCTGTGGCGTCGCTCTTGCCGTGCACGTAGCCGCGCCGGATGCCTGCGCCGGCGATCAGTGAAGTGAAGCAGTAGGGCCAGTGGTCGCGGCCGTCGGCCGAGTTGCCGTTGCCCGACGTGCTCACGCCCTTCTGCGGCGAACGCCCGAACTCGCCCACGGCCACCACCATGGTGTTCTCGAGGAGGCCGCGTTCATCCATGTCGGTGAGGAATGCCGACAGGCCCTGGTCGAGCATCGGAGCCGATTGGTCCTTCATCCGCTTGTCGAGCCCGACGTGATGGTCCCACGAGTGGTTGTCGGAATTCGCGACCTTGGGCCAGACCACCTCCACCACCCGCGTGCCCGCCTCGACGAGGCGGCGGGCCAGCAGCAGGCTCTGGCCGAACGTGTTGCGGCCGTAGGCTTCGCGCACCGCGACCGGCTCACGCTCGAAGGCGAAAGCCTCGCGGGCCCGCCCGGAGATCACGAGCCCCAGTGCCCGCTCGTAGTATTCGTCGAGCTTGTAGTCGGCCACCGCCTTGTCGAGCTCCGGCATCGTGCGGTCGATGACGTCCCGCAGGCGGGCCCGTCGCTCGAGCCGCTTGGCGAACACGTCGGTGCGGAGTTGCAGATCGTCGATGCGGATCCGCTCCATCTTGCGCATGTCGAGGTCGTCACCGTCGGGATAGAGCGTATAGGGGTCGTAGTCGCGGCCCAGGAAGCCGGCCGTGCCCCCCTTGCCGACCACGCCGCTCTCCTGCAGCGGTCGCGGCAGCATCACGAACGGCAGCATCGGTTCCTCGAGCGGCTTGAGCCGCACGATGTTGGAGCCGAAGTTGGGGAAGTCCTTGGCGTTGGGCGGCTCGAGCTGGCCCGAGGGGCTCACCCTGTCGGTGGTGTAGCCGGTCATCATTTGATAGATCGCGGCCGTGTGGTTGAACAGGCCGTTGGGCGTGTAGTTCATCGACCGGATCATCGTGAAGCGGTCGTTGATGCCGGCGAGCTTCGGCAGGTTTTCAGTGAACTGCACGCCCGGAATCTTCGTGGGGATGCTCTTGAAGGTGCTCCGCACGTTGTCGGGAACGTTTTCCTTCGGATCCCAGAGATCGATGTGGCTGGGGCCCCCCTGGAGATAGATCATCACCACGCTCTTGGCCCGGTTCCAGCCCGGCGCCGCGGGCTGTTGGGCTTTGGTTTCATTTGCAGCCGCGGCCTGCAACCGCAGGATGTTCGGCAGCGACAGGCCGAACAGGCCGATGCTGCCCGCTCGCAGGATCGCACGGCGGCTGGTCGCGAGATTTGGGTCGCAGAGATCTTTGCCGGGACGGCCGGGGATGACGAGCATGGGAGACTCCTTTGGGACTATCGTGGTCGAATGAGAGCAAACCCGAACTGTGTAGCGCCGGCTTCGGGGCGGCAAAAGTCTCGTCGCGTGGGCCGCGGCGGCCCAATGCTCCTCGAGCGTTCGCCGACCCCTCGCCTACGTCTTCTCGTTTACAAAGTCGTCGCTCCAGTTTTCCGTGAATCGATCTAGCGGTTGAAGAAGAAGGCGGGGCTGTTCAGCAGTGCCCACGCCAGGTCCTGGATGACGGTGAGGCGGAGGTTGGCGACCTGCTGCGTACTGGCGGCGTGGTCGGACCGCAGCCGGACGAGGGCCGGATCATCGAGCACCGGCTTCTCGGCCTCGGCGAGGTCTTCGGCCAAGTTGACGAGCTTCGGGTCGGGCGGCACCGGCAGCGATGCGGCCGCGACTTCCTGCGCGAGTTTGCGACGGTCGGCGTCGTAGGTGGCGACGAGCGTGGCGAGCAGGGCGGAAAGCTCGGCGGAACGCTGCTCTCCGGGAATCGCGACGATGTTCGCGATGCTCGCGGGCACGCCGAGCGAGATCGGGACGGCGGAGCCCGTGAAAGAGATGCGGAATCGGCCCAGCGAGTGCTTGCCGCCGGGGGAGCGCTGTTCGATCTTCACCGTCGCCAGCATCGGCTCCTCGAGTTCGAGCTTGTCCTTCACCTCGAACACGGCCCAGTGCGGCTCCTGGGTCCGCGGCGCCACGGCCCAGCCGCGGCCGGGGTTCATGTCGCCGTCGATCGCCAGGTTGGGCCCCATGTTGTCCTGTGAAAAATCAGCGGCCGGCCGGTGCAGGGGGATGCGTCGCACTTCCTTGGGCCGGGCGAGCGGGGCAAGTTCGAGCACGATTTCGTTGACCACAAAGTTGCCGTCGGGCGCTCGCCCTGCGGCACCGCGGGGCAGGCTCGGGTCGGGAATGGCCTCGAGCCGAAGGCCGGTCAACACCGGCAGCGAGATCGCAGCGGTCAACGTGGTCGTGTCATCGGCCTGCGGACCGCCTACCAGCACCGAGCCATCGGGCAGCTTCGTCAGGGTGGCGTTGGCCCGGGAGGAAAGCGTGTCGAACTGCGCCACCTGCCACACCGGCGACTTGGCGGCCTCCGCCTCGATGCGGGCCAGTGCCGCCTGCGGGTCGGCGTGGTATTTCTCGATCGCCTCGATCGCCTTGGCGAACCGTTCTGCCCGCTTCTGCTGGAGATCGATCCGCGTGGGCTCGTAGGCGGCGGTCGCTGCGTCGAGCGCCGTGCGGGCGGCCGCAATCCGCTGGAGCCGTTGCTCTTCGAGGACGGCCCGCTTCACCTTCCACTCCGCCTCCGCCTGGGCCAGGGCGGCGGTGACCGCCTCGTGATCGGCGTTCACTTCGTTCGTGGCCTTCTTCACGGCCTCCACCTCGGCGGGACGGCTGGGGCGGTTGAGAATTCGCACGAAGACTTCGTCGATGAGCAGGTCGTCGACGGGTTGGCTTGCCACCAGTTTGGTCAGCTCGCTCTGAGGATCGGCGAGAACGTTGCCCACCGCGGGGCCGCTGGCCA
Organism: Pirellulales bacterium; assembly: GCA_044369655.1. Classification (GTDB taxonomy): domain Bacteria; phylum Planctomycetota; class Planctomycetia; order Pirellulales; family UBA1268; genus CAMCQY01. Next base: position 27,233 of record JBILWX010000031.1, read on the forward strand.
GTGCCATGACCGGACCGAGCGACATGCCGCCCGCCCGCTCGCACTCGCAGGCGCTCTCGCGAGCCGGCCGGCCGAAGGTCTGCAGAAATCCGCCCCCCAGCGCGCTCGCGACGTCGGGCAGCTGTGCGGCCCGCGTGCCCGCCGGGTAGCCGGGGAACTTCGTCTGCGATCCCACCACCGCGTGCAGGGCGTCGAAGAGCGTCTCGGCCGGCAGCCGCCGGGGCAGGGCATGGGAGTAGTTGACCCGGTCGTCCTCATTCCACTTGCCGCTCTCGATCGACAGGCCGTAGGTTCGCGACGTGCAGATTTCCAACAACAATTTCCGCATGTCGAAGCCGCCGTCTATGAACGACTTCGTGAGGTGGTCGAGGAGCGGCGGATTGCTGGGCGGATTTCCCGCACGGATGTCGTCGATCGGGTCGATGATGCCGGTGCCGAAGAGATAGCCCCACAGGCGGTTGGCATAGCTCCGGGCGAAGTAGGCGTTGTCGGGGGACGTGACCCAGGCGGCCAGCCGCTGCCGTCGCGATGCGTTCTCCGGCGCCGAGTGTCGGCAGGCGAACGGAAATTCCGGCGCGACCGGCTTGTTGGTCCGCTCGTGGATCATCTCGCCCTCGCTCTTGTCGCCGACGATCTCGTAGAGCGGCTTGGCACCCTCGACGGACGTGCCGCCGATCGTGCGGTCGCCGCTCTCCGGATCCTTGGTCAGATTCACCTGGGCGAAGAAGGCGGCGGTCTGGAAGTATTGATCCTGCGTCCAGCGTTCGAAGGGGTGATCGTGGCACTTGTTGCAGTTGAACCGCACGCCCAGAAAGAGGTGCGTGGTGTTTTCCATGGTGATCGCCGGGTCGCGGAGCGTCTTGAAGTAGGCGGCGGCGGGATGCTCGCGGTTGGAGCCGGTCGCCGTGAGAATGTCGCGGGCAAACTGGTCGTAAGGAGTGTTGTTGGCGATCTGCTCACGAATCCACTGCCGCAGGCCCTTCGCCCCTTCGGCGCCGAGGAACTTTGGATTCACCTGCAGCAGATCGGCCCACTTGTTGGTCCAGTGCTCAATGAACGCATCGCCCGCCAAAAGACGGCTCACGAGTTCCTGTCGCTTCGCGCGGGAGTCGCGGGCATCGGCAAGGAAGGATCGCACGTCCGCCGCAGTCGGCGGCAGGCCCGTGAGGTCGAGCGTGACGCGTCGCAGGAAGTCGGCGTCGGAACAGAGCGGTGCCGGCTCGATCTTCATGGACTTCCACTTGGCGGCCACTAGGTCGTCGATCGGACCCCACGATTCCGGCTGGGGCCACGCGAAGCCGGAGCGGTCGCCCATGACGGCCAGCGGCACCGCCACGTAGGAGCCCTCGTAGCGTGCGAGAATCGGCGCTTCGCCACGCCTCATCGCCGTCACGAGTCCCGAGCGATCCGCCGTCGCGACCTCCGGGTTGCCGCTTTCAAGGAATGCCTCGCGGGTGACATCCCGCGTCATGCCGTCGGCATACTCGGCGACCACGCGAAATTGCTGCCTTCGGCCGGCGAGGTCGATCTCGGCCGTGGCAGGAAAAACCGTGATGCCTTTCACGCGCGGCGTGTCGAGGTTCAGCCGTGCGCCCTGTTCGATCCAGCGACGCAGCACCTGGTAGGACGGCTCCTCGACCTTTGCCAGCAGTCCGCCGGCGTGCGGTGCGGTGGCCGATGCCTTCAGGAGCATCAGGCTGTCGTCCGGGCTGGCGAGGTTGACGCGGCGGCTGGCATGATCGTCGGTGAACGCCCGCACGTCGAAGATGGGATCGTAGCCGCGGAGCGAGAGCTTGAAGCCGTTCTTGCCCTTTGCCGCTCCGTGGCAGGTGCCTTGATTGCAGCCGAGCTTCGCGAGCACCGGATTGACGTCGCGGACGAAGTCGACATCGGGCAGGCTGCCGACGCCGACCACCGTCACCGGCAGGGTGAGCGTGGCTGCAGCGGGGCCGTCGCCGTGGACGATCCGCAGTGCACCCTGGCCATCGGCCAGCGGACGGAGCAGGCCGCCCGGACCGGCCGAGACCAGCGGTTTCGAGCCGCCTCCGGCAGTCTCGAACCGCACGCTGCGGGTGAGATCGACCGTGCGTCCGTCGACGAGCCGACCCGTCACCACCACCTGGGTCGTGGCAAACGGCCCTGCGAGTACGGCCGTCGCGGGCTCGACTGTCAGCGACGCGACTGCAGCAGGAGGATTGGGCTCGGGCTCCACCGACGGCTCGCCGGGCCAAGGCAGGGGCAGCGAGGATCCGGCCAAGGCGGACGTGTCGAGCCGGGCGGTTGGGAAGCTGATGCCTGCTGCCCCGGTCGAGCTGTCGAAGAACCGCACGATGCCATCGCCGCCGCCCACGGCCACGGCGCCGCTGGTGGGATGGAAGGCCACGGCATAGGCGGGTGTGGCGGGAATGTCGACGCGGGAGATCAGCTTGGTGGAGTTCTCGCGGAATTCATCGAATGTCTTCCACTCGGCCTCCGACCGCTGCGAACCCCTGCCGCGAGTCTCGCCCGGCACCTTGGCCATGATGTCGAGGATGTTCTTCGGCACATCCTGCTCGAGTCCGTAGCTGCCGAGGACGAGTTCTCCCTTGCCGTCGAGCGATCCCACCGCGGCGATCCGCTTCCCGTCGTGCGAAAACCGCACGTTGAACACGCGGCCCGTCACCGGAAAGAGCGGAAAGATCAGGTTGGCATCGTCGCCGATCACGCGGGCGGAGTGGCGGTGGATGCGATAGACCCGCGGCAGGCCGTCGGCACCGGCCACGACGATGTGGTCGAGGCTCGGGTGGCGGTCGACGGCCGTCAGGCCGCCCCGCAGCGCCCCTGGCGTGATCGACGTGACGTTGTCGACGAATCGCTGGGTGGCCAGTTCGGTGAGTTTGACGGTCATGTCACGGCCCACCGAGATCACGTGGTCTCCCTTGGGCGAGAAGACCGTGTCGAGCACCCAGTCCTCGTGGGCGCCCTGGTAGAGCACCTGTTCACCGGTCTCGACCTTGATGGCTCGCAACGTGTTGTCGGCGCAGCCAAACGAAATGAGAGAGCCGTCGGGCGACCACGCCCCGCCGTAAACCGTGTCGAACGTCACGGGCACCGACCGCAGCAGCGTGCGGTCGGCCACGTTCCACACCTGCACCTCACCCATCCGTGCCGGGTTGCCGCCGGTGACTGCGAGCTTCGATCCGTCGGGCGAGAAACGCACCCGCTCGATACGTTCGGCCAGTCCGACCAGCCGCGCGATCGGCGCCTGCGGTGCCGTTCCATTCGCAACGTCGAAGAGGAGCACCTCGTGAAAGCCAGACACGGCCAACAGTGTGCCGTCGGGCGAGAAGTCGAGCGACGTGATCACAGGCTGCCGCGAATAGACGGGCGGGTGATCCTTGTCCACGCGCTGGCCGGCGCTGGCCGGCGTGTCATCCTTGGCGCCCTGGGTGATCCACTGGCGAACCAGCGCGATCTCGGCGGCGGCCAGTGGCTTTCCCGACTTGGGCATCTCCGCACGGCCTTCGGCATCGGGCGTGATCTGAGCGAGCACATGGCTCTCGTCGGGCTTGCCAGGCACGATTCCAGCCGAGCCTGAGTCGCCCGGCTTCGCCATGAGGGCGATATCCGTCATCACGTAGCCGCCTTCGGGCTTGGCCGGTTGATGACAGCCCTGGCAGTTGGCCTGCAGGATCGGACGGATCTGACGGTGGTAACTCACGGCGGGGGGGCTGGCTTCGGCAGCCGTGGCCGCAGCGATTGGGCCGGCGGCGGCCCACAGCGACACGACCAGCATGGCACCCGTGAGGCAGGCGTCGAGCCTGAAAGGCATCGGACGGACAAACGGCAATCCGCTCATGCATGGGTCCTTGCGACAAGACCGATGGCGGGCATTGCGCGACACTCAGCGGCATCGATGAGCGGCCTTCGCAGATGGGCTGTGAAAGGCACGTTCACAGATCGGGCTGGTCGCAGGACGACATGCCGGTAGAAATCGAATGACAAATGGTAGCCTGCCGTCTGGATGAAAGAAAGACGTGAGGAACCTGGCCAGAACTGCGGTCATGAGCGGTTCGGATCGGGACGGTGGCAGTCGGCTGCTCGCCTCCCGATCCGTTCAGGATGCGAGGCTGTTCGCCGGCGGCACGGCCGCGATCCAGCCTTCGAGCGGATCGAGGTCGGTCGGCAGTCCATACTCCGGCAGTGCCGCGGCGTGGCACGCCTGCAACGCACAGATGACGGCGTCGAGAAGGTCGCCACTGCCGTCGGCGAGCAGCCTCCGTCTCCACGCCGTTGTCATGTCCAGCGCGATGTCGAGTCCTGCCTCGCCGGCCACGAGCGCCTGCAGAATCGCCAGCCTGTTGGCGGCACGCTCGGGCGTCTGGCTCGCCGCCGAGTCGCTCTTGTACGACGTCCGGCAGACCTTGCGGGCCGTGAAGCCTGGATAGGCCTCGAGCGCGATCCGGGCCGCGCTGGAGATACGGCCCCGTCTGCCAGCGTCGCCGTGACGGTGTGCCGGAAACACGAGGCCCGCGTCGAGCATGCGACCGATGCCGGCATGCATCATCCAGGCGACCGGCGGATTGGTCCAACGCATCGCGGGGCTCGATCCTGCGGGCTTGTCGGCCCGCCGCCAGGCGAACTTGTCGCCGCTGGGTCTGGCATTGCACCACCGTCGGAAGGTCTCGCGGAGCATCGC
>JBILWX010000267.1:0-2922 GCA_044369655.1 Pirellulales bacterium
GTCGCCGGCACGCTCGGCTCGCTCCGGCCGTCGGAAGGAGGAACAACGTCCATAGCCTCGACAAGGAACATGTTCCGACACGCCCGACAGCGAATCGTCTTCCCGCCGAGAGACTGCTGCATCGCAAAGGCCCGGCCGCATACCGGACAGCGGCGAACGTCCATGCCATCGACGATCGCCCGCGTCGCCTTCGGCAAGCGAGGCCCGAATCGCTGGGCCGGAGGGGCGGCGGGGATGCCGGCCGGGATGCGGAATGGCAGCCTGCAGCCCCGGCAGCGGATTTTCTTCCCTAATACAGCCGGCGTTACGAGGAACTCCCGCGCACAGTGCGGACACGCCATCACATCCTGAGCGGACTCCATCGGCCTGCCTCTTCGGGTTTCACGGCGGGAAAATCGTCACGCTACGATAACCGATGTACCCCCACGGCGGGAGGCCCAGAAGGTATGCTTTCTAGCGGCTCCGATCAGCCACTACTTGCCCAGCCAGAAGGAACCAGTCAATGCCGAATGACTTCCCGATCTCCGATGATCCCGGAACGATTCTCGACTCATTGCCCATCCCCACTCACCAACTTCCGGCGGCCCGCAGTGTCTTTAATGGCCCTCCAGTTCCACTCCTCAAGCCAACTCCACCCCAGACGGTCGAGGAGGTCCTTTATCGATCACCATATCGATACGCAGCGCCCCGGATAACGATCTGCGACGACGGATCGCTTGAGGACGGCGAGGTCATCTACGTCCGCTCCGACCGCATGGTCATCGGCCGCTCGAAGGGAGACCTGCTGATCCCTCACGATGTGGCAATGTCGGCCAGTCATGCGGAGATCGCGCGTGTCGATGTGGGAGGAAAGCACGCGTGGGTGGTGCGGGATCTGAACAGTTCGAACGGCACCCTGGTGAGGTGCCGTACAGTCACGCTGCGGCCCGGAATGACGTTGCTCATCGGCTCGAAGCGATATCGGGTCGAATTGACGCCGACTTCCGCCTCGCCATCGAAACATGACGCACAGGAAGACACAACAGCCTTGGTGGACAATCTCAATTCGCCGGACGCCGACGCCCTGCCGGCACTCGTCGAAACCACGCCAACTGGCGATAAAGCACCAAGGCGGCACCCATTTCGATCATTGCGGCTGGCCATCGGACGTCCGGGGTTCGGAAACGACATCGAACTCGACGACTTGTGCGTCGCCAAGGTCCACGCGATTGTCACGCGGGATGCGAGCGGGGGCTGGCAACTTGAGTCGCAACCGTCGCTCAATGGCATCTGGGTCAAGATCGACGCGGTAAAACTCACCGACAACTGCCTGTTTCAGTGTGGCGAACAGCGATTTCGATTCCGCGAGTAAGTGCTCGACAATTACGAGCGATCTCGGATTTATTGTGTTACGCAAGTCACTTCGCCAGGTGAATCGGCACACACTCATACACAATGCGATTGAGCACAGCGACTAGGCAGGCGGTCGTCGGCGCGGAACAGGCCCCTATGCACGTCACGTCTAGCGCCGAGACCCTCAACGGCTCGTTTCATGAATAGCGTCACAGCCCTCGAAAGCCCGTGCATCGACGTCCTTGACACTGCTGGGAATGCCGATGTGGGTCAGGCGATTGCACCCCGCGAAAGACCAGCCGGAAATATTGGTCACCGTGGATGGAACTGTAACCCGACCTTGTTTGCCCGCGGGGCATGTGATGAGCGTTGTCAGGCCCTTGTCATAGAGAACCCCGTCGACGCTCGCAAATTTCGTGTTGGCCATATCCACGTTGATTTCCTCGAGCACAGAAGAGCCGAAGAAGCAGACCGCACCGATTTGGGCAACGCGTGCGGGTATGGCGATGGTCTTCAGGCTTTTGCAGAACTGAAACGCATTGAATCCGATGGCGACGAGGCGATCAGGCATCGTGATGCTTTCCATGCTCGAGCAACCGGCAAATGCTGCGTTCCCGATTCCCTCGACGCTGGCCGGCAGCACCACCGACCGAATGGCCGCTTGCCCATTGAAGGCATCGCTGGCAATTGCAAAAACGGTACGTCCGACGATCTTTTCGGGAATCCGAACGGCACCTCCTTTTCCTTGGTATCCGTTCACTTCGATGCCCGCCGGCCGAATACTGTAGAGCACATAGTGCTCTGACCCGTCCGATGCCGCGGTATCGAGCCGTTCCCGAAACCTGCAACCGGAAAAGGCATCGCTGCCAATCCGCGTGAGATCCTGCGGGAGAACGACTCGGTCAAGGCCGTCGCATCCTGCGAAAGCATGACCGGCGATCACTTCCACCGTGGGCGGCACAAGAACTTCGCCCGTTCTGACGGGCGGACACCGCAGAAGCGTTTTCAGCCCCTTGTCATAGAGAATTCCATCGACGGTGACGAAGTGCGGATTCTCAGGATCGACCGTGAGCTCCCTGAGCTTTTGAGATACATACAAGCAGTCTTCGATACTGATGACGCTAGCGGGAATGTTCAGTGTCGCCAACGCAGTGCCGACCAAGGCGCCGGCACGAATGTGCAAGAGACCCTCTGGTAATGTCACCTCGTTCAGCCGCGTGCAATTGAAAAACGCGTTGAACTCCAGGGCGACGAGATTCTTCGGAAGATGCATCTTCACGAGATCCGCGCGATCCCTGAATGCCTCGCGGCCGATGACTGTGACCGGCCGGTTCTCAATCACATCGGGGATCCGCACGACCGATTCGTTACCAAGATAACCCGTGATCGTCACCGCATTTCCCTTGACCTCGTACGTGAAGTCGGTGGCTGGAGCAGCTTTATCCGGCTTGCTGGTGACGGGGGAGGTCTGCGCCGGCGGGACGGGTGCTTGTTCTGCCTTCGCCATCAGCTTTTGCGGCGGCGTCAGTGGAGTCGGCGAGCCGTCCTTTGGAACGGCCTTTGTTTCCGCCGTAGCCGTTCCGGCCGGCG
>JBILWX010000032.1:0-31684 GCA_044369655.1 Pirellulales bacterium
TCCTGGCCCGCACGCTCGCCGCCGGCTGGCGGGAGGTCTTCGGCAAGTTCGACGCGATCCCCAACCGCAAAACCGACACCAACAACCACGGCCCGTTCAGCTTCGATCACATCGGGGCCAACTACGACTATCCCGAGGCGTCGTACGAACGTCGGCGGGAGATCATCGCCGACCATGCCCGGTATCAGCAGGGGCTGCTCTGGTTTCTCGCGCATGACGAACGCGTGCCGGCCGACATCCGCACGCGGATGCAGTCGTGGGGGCTGCCGAAGGACGAATACGGCGACAACGGCCACTGGTCGCCGCAGCTCTATATACGGGAGGCCCGCAGGATGATCGGCGAGGACGTGCTCACGGAGCACGAGTGCCTGGGCAAGCGAGCGGTGAAACAGCCGGTCGGCATGGGCTCCTACACGCTCGACTCGCACAACGTCCGACGGTACGTGACGCCGGAGGGCACCGTGCAGAACGAGGGGGATATCGGCGTGAAACCGAAGCAACCCTACAGCATCGGCTACGGCTCGCTCGTGCCGAAGAAGGCGGAGTGTGCGAACCTGCTCGTTCCCGTCTGCCTGTCGGCGAGCCACATCGCCTATGGATCGGCCCGCATGGAGCCGGTGTTCATGCTGCTCGGCGATGCGGCGGCGAGCGCGGCCGTGCTCGCCGCCCGTGCGAACGCGGCCGTTCAAGACGTCGACTATCCGTCACTGCGCGGTCTCCTCGAGGCCCACGGACAGGTGCTCGCGATTCCCTGACGCATGCCGAGGTGATCGACGATGAACGCGATGATCCGCTTGCTGACGGCCGCGTTGCTCCTGCCTGCCGTGGTGTCGGCGGCGGAGCCGCGGCGGCCCAACGTGCTCGTGATCCTCGCGGACGATCTCGGCTTCTCCGATCTCGGCTGCTACGGCGGCGAGATCGACACGCCGCACCTCGATGCGCTGGCCGCGGGCGGGCTGCGGTTCACGCAGGGCTATCAGACGGCGCGGTGCTGGCCCAGCCGCGCCGCGCTCCTCACCGGCTACTACCCGCAGGCCGTCAATCGCGATGCCCTGCCCGGAGGCAAAGGAGGCACGGACGGCACGCGGCCCGCGTGGGCCCGGCTGCTGCCGGAGATGCTCGCACCCGCCGGCTACCGCTCCTACCACTCCGGCAAGTGGCACGTCGACGGCGACCCTCGGGCCCAAGGATTTGCCCGGTCGCTCGTCGTCGATGCCGCCGCCCAGAGCAATTACTTCACGACGCAAGCAGTGACCGAAGACGGCCGACCGGTGCCGGAGACCGCCGATTCGTACGTCACGACAGTCGTCGGCGACCATGCCGTGCGGTGCTTGCGGGATCACGCGGCCGCCCGCGCAGGCACGCCGTTTTTTCACTATGTCGCCTTCACCGCGCCCCACTTTCCGCTCCATGCGCCGGCCGATCTGATCGCGAAATACCGCGACCGCTACCGGGCCGGATGGGACGCCGTCCGCGCCGCCCGTGTGGCACGGCTCGCGACGGCGGAGATCGTGACGACGCCGGCCGGCGAGATGGAGCGGGGAGCGGGGCCGCCCTACGGCATGAAAGACATGCGGGAGCGGCTCGGGCCCCAGGAGGTCGATCGCCCCGTCGCCTGGGCCGAACTCACCGAAGAACAGCGGGCCTTCCAAGCGGAGAAGATGGCGATTCACGCGGCGATGGTGGAGGCGATGGATCGCGAGGTCGGCCGAATCGTCGCCGAACTGAAGGCGGTCGGCCTCTTCGACGACACGTTCATCCTCTTCGCGAGCGACAACGGGGCCTCCGCGGAGATGCTGATCCGCGGCGAGGGGCACGATTCCGCCGCCCCGCCCGGATCACGGAAGACGTTTCTCTGCCTTGGGCCGGGCTGGTCGAGCTGCGCGAATGCGCCGTTTCGGCGGCACAAGATGTGGAACCACGAGGGTGGGATCGCGACGCCCTGGATCGTCCACTGGCCCAAGGGCGGCCTCGACGCGGGCGGTCTGCGGCGGCAGCCGGTGCACCTGATCGACGTCGCGCCCGCGGTGCTCGAGCTCGCCGGCGTCGCGCCGCCGGCCACCCATGCGGGAATGCCCGTGCCGCCGATGCATGGGCGGAGCTTTGTGAAGCCGCTCCGCGATCCCGCCGCGCCGCCGACCCACGATGCCCTCTGGTGGTGCCACAACGGGAACCGTGCCGTGCGCGAGGGCGACTGGAAGCTCGTCGCCGACCGGGGGCAGGCCTGGGAGCTCTACGATCTTGCCGCCGATCGGTGCGAGACCACGAACGTCGCCGCCACGCACCCCGACCGCGTCCGCGCGCTTGAAGCCCGGTGGACACGGATCGCCGACGAGTGCCGAACGCTGGCGGCCACGGCAGAGGGCAAGCCGCGGGCGGCGGCACCGCGGCCGCCGAACGTGGTGATCGTGTTTTGCGACGACCTCGGCTACGGCGACCCGTCGTGCTACGGCGGCAAGGTGCCCACGCCGAACATCGACCGGATCGCCCGCGAGGGAATCCGGTTCACCGATTTTCATGTGCCGCATCCGGTCTGCTCGGCGTCGCGGGCGGCGCTCCTCACCGGCTGCTATTCGCCGCGGGTGTCGATCCACGGGGCACTGTCTCCGTCCGCCACGCACGGCATCGCGGCTGCCGAGACCACGCTCGCTGAATTGCTCCGCGACCGCGGCTATCGCACGGCATGCGTCGGGAAGTGGCACCTTGGCCACCTTCCCGAATTTCTGCCCACGCGGCACGGCTTCGACGAGTGGCTCGGCCTGCCCTATTCCAACGACATGTGGCCGGTGAATCGTGGCAATTGGCCGCTGCTGCCGCTCTTCGACGGCGAGCAGGTAATCGATCCTGACGTCACGGCCGAGGATCAGGCGACGCTCACGGGCCGCTACACGGCGCGGGCCGTGGACTTCATCGAGCGGAGTGCGAAGGCTGGCGACGGCAAGCCGTTCTTCTTGTATCTCGCCCACACGATGCCGCATGTGCCGCTCTTCGTGGGCGAGGCGTTTCGCGGGAAATCCGCAGCCGGCATCTACGGCGACGTGGTCACCGAGATCGACGCCTCGGTGGGGGCCGTGCTCGACGCGCTCGATCGCACCGATCGCGCGAAGGACACGCTCGTCCTCTTCACGAGCGACAACGGCCCCTGGCTGCTCTTTGGGAATCACGGCGGCTCCGCCGGCCCGCTCCGCGAGGGCAAGGGCACGGTGTTCGAGGGAGGCATCCGCGAACCCTGCGTGGCAAGGCTGCCGGGGGTGATTCCGGCGGGCAGGGTGAGCGATGCGTTACTCGCTTCAATCGACGTCCTGCCCACGGTCGCTGCGCTCACGGGCGAGCCGCTCGTGCACGATGCGGAAGGCTACAGCCTCGTCGCCGGCAAACGGATCGACGGCCACGACCGCCGCGGTGCCTTCATGGCCACGGAGCCACCGGCGGCGAGCGATGCCGTCACGCACTTCTATTACTTCAAGACCGGTGAGCTCCAGGCGGTCCGCCGCGGCCGGTGGAAGCTCATGCTGCCGCACACCGCCGGCAGCATGGCGGGCCAGGAGCCGGGGCGGGATGGTCGCAGCGGCAAGCCGGTGCCGCTCAAGGTGGGCCGTGAACTCTATGACTTGCGGGCCGACATCGCCGAGCAGCACGACGTGGCCGCGAAGCACCCGCAGACCGTGGCCGAGCTGGAGCAGGTGGTGGAGGCCGCGCGGAGTGAACTCGGCGACGCGCTCACCGGCCGCAGGGGCGTCGGCGTGCGACCGGCCGGTGGCACGGTGGCAGCCACCCGGTCGCGACGGCCGAACATCGTCTGGCTTACGGCCGAGGACATGAGCCCGTGGATCAAGGCGTATGGCGACGGCACCGTGCCCACGCCACACCTCGACCGGCTCGCGCGGGAGGGCGTCGTCTACGACCACGCGTTCGCCACGTCGCCGGTCTGCGCGCCGGCGCGGTCGTCGCTGATCACCGGGATGTTCTGCACGCGGATCGGCACGATGCACATGCGAAACAACCGGCCGCAAACAGATGCCGGGGCCCGCGATCCGGATGCCCGCGCCGTCATCCCGGCCTACGAAGGCCTGCCGCCACCGTTCGTGCGCTGCTTCCCCGAGACGCTCCGGGCAGCCGGCTACTACTGCACGAACAACGACAAGAAGGACTACCAATTCCGCGAGCCGGTGACGGTATGGGACGAGTCGAGCGGCCACGCCCACTGGCGGAACCGGGCTGCGGGCCAGCCGTTCTTCGCCGTCTTCAACTACGGCGGCACGCACGAAAGCCGCGCGTTTCCGAATGCGGAACGGTCTTCGCCGGTGGTCGCGGCCGAGGCCGTTCCGCTGCCCCCCTTCTATCCCGATACGCCGCGTGTGCGCGAGGCCGTCGCCCGGACCTACGACAACATCGCCGCCCTCGACGCCTGGGTGGGCGAGCGGCTCGGCGAACTGGAGGCAGCGGGCCTGCTCGACGAGACGGTCGTCATGTTCTTCAGCGACCATGGCGTCGGCCTGCCCCGCGGCAAGCGGTCTTGCTCCGACACGGGCCTCCGCGTGCCACTGATCGTGCGGCATGCCGCCGGCACCGCCGCCGGCACCCGGGAAGGCCGCGTGGTGAGCTTCGTCGATTTCGGCCCGACGGTCCTGTCGCTGGCGGGCATCGAGCCCGATGCCCGGCTCGACGGCACGCCCTTTCTCGGCCGGTTCACCCGTGAACGCGACGACGAGCGTCGCGGCCACGCCTATGCCAACGCCGACCGTTTCGACACCGTATATGACCGGGCCCGGACGGTGTCGGACGGCCGCTATCGCTACACCCGCAACTTCGTGCCCCAATTGCCCTCCATCCTCCGCAATGCCTACCGCGAGCAACTGCCGATGACGGCCGATCTCTACCGGTTGCAGGAGACCGGCCCCGAGCGGCCGGAGCAGTGGCAGGTCGCCGCCAGGCAGCGGCCGGTCGAGGAGTTCTACGACTCGCAGGCCGACCCGTGGGAAGTCGACAACCTCATCGCGGCCCCAGAGCACCGCGAGCGGATCGCGCAGCTTCGCCAGCACCTCGACGCCTGGATCGCGGCGACGGGCGATCTGGGCTTCGTGCTGCCCGAGACGCGACTCGTGAGGGAAGCCATCTGGCCACCGGACGGCACGCAGCCGACGACTCCCGTCGCCGACATCGTCGACAGGGCGGTGCAGCGGGGCGACTCGATGGCGTTCGTCGTGTCGATCACCTGCGCCGATCCGGGAGCCTCGATCGGATACCGCCTGGGCACGGACCGCCGCTTCGCCGGTCCCTGGCAGGTGTACGGAGGGCCTTTCGAGGTGCCGGCCAACCGACGATTCCTCGAGGTCCAGACCCATCGCATCGGCCACAAGCCCGCGATCACCGGCGCCTTCCTCGGCGGTGAGTGACGACGCATCGCCGCGCTCGGTCGCGATGTGTCGTGCATCGGCTCGATCGCGACCCCTCCGACTCCGCGATCAGCGGCGCAGCCGGCCGGCGATTCTCGCCTCGTCGTAGACGCAGCCGGCCCAGATGCCGCCGCTGGCCTCCTGCAGGGCCGCCCAGAGCCGGGTGTCGGCCGGCAGCCGCGGGTCGGCCGCGAGGTCGGGCCGCGACGGCCGCCGCGCGAGTTCCGCGGCCGCCTCGGCGGGGGTGAACCGCCGCTCGCCGTGCGCGGCCAGCTCCACCGTGCCGGTGGCGGCGCGGGTGTCGATCGTGATCGCGATCTCGTCTCCCTCGATCACCTTGCCGAGCGGCCCGCCCGCGAGCGCCTCGGGGCCCACGTGGCCGATGCAGGCGCCGGTCGAGACGCCCGAGAACCGCGCGTCGGTGACGACGGCCACGCGGCTGGCGATCGGCAGCTGCTTGAGGGCGCTCGTCACCTGATAGGTCTCCTCCATGCCGGTGCCCATCGGGCCGATGCCTGCGAGCACGAGCACGTCGCCCGCCGCGATTCGCCCCGCCTTGATCGCGGCGATCGCGGCACGTTCGCTCGTGAACACGCGGGCCGGACCGGAGTGGCGGTAGACGCCCTCGGCGGAAAACGTCTGCGGGTCGATCGCCGTCGCCTTCACGATCGCCCCGTCGGGCGCGAGCGACCCGCGGAGAAAGGCCATCGTGCCCCTGAGGCCGCGGGCGGTGGCCGCAGGCGGCGGCAGGATCACGTCGTCGGGGTCGATGCCGTCCTGCGCGCGGAGGATCGCGCGGAAGCGATCCCGCCGCGTGCTCGTCTTCCACCAGGCGAGCTGCTCGGCGAGCGTGCCGCCGGAGACCGTCCGCACGCTCGTGTCGAGCAGGCCGAGCCGGTCGAGATGGAGCATCACCTCCGGCACGCCCCCCGCGAGAAACACGCGGACGGTCGGATGGTGCACCGGCCCATTGGGCAACACGCTCACGAGCCGGGGTGTGCGGCGATTGATGGTGATCCACTCGTCGATCGAGGGCTGCGGGAGGCCCGCGGCATGGGCGATCGCGGGCACGTGAAGCAGGAGGTTCGTGGAGCCGCCGAAGGCCGCGTGCACGGTCATCGCGTTGGTGACGCTCGCGGGCGTGAGGATATCGCGGGTCGTGATGCCGTTCGTCGCCAACGCGACGATCGCCCGCGCCGACCGCACCGCGAGATCCCGCCACACGGGCTGGCCACTCGGGGCGAGCGCTGCATGGGGCAGCGTGAGGCCGAGCGCCTCGGCCACCACCTGCGCCGTCGCGGCCGTGCCGAGAAACTGGCAGCCGCCGCCGGGCGAGGCACAGGCGCGGCAGCCGAGGTCGGCCGCCTCCTCCAGCGTGATCAGGCCGTGCGCATACCGCGTGCCGATCGTCTGGATCGCGCCGGCATCCTCTCCCTGCTTCGGCGGCAGCGTGACACCCCCCGGCACGATGATCCCGGGCAGGTCGGTGAGGCCGGCCACCGCCATCAGCATCGCCGGCAGACCCTTGTCGCAGGTGGCGATGCCGACGACGCCGGCCCGCAGCGGCAGCGATCGCGCGAGCCGGCGGAGCACGATCGCGGCGTCGTTGCGATAGGGCAGGCTGTCGAACATTCCGACCGTGCCTTGCGTGCGGCCGTCGCAGGGATCGGAGCAGAAGCCCGCGAAGGGAATCGTGCCGAGCCGCCGCAACTCTTCCGCAGCCGCCTGCACGAGCAGGCCGATCTCCCAGTGGCCGGTGTGATAGCCGAGCGCGACAGGAGATCCATCGGGAGCCCGCACACCGCCCTGCGTCGAGAGGATCAGCATCTGCCGGTCGGCCGCGGCCGCTGCGCTCCAGCCCATGCCGACGTTCTGCGAGAGGCCGAAGAGATCGCCGCTGGGGCTGTCGCGGAGCATCGTGTCGGTGAGTGGCAGGGCGCCCGCAGGGCCGTCGGCCGCGGTGCGGACGTCGTAGACATCGGAGGCATCGGGGCCGAAGGAAGCAAAGCCGCCGGGGCCGGCGCGATCGTCGCGGGGATCAGGCGTCATGCGCGGTGTGTTCTTCGAGCGGTGCGGTGGGATCGATGAAGAGCCAGCAGACGGCGCCGGCGAGGCAGATGATCGCCGTCACGTGAAACGTGAGCGGCCAGTTGCCCGTGCGGCCCACGATCATGCCGAGCACGATCGGCGAGACGAAGCCGCCGAACTGGCCCGCCATGTTCATCGTGCCGCCGAGCGTGGCCGTGGCCCGGCCGCCGATGTCCATGCAGGTGGTCCACGAGCCCGGCATCGTGAGATCCATCGCGAAGCTGACCAGCGCGATGAGCGCCACGGCCAGGTAGGGATTCGACACGAGCGTCGAGGCCACGAGCAGCACCGCCGCCGCCGCCATCGCGCCGGCACCGAGGAAGCGTCGGGCCCGGCCGATCCCGATTCGGCGGGCGAGCGGGGGCGTGATCCAACCGGCCGCGAGGGAGCCGAAGCCGCCGAGCAAGAGCGGGAGCCCGGCCAGCGCGGCGCTCGACTTCAGATCGAACTTCCAGACCTCGAGCAGATAGGTCGGGAACCAGGTCACGAAGAAGTACCACGCATAGCTCATGGCCGCATACTGGCCGCAGAGGCACCAGACGGTCCGCGACGTCGCCATCTTCCGCCAGGGCACGTGGAGGTGGTCGCCGGCGGCGGGGGGCGGCGGCAGTAGCGCCGCCTCCGCGGCGTTGACGCCCGGATGCGTCCGCGGGTCGTCGCGATACCACCAGGCGAACACGACCGCCCAGACCACTCCAAGCAGGCCGAAGACGAGAAACGCCTGCCGCCACGTCATCACCGCCAGGCAGGCGTAGACGAGCAGCGGCGTGATCGCGCCTCCCCACCGCGCGCTCATCCACATGATGCCCTGCGCCCGCGACCGCTCTGCCGCCGGCAGCCAGCGAGAGAGCGCCTTGGTGAGGTTTGGGAAGCAGCCCGCCTCGCCGGCGCCGAAGAGGAACCGCGTGATCGCGAGGGTGGCGAGATTCACGGCCCAGCCCGTCGCCGCGGTGAAGAAGCTCCACCAGAGCACGATCCGCAGGAGCACCTTCCGCGGGCCGATCCAATCGCCCAGATAGCCGCCGGGAATCTCGAAGAGGGCGTAGGCGAGCGTGAAGGCGGAAAACACCCAGCCCATCTGCGTTTTCGTGAGGGCAAGGTCTTCCATCACCAGCGGAGCCGCCTGCGAGATGGCGACGCGGTCGATGTATTGAAGCACCGCGAGCGTGACGGCGAAGACCACCACGATCGCACGGGTGTTGCTCGGCCGCGTGGTTCCACCCTCTCCGTGCGTCATGCCAGAGACTATGCAGGGGGTGACGCAGATGGTCAAGCGACGATCGAGGAGTCCCCGGGCTGCTTGATTGGTTGGACAAGAAGCCCGGCGGAAGCCGGGGGACCGGGCAATCGCCTCGTCGTTTGCTTTTTTGCGGATCGTTTGCCCTGCGCATACCATAGGCTGTCGCCACCGCCGAATTTCCTCCGCACGTGCGACCCCTTCTGGAGTGCCTGTCCATGACGAGCCCCGCCCGCGAACGTGTCTGTCGCTTCCGATCGCGGGGCACCGCAGCCCCGGCCCGTGTCGGAGCCGTCGTCGGCGAGGACGTCGTCGATCTCTCCGCGGTGGGCGTGGCCTCGCTCGCGACCGTGCTCGATGCGACCGATCCGGTCGCCGCCGTGCGGGAGGCGGTCGCGAAAGGCGGCCCGCGGCTCCGCCTGACCGACGCCGTGCTGCTGCCCCCGGTCGAGCGGCAGGAGGTGTGGGCCGCCGGCGTCACCTATCTCCGCAGCAAGACGGCGCGGATGGAGGAATCGGATTTCAGCGCCACGGCCTACGACCGCGTCTACGAGGCCCCCCGGCCCGAGATCTTCTTCAAGTCGGTGGCCGAGAAGGTGGTCGGACCGGACGATCGCGTGGGCATCCGCGGCGATGCGAAGTGGAACGTGCCGGAGCCGGAGCTCGCGCTCGTGATGAACGCTCGGGGCGACATCGTCGGCTGCACGATCGGCAACGACATGAGCTCCCGCGACATCGAGGGGGAGAATCTTCTCTACCTGCCGCAGGCGAAGGTCTACGACCGCTCCTGCGGACTCGGTCCCTGGATCGTGCTCGGCTGCGACGAACGGGAGGCCCGCGGCTGGACGGTGTCGATCTCGATCGGCCGCGACGGGCGAGAGGTGTTTTCCGGTCGAACGCGGATCGACCAGATCAAGCGGTCGTTCACCGAACTGGCCGGATATCTGTGGCGGTCGCAGTCGTTTCCGCGCGGCGCGGTGCTGCTCACGGGCACGGGCGTGGTGCCCGACGAATCGTTCACGCTCGCCGCCGACGATCGCATCACGATCACCATCGACGGGATCGGCACGCTCGCAAACACGGTCGTGACCGTCTGAGCAAAGGAACCAATCCATGGCCGCATTGCATGGCAACAACTTCATCGCCGGCCGACTCGTCGGGTCGGCAAAGGGCTTCTTCGCGACGAGCCCGCTCGACGGCTGCGAACTGCCCGGCCGCTTTTGCCTGGCCACGGTCGACGACGCCGCGGCGGCGATGCAGGCAGCCGCAACGGCGGCCGAGCTGCTGGCGGGCACGACGGGCGAAGCGCGGGCCGCGTTTCTCGAACGGATCGCCGACGAGATCATGGCCCTCGGGGATGCCCTCATCGAGCGGGCCGGCCAGGAGACGGCGCTGCCCGCGGCCCGACTCACGGGGGAACGGGCCCGCACCGTCAACCAAGTGAAGCTCTTCGCCGCGATGGCCCGCGACGGCGGCTGGGTCGACGCGCGGATCGACCGGGCCCAGCCCGACCGGCAGCCGCTCCCGCGGCCCGACCTCAGACGCGTGAAGCGGCCGCTCGGGCCGGTGGTCGTCTTCGGATCGAGCAACTTCCCGCTCGCCTTTTCGGTGGCGGGGGGCGACACGGCAAGCAGCCTCTGCACGGGCAATCCCGTCGTCGTGAAGGCGCACCGGGCGCATCCGGGCACGTCGGAGCTCGTGGCCGGAGCGATCCAGCGGGCGGTCGAGGCCTGCGGCCTGCCGGCGGGCACCTTCTCGATGCTGCACGGCGAGGGAAGCGTGATCGGCACGGCGCTCGTCAGGCATCCGGCAGCCAGGGCCGTCGGTTTCACCGGGTCGCGGGCCGCGGGGCGGGCGCTGTGCGATGCCGCTGCGTCGCGGCCCGATCCGATCCCGGTGTTCGCGGAGATGAGCAGCCTCAATCCGATGTTTCTCCTGCCGGAGGCGCTGGCCGATCGCGGCGGCGAGATTGCCAAGGGCTTCGTTGCCTCGATGACGCTCGGCGTCGGACAGTTCTGCACGAAGCCGGGCCTCGTCTTCGCCGTTGCCGGTGCCGACCTCGACCGGTTCAAGGCGGCCGTCGCGGAGGCGGTAACGGCATCGGTTCCGGCCTCGATGCTCTCGGCCGACATCCGCGCCGCCTTCGAGCATGGCCGTGACACTGTCTCTCGCGCCCGCGGCACGGGAGTGATCGCCCGGTCGGCGACCGCTGCCGACCCGCAGCAGACGCAGGCGGGGGGAATCGTGATGGAAACCGACTCTGACACATTCCTCGCCAGCCCGGCGCTCGCGGAAGAAGTGTTCGGCCCCTTCAGCCTCGTCGTCGCCGTGCCGTCGATGGCGAGGATGGAGGAGGTGGCACGTCGGCTCGAGGGGCAACTCACTGCCACGCTCCATGGCACGCCGCGGGACCTGCAGGCGGCGGGCAGCTTGCTCAACATCCTCGCCATGAAGGCTGGACGGGTGATCGTCAACGGTTTCCCGACGGGAGTCGAGGTCTGCCACGCGATGCAGCATGGCGGGCCGTGGCCGGCGACGAGCGACGCGCGATTCACGAGCGTGGGCGCGGCGGCCCTCGAGCGATTCGTGCGGCCGGTCTGCTATCAAGACGTGCCCGAATCCTGCCTGCCGCCGGCCCTGCACGACGCCAATCCGCTCGGTATCGAGCGGCTCATCGACGGCGTGAGGACGCGGGCGGCCGTTTCTCCGCTGGATGCGGCGAGCATTCCCGGCCCGCCTGCTGACACGCCGGCACCTGTCAGGTCGTGGGGCGAGGCACGGCCTGGGTCGAGCCCGTCGTGAAGCCACCGTCCACGAGCAGCGTCTGGCCGGTGATGAACCCGCTCGCGTCGGAGGCCAGGAAGACGACGGCACCGTCGAGGTCGCCGGCCTGGCCGGGCCGCTTGAGCGGCGTGCGATCCGTGATCGATTTCACCCAGGCCTCGTCGCGGTACATCACGTCGTTCTGCGCGGTGCGAAACCAGCCCGGCGCGAGGCAGTTGACCGTGATGCCCTGGGGGCCGAAGGCGTCGGCCAGGCTCATCGTGAGCTGGCGGATGCCGCCGCGGCTGGCCGTGTAGGGGGCGAGGCCGCCGAAACCGAACACGCTCGTGATGCTGCCGATCGTGATGATCCGTCCGCGGCCGCGGTCTGCCATGTGCCGTCCGATCGCCTGCGACATGAAGAAGGTGCCGCGGAGATTCGTGTCGAGCACGGTGTTCCAGTCGTCCCAGGTGACGTCGGCGGCCGGCTTGCGGACGTTGCAGCCGGCGTTGTTGACGAGCACGTCGATCGGCCCGGCGTCGATCGCCGCGGCGGCCGCGGCGCGGATGCTCGCTTCGCTCACGAGGTCGAGGGCGAGCGGCGTGACGCGGCGGCCGAGTGATTCGAGTTCCGCCCGCGGCTCCGCGAGCGAATCGGCCGAGCGGGCCGTGATCACGAGATCGGCGCCGGCGCGGGCGAGGGCCTTGGCCATCTGCAGGCCGAGGCCCCGGCTGGCCCCCGTCACGAGCGCGGTGCGACCAGCAAGCGAGAACAGGGAAAGATCCGGGGCCGGGCCACTCACGGTTGCAGCACCACCTTCACAAGCCCCGGCTCGCCGCGGTGGAGACGCTCGAACCAGTCGGCGCCCTCGGCCAGTGGCGCCACGCGGCTCACGAAGCCGGCAAGGTCGACGCGTTTTTCCGCCACGAGACGAATCGCCTCGGGATAGCAGCCGGCGGCGCAGCACGAGCCCTGGAGGCGGATCTGACGGGTGACCACCTGCTGGAGCGGCAGTTCGATTTTCGGCGACACGTTGCCCACGAGCACGACCGTGCCGCCGCGGGTGGCCGCCTCGATCGCGGTCTGCACGGGGGCCGTCGCGCCGACTGCCTCGATGACGAGGTCGGCGCCGTCGCTGTCGTCCGACGACTTCCCCCACGCCGCGGCCAGCCGGCCCGCTTCGGCGCCCGCTGTGATCGTCTCGGTGGCACCCAGCCGGCGGGCCTGCCCGAGCCGTGCTTCGTCGAAATCGACCGCTGCGATCCGGCGCACGCCGCGGGCCTCGAGGGCCGCGACGCAGGCCAGCCCGATCGTGCCCGCCCCCACGACGACGGCCGAGCGGGTGCCCGGCCCTGCTTCACCGAGGTTCACGGCGTGCAGCGCGATCGTGAGCGGCTCCAAGAGTGCGGCCGTCACGAAGTCGACCGAATCGGGCAGCAGGTGCAGGATGCGGCGTGGCACGCAGGCATATTCGGCGAAGCAGCCATGGCGGCGATACGGGCCGCAGGACACCCCCAGCACCTGCCGATGGGTGCAGAGATTCTCGCGGGATGTCCGGCAGTATTCGCAGTCGCCGCAGTACACGGTGGAATCGAGGGCCACGCGGGCGCCGACGGGTAGATCGGCGACACCGCTGCCGATCGCGGCCACGGTGCCGGCCGCCTCGTGACCCATGACGAGCGGCGGGATCCGGCGGCCGGAGCCACCGGTGTAGCCGTGCACGTCGCTGCCGCAGATCCCGCAGGCAGCGATACGGACGAGCACTTCACCAGCGGCTGGTGTTGGCGTCGCCATCCTCGCGAGGCCGAGTTGCCCCGGTGCCGAGAGCAGCAACGCCTGCATGTCCGACGGCGTGGCATCTGCAGGATGTCGCGGCTGCGACGCCGGTATCGCAGGAGAAACGTTCGACACCGGCATTTCGCTTGCGCTCCGCACCGTCATTTCTCCCGAGAAGGCACCTCGAAGTCGATCCGGTTTCGCCCCTTGACGACGATGGCCCGCAGCGGTGTCTTGGCCCCGCAGGCATCTGCTGGGGAGGAAAGATAGCGTCCGACGACGCATTTGCATCAGGCTGAAAAATGCGAATGCAAAAGCCGGGCGCTTATCGGGTGCAACTTCGGGCGGCTGGGGGGAATCCGCAGGTCCCTTGCTTGCGCTGCGGGCTTGGATGGGCGTGGTGCCGCCCATTCCGCGCTGGCAGCGACGGTGCCTCATGCGAGCCGGCGGGATTCCACGTCGAGAGCGTCCACGACAAACCGGATCGCGTCGGGGGCCAGGCTGGCGGCGGCGAACCCCCGTGATTCGAGCAGAGCCGTGTGCGGGATGCCGAGCGCGCGGAGCTTGCTCGTCAGCCGGGCGGCGCCATCGTGCCAGTGGACGTCGGACGCGTCGCTCGCAAACCACTGGTGCCGCGGCCAGTTGAGCGGATGCACGTGGAGGATCGCCGTGTCCTGCCGCGCCCGTTCCACGTCGCCGTAGGTTTCCCAGAGCGTGTCGTAGTATGCGCCGTCATCGCGGTCGTCGCATTCCCGCATCGCGAGATGAAAATCGATCGCCGGATCGACGGCGGCCGCCACCGGAAAAACCGTCGGATGGCGGTAGGAGATGCGGAGCGCCCCCTGGCCCCCCATCCCCGTGCCGAGCAGGGCGATGCCCGGGGCCGTCACGCCGAACCGTCGCTCGATCTCGGCTCGCACCGGTTCGAGGACGAACCGCTCCGGCGTGACCTCTTTGTCGAAGCCGGGCATGATCCGCTCGAGCCACCAGGAGCGGCCCGTCCGCGGCGCGATCGCCGGCAGCCCGGCCGCCTCGATCGCATCGCGAAGGCCGGCCGCTTCCTGAAGCGGCTGCTCCGTCACGTCGTGCAGATAGATCACCGCCCGATCGGGCAGGGGCCGCGGCGGCTCGTAGCATTCGCAGGTATGACCGGCGACGGTGATCGTCGACCAATGCGGCCGCGGAACGAGGGGCAGCGATGATGGAGCAGGGGGGGCGGGCATGGAGAGGACGGCGGCTGCCGAGGCTGCATCGCGTGACGCGGGAGAGAAAACGTGGATAATACTCCCTCACTCTAGCGTCTTCACCGCCGCCCTGCCGCCGCAACCATGCACACCCTGCTCACCGCCGAACAGCTCGCCGAGGGGATCGACCGCCTGGCCCGCGACGTGCGGCAGGCCTACGGCGACGGGCCGCTCACCGTCGTCGGCGTGCTCACCGGCAGCGTCGTGGTCGTGTCGGACCTGATTCGCAGGCTGTCAGGCCCCGTCCGCCTCTCCATGGTGTGGGCGAGCAGCTACCGCGGCACCGCGACGCGGGCCGGCCGTCTCGACCTGCGGCTCGACCTCTTGCCCGATCTCACGGGCCAGCACGTGCTCCTGGTCGACGACATCTTCGACAGCGGCCGGACGCTCGAGGCGATCCTCGCCGACCTGCGGGGCAGGGGGGCGGCCAGCGTGCGGTCGCTCGTGCTCCTGCGGAAGCGGGGCCGCGCGGAAGTGGCGATCGAGCCCGACTTCGTCGGCTTCGACATCCCCGACCTGTTCGTCGTCGGCTACGGCCTCGACTACGACGGGGCCTGGCGGCACCTGCCCCATGTCGCCGCCCTCGATGCCGACGACATCGGCGGACGTTGATCCACGCCGCGTCGAGCCGCACGCGAGATGATGCCCTCTCGCGCCCCGCCCCGCGAGGCTTACTTGGGCTTGGGCAGTTGGAGTGACGGCAGGTCCAGTCCGAGCGACGTGTCGGCCGCACGCAGGTCGCTCTCGGCCCGCCAGTATTCCTGCCGGGCATTGATCTCCGCGACCTCGGCCTCGAACTTCGCCTGCTCGCGGAGCGTCACCCGGAGCACGTCGCTGCGGCCCAGCCGCAACTGCTCCCGCTCGGCGAGCGCCACGAGCCGCGCCAGCTCGAGCCGGTGCTTCGACTGTTCGTGGAACTCAAAGGCCCGTTCCAAAAGCGAGAAGGCATCCTGCACCTCGGCCCGCACCTGGTCCTCCGCGTAGCTCAGCTGCCGGTTGACCTGCGTGAGCTGCGCGTCGAGCGTCTGCATTTTGCCGAAGGCGTCGCGACGCTGCACGGGCATCTGGAAGACGAGCCCGGCCTGCAGCACCTGGCGATCGAGGCCGTTGGGGCCGGAGAGCGGGCTCTTCCCGAATCCGGCGTCCTGGTTGCCCATGATCTGCCCGTCGATGCCGGGCAGGGTCTGGTTGACGGCGAGCTTCCGCTCCACGAGCAGCTTTTCCCGCTGGAGCGACAGCCGCTGAAACTCGGGCCGTGCCGCCGACGCCCGCGCGAGTGACTGCTCGTAGACCTCGATGGTCGGCTCGACGGGCGCGGGTACCGGCCGCATCCGGCTGCGGCGGGCCAGCAGCGGCTGGCCGCCTTCGTCCCGATGGTACAGCGACAGCTCGATCGACGACTGTTGCACGGCCCGGTCGGCCTGCACGATCAGGCCGTTGCGCAGCGCGATGTTCTGCTGGTTGTCGACCCGCTCGATGTTCGCCACGATGCCGCCGCTCACCTTGAGGGCGAGCTGCTTGTCGCGCTCGGTCGCGAGATCGAGGAGACGCTCGGTCGCGGCATACCGCTCGCCGCTGCCCATCCAATTCCAGTAGGTCCGGGCGGCCGATTTCATGTAGTCGAGACGGCTGCGCTCGATCATCGGCTCGGCGAGCGAGACGTCCAGGGCCGCTTGGGCCCGCGTGGCCCGGGCGCGGTCGATTTCGCGATCGCGGGCCAACGGAATGTTGAGGCCGCCCCGCCATTCCCCCGCGTCGGCCGTCTTCTGGCCGAGGTTGTAGGTGGGGAACTCGCCGAAGCCGGTGCGGAAGCCGCCGAAGGCACTGATGCCGCCCGTCATGAACTGCTGCGAAAACCCGAAGTCGGACCGGTAGTTCTCGTAGGTGCCCGGCGCGAGCGATTGTCCGGCCATGTTGACCTTCGTGTCGAAGGCGCCCATGGCCGTGGTGAGCTTGCCGGCGGCGATGCCGCGTTCCCGCTCGACCGCCTGCAGCAGCGGGTAGCTGACGAGCACGCTCCTGAGCACGTCCTGAAGCGTGAGCGGCTCCGGCCGGTCGTCGATCGACAGGCCCTGAATCTGCGGCGACAGCGACGGCTTCGAGGGAGCGATGTCTGCGAGCGCCGGAACCCCGTCCGCGGCGGGCTGCGCGGCCGGGGGCGGCAGCAGTTCAGGACCGACAGCCGGCTCCGAGGCCTTCAGCTCGAGCGGCGCGTCCGAGAGTTGGAGGAACGACTGGGTCAGGATCGGCCGCAGGCCGAGCGCATCGGGTGGCGGCTCCATGCGGGCGGCATCGGGAGCCGGTATGAACAGTTCCGGCTCCCCCGCCGACACAAGCTGGTTCCACGGCGTCGCCGCGACCAACACGGCGGCGATCACCGTGCGCAGGCAGGGGGCGTATGTATGACGCGATGTGGTCATCCGACCTTGATCTTCGGCGGCTTGGAGCCATCCTTGCCGTCGTCCTTCTGCTTGGCGGACGGGGCCAGCACCGGCGGGAAACCGTTGAGACGACGCCAGATCTCGTAGCCCAGCGGCACGCGATTCAAGAACACCCAGCCGATCGCCTGGTTGCCCTGCCGGAGGAACTGGGGATCGGGCCATGGATCGCCGGCCAGCCGCTGTTCCGGCTCGACCAGCACCCTGAACTTCCCGGCACCGCCGCTGGCTGCGTCGACCTGGCGGATCCGCCCGCCGAAGGTGCCGATGGCCAGTTCCGGCCAGCCGGAGAACTGCACCGCCGGCCAGCCCTCGAACTGCAGCCGCACGTGCGGCATGTGCCCCGTCCGTTCCGCATAGGCGAGCACCAGGGGGGCGTCGATGCCGTCGAGCAGGAGTTCGACCACGCGATCGTTGGTGTCGGGCACGATGGTGCAGAGGTCTTCGCCTTCCTTCACGAACTGGCCGCCCTGACCCACGTTGGCCGAGATGCGGAAGACGACGCCGTCGCACGGTGCCGTGACCATCCGGGCCTTGAACCGCTCGATGCGGTTGTCGATGTCCTGCAGCTCCCGCTCGATCGTGAAGAGGTTCTGCTCGCTCTTACGCAGGTTGCTGCGGGCCACGGCGATCGCCGACAGGCCGGCGGCATCGGCCTGCAGCAGCAGGGCCTCCTGGGTGAGCAGCGTGGCCCGGGTCCGCTGGATTTCGGCGTCGGCCTTGTCGCTGTCGGTCGTGGCACGGTCGGCCCGCATGCGGGCCTCGTCCCGCGACAGTCTGCTTTCGAGGCCGCCGAACTGCGGGTTGTTGAAGAGTTCGTCGAACATCTTGTAGCGGTTGACCTCGAAGCCCTGCGCGAACTTCGCGTTCGCCCCGGCCTGCTCCGCCACCTCGATCGCCTTGCGTGCCGCCTGACGGTTGGCCTCGGCCGCCTGTACGGCCGCATCCCGTGCCGATTCCTGGGCCTTCGCGGCCGTCGTCAGTTCCGCCACCTCGAGCCGGGCCGCCACGAGACGTTCGGCCAGGAACCCCCGCTGGGCCTCCAATCTGGTGGCAAGCTCGGGGTCGTTGTCTTCGATGTCCACGACCGGGTCGTTCATCTTGACGCGGGTTCCCTCGACCACGTGCCACTTGCGGACCTGTCCGGAAACCCGGGCGGTGAGCACCTGCATCCGCTCGACCGGGGCGTAGGCGATGACCGTTCCCTGCCCCTGGACGGTCTGCTGCCAGGGCACGAGGGCGAGGGCGAATGGCGCGGCGAGGAAAGCCAGAAAGAGCAGGCGGGCGAGGAAGCGGACGGTCCGGGGGGTGGCGGCGTTGGCGAGCGCCGAACGTCGCGGTGCGGAACCGTCAGTGGGTTTCTTCGTGCGGCTCATATCCACTCCACCGCGCGGTCGCAGCGCTGCTGGATGTCGTCACGCGCCGTGACGATCACGAGGGTCCACGGCGCGGTGCGATCGAGAATCGACTCGACCAATTCCGGGCAGTCATGGATGTCGAGACCATCGAGCAGGCCGTCGATGAGAAGCAGCCGGGGTTTGCCGGCCAACGCCCGCGCGAGCGACAGCCGGGAGATCTCGTTGGAAGAAAGCGGGAGCCCGTCGGAGGCCAGGGGCGTGGCGACGCCCTGCGGCAGCCGTGCCACCCGGTCGGCCAGGCCGACCATTTCGAGCGCGCGACGGACATCAGCCGACGACAGGTTGTCGCGGCCCACCCGCACGTTCTCCGCCACCGTGTCGGCAAACGTCTCGGCCCGGCCGACGTAGGCTACCAGCAGCCGGGTGGCGGCCCGGTCGAGCGATCGGGCATCGATCTCGTCGAATTCGAGCAGGCCCTCGCGAGGCACCCGCAAAAGCCCGAGCAACTCGAGCAGAAAGGTCTTGCCGCTCCCTGAAGGGCCATGGACGGCGACCCGTTCACCAGCCCGGACCTCCAGCCGCTGCGGCGCGTGTCCCTCGCGGAGCACCTCCGCCACCACCGCCATGGGGGCCGGATTCGCAGGCAGCAGTTCCCCGCCGGCCGGCTCGAGCGGCAACTGGTCGAGCACCCCCAGCTTGTCGAGCGCCGCCTGCAGGTCGTAGAAGATCTCGATGTATTTGCCGATCTTCGACAACGCCGTCAGCACGAGCGTGACGATCAGTTCCCCGGCCACGAGCTGGCCGAGCGTGAGCTGGCGGTTGATGACCAGCCAGCCGCCCAGGCCCAGCAGCACCGTGCTCCCGACGGCCTCGAGCAAGAGCGCGAAGAGCGTCTGCCGCCAGACCACGCGGAAGTGTCGCTTGCGGGCCGTCACGTAGGCGTCTGCCAGACTGTCGGCGCGGTCGAGGGCAAGCGTCCCGCCGCGGCCAAACCGGAAGGTGTGCGGACACTTGGCGATCTCCTCGAGCCAGGCCGCCATGTCGAACTTCGCGTAGCTCTCGTTGATGCTGGATCGAACGCCCCCGATGCCCAGCACGACCATCAGGAAGGCCACCAGGATCACCATCACGGCCGCGAAGGTGAGGAGGTAGGGGTGATAGAACGCCAGCACGATCAGGCCGACGATGGTGATCATCACGATGCCGATGCCGTCGACGAGCAGCGTCGCCACCGATTTCTGCACCGTCGACACCTCGAAGAACCGGTTGACGATGTCGGTGGGGTTGCGGCCGTCGAACGATTCCATTTCGGCCCGCGCGAAGTGGCTTGCAAAGGCGTTGGCCGTCCGCACGAAAAGCCGCCGCTGCAGGCACTCTGCGACGAATGTCTGCAACGCCCGCACCACGGCCGCGACGAACAGGAATGCGAACATCACGAGCGACAGCACCACCACCGGCCAGAGCAGCACGCCAAAGGCGACCGTATTGACGAGCGCCTCGATCGCGGCGGGCGCGACGATGGAGAGAACGCCCACTGCGATGGCGAATGCCAGGAGCGTCAGGATGTCGGAGCGTTCTATCTGCAGCAGCCTGGAGAGCCGCTGCCAGGGGCGCGTCGGGGGGTGCACGTGGTGGCCGGCGGTGGATGTGGTCATGGACGGCCCATGCAAGGGGGTGGAGTGTGCTGCCGGTCGGAACGCCAGCCGCGGCCTGCAGGGGCCGCGGGGGCATCTCGGCGTCTCGGGGACCGGCTCGCCATCGCCCCGGGTATATAACGAGACATACAGGTCGGTGTCGATTTCACTCTCGCCCCCGACCTGCCGGGTGGAGAAGCCACAGATCGCGATGCCGGTCTCCCGCGGCGGTGGGCGACATTCGTCGTTTTCCGTTCCGGCGCGAGGCTTTCCCAGACTTCGCAAACCGAGCAGTTGAACGTTTTTGGATGGCATCGTAGACATAGGCAGATGCGTCTCAATGCATCGAAAATATCTATAAGCATCGGGGTGGCTCGTGAACTGGCTCAACTATCACCACCTGCTCTATTTCTGGACCGCTGCCCGCGAGGGGAGCATCACGAAGGCATGCCGGCAGCTGCATCTCACGCAGCCGACCGTGAGCGGGCAGATTCGGGCGCTCGAGAGGTCGCTCAAGACGCGGCTCTTCGAACGCTCCGGCCGTTCGATCGCGCTGACGGAGACAGGCCGCATGGTCTTCCGCTACGCCGACGAGATCTTCTCGCTGGGCCGTGAACTGCAGGACACGCTCAACAGCCGCCCGGCGGGGCATGCCCTGCGGCTCGTCGTGGGCGTGGCGGAGGCCCTGCCCAAGCTGATCGTGCACCGGCTCCTCGAACCGGCGCTCCATCTCGGGGAGGAGGTGAGGATCACCTGCATCGACGGCGAGCCCGATCGGCTGCTCGCCCAATTGGCGCTCCACGAACTCGATCTGGTGGTGAGCGACTTTCCCGCGAACCCCCGGCTGGGCATGAAGGCATTCAACCACCTGCTCGGCGACTGCGGGGTGACATTCTTCGCCAAGGACGACCTGGCACGGAAATATCGTCGCGGCTTTCCCGCGTCGCTCGACGGTGCGCCGATGTTGCTCCCGTCGGGCAATACCGCCCTGCGGCGGTCACTCGATCAGTGGTTCGACGAACAGGAGATCCGCCCGAAGGTGCGGGCCGAATTCACCGACAGCGCCCTGCTCAAGGCGTTCGGGGCCTTCGGCGACGGCATCTTCGTGGCGCCGACCGCCGTGGAGGAGGATGTCCGGCGGATGTATGGCGTCAGTGTCGTGGGCCGGGAAGACTCGGTACGGGAAAGCTTCTATGCGATCTCGGTCGAGAAACGGCTCAAGCATCCGGCCGTGGTCGCGATCTCGCAGACGGCCCGCAAAAAACTGTTCCGGGAATAACGGCGAGCTTCGGCATTCTCCGCGATTTCATTGTCGGGTATGGTTTCGGCGACCCCGAGACAGGCTCGATGACCACGCCATCCCCACCACGCCATGCCGGTTTGCCTGCCGATGCGGCCCCGCGGCCGGCCGGCCGCCGCCGCATCCTCATGGTGTCGCGGGGGCTCGACCCCGTGGGCACCGGCCGGCAGGTCGAACTGGCCGCCGAGGGGTTTCGGGCCGCCGGCTGGAGCGTGCACCTGGCCGTGACGACCACCGGCGGCGCCGTGGCAACGCGGCTCGAAGGTGCCGGCATGACCGTGCATCGACTCGCGACGCGGCCCGTCGTCGACGCCGCGGCGGCGGTGCGGCTTGTGCGGCTCGTGCGGAGCCTCGAACTCGGATCATCCGACGGAGTGCTCGCCTGGGGCCGCTCCCAGGCCCGGCTCGCCGCCGCGGTGAAGCTGCTCGTGCCCCATGTCCGGCTCGTCAGCCATCTGGGGATGCGGCCCCGCGGAACCCTCACGGGGCTGGCACTTCGCCAGGCCGATCGGGTGATCGCATCGTCGGCAGTCGTGGCAGACGCATGCGCCCGACTGGGGGCGTCTGCGGCGACCATCGAGACGATCCCGCCGGGGGCCGACGCCGCGACCGCCGCGGGGCTCTCGCGCGCCGATCTGGCCGCCCGGATCGGTCTCGATCCAGAAAAGCTCTGGACGCTCTGCGTTGCTCCGCTGGTGGCCGAAGCGAAGCTCGAACGGCTGCTCTGGGCGATCGACCAGTTGGGGGTCGTGCATCGGCGACTGGAGCATGTGCTGGTCGGAAGCGGTCCGCTCCGCGACCGTCTTCTGCGCCGGGCCCGCGCGCAGCGGGTGGATGAGCGGTTGCACCTGGTGCCGCAGCTCGACTGCCTGCCAGACCTGCTGCGGGAGGTGCGGCTCGTCTGGCAGTCGGGCGAGGTCGCCTGCGGCGGCGCGCTGCTCGATGGGATGGCGCTCGGCATCCCGGCGGTGGGGGTGGCGAGCGACGCGGCAGGTCAACTGATTCTCGATGGCGCCACCGGGCGGATCGTGGCGGCGGATCCGGAGAGCGAGTTTCCCAGGCGGGCGCTTTCCATCATCGAGGACGACGCCCTGGCCGCGAAGTATGGAACCGCGGCCACGGCGCGGGCGGTCGCTGAATTTCCAGCAGACCGCATGGTCGCGGCGATCCTGGCCGCGTGTGCAGGCTAGGTCGCATCCGTGTTTGCCCGCTGTCCCCCGGATCCGCTCCGGGACGGTATGAGTTCCCTCGCTGTGGCAGGATAGCCACACGCTCGGGATCCTCACACCGATCCCGTCGCTTGCGCTTCCAGAACCGAAGTTACTCCACTGAGGCGGCGAGCACGCGGCCCGCAGGCAGCGATCGCACTTGGCCGTCTTCCGCGACGAGAATGCCCGCCTTGAAGACCTGCGCGGGCATGGCGAACATGCGGGAGAGATCGGCATCGGGACGGTAGACCGTGATGTCGGCGTCGGCACCGATGCCCAGATGCCCCTTGGTCGGAAGCCCCGCGATCTTCGCGGGGGCTGCCCGTGTGATGATGCAGAGCTCCTGAAGCGTGTATTCGCGGGTGATGCCGGCCAGCGGGCTCCGCTTCCGCACCGCCGGATGGATCCGGTCGAACGCCTCGCGACGGAATGCCGCGTCGCCCAGCAGCCGCATGAGATGCGGGTAGGCGGTGAAGTGCGCGCCATTGGGGTGATCGGTCGAGAGCACCAATCGCCACGGATCGGTGGCTGTGAGGAACCATTCCAGGCCGATCGCCCACTGCCAGGCATGCACCATGCTCTTCTCGCGGTAGCTGATCGGCAGCACGCCGCAGCCCCCCTCCAAGTGCAGATCGTGCGACATCCACGGCACGCCGGTGGCGTGCGCCAGATGCTCGGCGGCGGCCGAGTCGCCCGTCATCGCCACCGTGTCGCCGAAGAGCACCTGGCCCACGTCGAGCGTGAGTTCCGGGTGGGTGTTGAACCAGTCGACGACCGGTGCCACTCCCGAGCCGAACGTGTCTTCATCGAGATCGCCGCCTGAGTAGCTGTGGAACTGCACGTGGGCGAGATGCGCCGGAATGCCGTCGAACGTCCGCATGGTCTCGAGCAGCGTCCGCCAATTGCCGGGAAGGCCGAGGTTGGCCGTGTGGACATGGAGCGGGTGCGGCAAGCGAACCGCCTGCACCGCCCGGGCCAGCCGCTCGAGGAGCGTCCGCCCGGTGAGCGACATGCCCGGCAGCGGGGTGTCGAGATCGCGGTGGTCGCCGCGGCCCCGCTTCCAGAATGCCGGTCCGCCCGGGTTGGCCACCTTCACCGCCCATCCCCTGCCGGCCCGGACCGCGGCCGTCAGGAGCCGTTGCACCTCGCGATCACCCTGTCCGTCGTGCGCGCGGTCGAGGGCCGCCAGCACGTCGGCATCGTCGGCCGCGAGCAGGTAGATGCCCTTGTCGAGAATGGGCAGTTCGCAGAGCTCCATGTGGGCGAGCCCGGCGGCGGCGGTGGCGATCGCCGCGTCGAATACGGTCGTGTAGCCCAGTGCGGCGTAGAGTGCGCCGGTCGAATGGATGGTGGGCACGGCGGCCGGCGTGCGGCGGGCCAGCTGCGGGGCGATGCGTCTGCCCGCATTCACCTTCGGCCCGGCTACGTGGCTGTGCAGGTCGACGCCTCCCGGCATCACGACTTTTCCGTCCGCGTCGATCCGCCTGAAGAGCAGGGGATCAGCCGGCCTGGCCACGATCCGGCCGTTTTCCACCCAGATGTCGTCCACGGCGCCGTCGCGGCCGTTGAGAGGATCGTGGATCCTGCCGCCTGCGATGACGAAACGGCACGGTTCGGGAGCCGGGCCACGGGGCCGGCCGTCGGGGTGGAGGGGCATGCTCATGGCCGGCCTCCGACAGCGGACACGGCGAGCGATTGCCGGACGGCGTTCGCGAGATCGACGAGCAGTTGCCGCATCTCCGGCCATTCACCCCGCCGGGGCGGGATCAGCACGACACGACGGCCATCCTCACGGAGCATCGTGCCGGTGGTGGCGATCGTCACGCTGGCGGAGCGGAGACGAACCGTGCGAGCAGCCGGTGGCGGACCGATTTCCGCGGCGTCGGAGATCCGCACCAACGTGAGTGCATCGCCGCGGGCCGCGATCGCCCGCTCGAGCGTGCCGCTCAGCCGCCCCAGCACCAGAACGGCGTCCACCTCGCCCCGGTCGATCAGCCGCCGGGCGTCGGACTCGGCCGGTAAAAACAGGCTGCCGATCCGGTCGGCGCGGGCGATGCCGCCGGCAGCCCCATACCTCCAGGTGCACACTGCCGCAACGCCGGCGACGTTGGCACCGCCGCCCGCGATCCCCGCGGCGAGCGGAATCTGGAAGGCCGGCTTGGCATGGGCGATGGTGCGGATGAGATGGACGATGCTCCAGGCTTCCAGTCCCACCGGGTCGAGGTGGTCGTTCGTGACGACCGCCACGCAGGTGGCCGACCGGATCGCCTCGTGCAAGGCGTCGCAGACGGCGGCCAGCGACGCATCGAGGCCGGCCGGAAACGCACGGCCCACGATCCGCATCTGCAGGCAGCGTGCCGCCTCCACGGCGAGATCATGGGCGAGCGGCAGGTGACGATGCCCGGCGGCAGCGGGCATGACGCTGGCCGGGCCGACCGCGATCGTCCGGCGGCTGCGGCCGTCGGACAAGGCGGGGGCGACGAATCGCTCGCTGAATCGCGGATGCGAGTCGGCGGGATCGCAGCCCCAGAAGATCACGAGATCGGCCCGGTCGCGGAGTTCCTCCCAGACGGCGGTCACTTCGCCGGCCCGCGCGATCGTGGGACCCGCGGCACGTGCCGATTCCGGCAGGCCCGCGTCGACGGCGGCGCCGAGCGTTTCGGCGAGATCACAGGCCGCCGTGATCGCCTCGAGCGTGGCCCCGGCCAGGCCGGTCACGAGCACCCGCCGGGCGGCCGTCAGCAGCGCCGCCGCCTGATCGACCGCCTGCACACGCGAGACGGAGTGGCCGTTCGCCCCCGGCTCGGGATGCGGCGAGTCGGCGTCGGCCAGCGTCGCGAGGATCGCCTCACGGCCGTGGTCGCACCCCCCTTCCACACCCCTCGCGGTGATCAGGATGTCGTCGCAGAGCAGCGGGCAGACGGCGCAGGTGCACCGTCCGGTCGCTGTGTCGATGGAATGCACCGCCAGCTGCTTCACGACTTCGGCAGCACCCAGATGTTGCGGTAGCGGACCGGATTGCCGTGGTTTTGCAGGTAGAGCGGACCCTGCGACGCCTCCTCCTTGAGAGGACCACTGGGCGTGATCGCCGGCACTTCGACGTTGTCGTGGATCATGGTGCCGTTGTGGCGCACGGTCAGGCGGGCGTTGGCCACCTTCTTGTTTCCCTCGAATCGCGGCGCCGTGACAGTGATGTCGTAGGTCTGCCAGGCCAGCGGCGGCAGGCACATGTTCACGACCGGCGCCGCAGCCTTGTAGATGCCGCCACACTCGTTGTCCTTCCCTTCGAGGCCGAAGCTGTCGAGCATCTGGGTTTCGTAGCAGCCCATGAGATAGGCGCCGCTGTTGCCGCGCCCCTGGCCGCGATCCTTCGGCTGGTAGGGCAGACGAAATTCGATGTGCCAGAGGGCGTCGCCGAAGGTGTCCTTGGTGGTCACGCCCTCCATGAGGAGGCCGTCCTCGGAAACGCGGCCTCCGACGAGTCTCGACGTATCGGTGCTCGTGCCCATGCCGTCATAGATCAGGATCGCCCCCTCCGGCGGCTTTTGCCCCAGCGTGGCGCTGCTGCGGTTCGCCTTTGGCAGCCGTGCGATCTCGCTGCCCGAGTCGGACTGGACGACGAGCGCACCGTCGCGGATCTCGCCGGTGCGCCTGTTGCCGCCCCAGTCGAGGGCCTCGACCTTCACCACGGCGTCGTCGCCTTCGCCCGCGCGGGCGCCGGTGCCCTTGATCTTGTTCGGCGGGGTCCAGCCGTCGCCGGGCAGGCCGCCCGGATAGCCGACGACGTCGAACTTCCCCTCGCCAATCGCGATTACCTGCACGCCGAACGGCACGGGCTGGCCGTCATGCGCGACGGTGCCGGCGTATTCGCCCTGGAAGAGGAAATCGGCATCGGTCTTCGCGGGGTCGGTATGCGCCGGGTTGCCCGTGGGCGCCGCGAACGCCGCAGTCAGGCAGGTGACACTCAGGCCGACGAACACGGCGGCGGGCAGCAACGACTCGAAACGGCGTTTCATCACGAAGCTCCTCCAGGAAGTGAACAGTATGCCCCAAAACCGCCACGGATGGGAGACAGGGGATACGCAAGGCCGGGGGCGGTGAAGTCCCTTGCTTGCGCTGCGGGCTTGGATGGCTGCGGGCTGGGGTGCGACCGCGAGTTCATGCCAGCCCGGTGAGCGGGCCGTCGCCGCAATAGTCCGGGTTGCCGAATCGCTCGAGGCCGGTGTGCCCCATGGCATGGGCGATGGCGAGGTGCAGCCGGTTGTGCGGGACGCCCTTGAAGTCGACCGCCCTCCCCATCGTGAAGCCGAGGCCATTCCCCACCATCACCCAGGGAATGTCGTCGAGGGAGTGGGAATTGCCCTCGCCCAGTTCGTTCGTCCAGAGGATCGTCGTATGGTCGAGCAGCGAGCCGTGGCCACCCGGCTCGGGCGTCTCGGCCAGTCGCCTGGCAAGGTGGGCCACCTCGCCCGCATACCAGGCGTTGATCTTCGTGAGCTTCTCCTGGGCGGTCGCGTTGGAGTTGGGCTCATGGGAGAGATCGTGCTGCCCCTCCTCCACGCCGAGCCACTTCATGTGCGGCTGGCCCACCGAGTTGGTGTATTGCAGGCTGGCGATCCGGGTGAAGTCGGCCGCCAACGATGCCACGACCAGCTCGATCTGCATGCGGCTGATCTTCGGCATCTGGTCGTTCTGCTCGATGATCCCCTGCTCGAGCACCGGTGCCGCGTGCGCCACCGTCTCGTGATGGCTCGCCAGATCCTTCTCGAATCCGCGGACGAGCGCCGTGTGCTCCTCCAGAATCCGGCGGTCCTCCACCGGCAGGGCCGCGGCCACCGCGGCCAGATCCTCGCGGAGTTCGTCGAGCACGCTCCGCAGGCTCTCGCGATCCTTCACCTGCCCGTAGAGCCGATGGAACATCTGGTAGGGATCATCGATCGGCGTGATCGGCTTGTTGGGGCCGGCATAGATCATCCGTGTCCAGGTGTCGGCACGGTTGGGGACGAGCACACCGAATTCCAGGGAGCCAAACCGGGTGGCCGTTTCGGGCCGGCCCTGCAGGAAGGCTTTGATATCCTGGTCGATGGAAAGGCCGCTCGACCAGCCGGCGGGGGTTTCGCCTCCGCCCTGAATGTTGCCAGGAAAGAGCTCGATGCCGGTGAGCAGACAGCCCATGCCGCGCATGTGCTTGTCGCCATCCCCCTGCACCTTGTCGTGCACGCCCTTGAGCGTGAGCAGCCGGTCGCGGAAGGGCTCGAACGGTGCGAGGATCGGCGGCAGTTCCAGCGGCCGCACGACCGGCGGCAACGTCGCGAACGGCCCCGGCTCCGTGGGCCAGAAGTTCTTCTTCACGACGCCGTCGGGGCTGAAGACGATCACGAGCCGCCGCTTCGGCCCCGTGGTGCCGGCCGTGGCGAGGCTGGGCAGGTTGCCGAGGAAGGGGAGCACGGCCGAGCCGACACCGAGCCGACGCAGGAGTTCGCGACGCGAGAGCGTGGTCATGGAACGGTCTCCGGAGTGGACGGGCGGGGTGAGGCCGTCGGCGGTGGCAGGGTGGCCACGGTCACGATGTCGACCAGCAGCCGCCGGATGTCGCAGCCATGGGCGGCGAACGACTGCCGCAGATTCTCCAGCGTGTCGGGGCCCCATGCCCGGGCGGGCTGCTTCACGAGGGCGTGGAAAAGATTTTGTACGAAGGCTTCCTGAGCGTCGCGGCTGGTGGCGATCATGGCCGCCAGCTCCCGCCCGCCACGAAACGTCTCCTTACGCCCCTGGCGAGGCAGATACGATCCCGACGCATCGACCGGCTTTTCTCCCGTGCGATGTTTCTCGACGGTGCGGTAGCGGCCGATCGGATCGAATTCCTCGAGCGCGAAGCCGAGCGGATTGATCATCGTGTGGCAGGTTTGGCAGGCGACGGAACTCGTCTGCAACGCCACCCGTTCCCGCGTGCTCAAGTGGGGGTGGAGGTCGGGCGCCAGCGGCGCGACCGCCTCCTGCGGCGGCTTGAGCACGTTGCCCAGCACGCTGCGGGCGAGAAACACGCCCCGATGGATCGGCGACGTCGCGGCCGAGTAGGAGAGCACGCTCGCCATGTAGGGATGAGACAGCACGCCGGCACGGCGGCCGTCGTCGAGGCGGATGCGTTGAAACGGCGCATCCGCGGCCAACGTCACGCCGTAGAGCGGGCCGAGCCGGCCGTTCACGTAGACCTCGTCGTCGGTGAAGAGCCGACGGAAGTCGGAGCCGCCGTGTCCGGGACCACCGGAAGACGGCCCCTCGCCCCAGACGACGTCCTCCAGAAAGAGTTCCAGGCTCGTCCGCATGTCGGCCGCGATCTCGGGGGAAAACTCCGAGAAACGGGTCTTGTCCTTGACGAGCTCCGGTCCATGGTCGATCCGGAGCCACATGAAGAGAAAATCACGCACCTTCGCCCGGGTGCGGCGGTCGTTCACCATCCGCTCGGCCTGCGACCGCACCTGCGCGGGAGTCACCAACTGGTGGTGGGCGGCGGCATCCCACAGCGGCTCGTCGGGGATCGAATCCCAGAGGGCGAACGACAGGCGGGCTGCGGTCGTGAATCCGTCGACCGCAGCATCCGCGCTGCCCGCGGCCTCGCGATAGAGGAATCGGGGCGATCCCAACACGAGCAGCAGCGACCGCTTGAGCGCGGTGTCGAGGTCGGGGGCGTCGGCGAAGGGACGATCGATGACGAGCGTCCGCAGTTCGTCCGTGAGCGGACGTCGGAAGGCCCGCTCGGCGAAGGTCGTGGCGAACTGTCGGAGCTTCTCGGCACGGTCGGGGCTGTTTCGCCTGGCCCGCGCCAGCTGCTCGACGTGGTCGAACGCGTAATCGGCCATCTCCACGCTGGCGGCGGTCGCCGCCGCAAACCATTCCTGCGACACGCTCGTGCCCCGCTCGTAGCCGATCGATCTGTCGTCGGGCGGAAAGGGCGTCTTGAGAACGAACACCTCCTCGCTCTCGTCCGGCAGCAGGCATCGCTCTGGCACCGGCTCGAGCACGCCGTGCGGCGGCTTCCAGAGCAGTTGGATCGACGCCTGCACGAGCCGCTCGTTCTTCTTGTCGACGCCCTGATTGGCCTTGGAGAATTCGAGACGCAACGGATAGCTGCGGCCGCCAAGGAGCGTGATGCCGGCCTTGTATTCGGTGTCGTCGCCGGACTTCACGTAGGCATCGATCAGGGGCGGTTCATGCGCGGCGGTGTTGAGGGCGAGCTTGGCGGAGTGCGCCGTGCGGATCACGAATTCGTACACGCCCGTCTCCGGCGGCACGATCGAGCCGGTCCAGCGGATCGCGAAGCGGTTGGGCTCGAACTGCTCGGGATCGGGGCCCTCGACGCCGAAATCGAAATCGATCCGGGGGTCGATCTGTTCGAAGACGAGACCTGTCTCGCGGTTGAAGTTGCGGCTCCGAAAATACTCACCCCGCAGGCCGCGGCGGTCGTCGATGCCCGGGCCGCACGTGCGGAAGCTGGCGAAGAGGTCGGCGGCGGTGTTCCGATACTGACGGACGGTGAGCCGGGAGAGTTCCACGCGGGCCGGCCGGTTGCGATCGCGGGCCACGGCCGAATAGAAGGCACCGTGGATGTATTCGGCCACCTGCCGGGCTTGATCACCGGAGACCTTCGACGGATCGTCCTCCGGCATCGTCTCGTCGATGTAGGCCGCCAACTGATTCACCGAGCGGTCGCCGACGAGCGGTTCGGGCACGTCCTTCGTGCCGGTGCCTGCGTCGCCATGGCAGCGGCCACAGTGCTCGCGGTAGACGGCCAGACCGGGGTGGTTGTCGGCCGCGCAGGCCGCCGCTCCCAGCCAGCCGCAAGACAGCCAAACAGCCAAACCGATCGATCTCGTTCGGATGCCGAGCATGGGAACCTCGGATCGGGTGGAAATGCCGATGGGCCCGGTGAGAACGACCGAGTCTACCACGGTCGGCGGACGCCGCATCACGGACGGCAGAGGCGGGTTCGAACCCCCTTACCCGCGGTGCATTTCGGGCCGCGCAAACACGAGCCTGCCGGCCGTGGTCTGCAGGGTGCTCGTGACGCTCACATGCACCGTGCGGCCGATCTGGTCGCGGCCCTGCTCCACCACCACCATCGTGCCGTCCTCGAGGTAGCCCACGCCCTGGCCCGGCTCCTCGCCCGGCTTCACCAGTCGCACGTCGAGCAGGTCGCCGGGCACGAACACCGGCCGCAATGCCAGGGCCAGATCATTGACGTTGATCGCCTGCACGCTCCGCACGCCCGCGATCTTCGTCACGTTGGGGTCGGCCGTCACGATCCGGCCACCAAGTTCGGCGGCCATGCCCACCACCCGAGATTCGTTGGTCGCGTCAAGATCGGCGTCGTTGCGGGGGACGGTCACCTCCAGTTCGATCGCCTTTCCCGAGCGCAGGCGGGCCAGCACGTCGAGCCCCCGCCGGCCGCGGATCCGCCGGAACTTGTCGGCCGACTCGGCGGCCTCCTGGAGTTCGTCCACCACGAAGGACGGCACGACGAACCGGCTCTGGAACAGGCCCGATTCGGCGAGGTCGGCGATCCGGCCGTCGATGATCGTGCTCGCGTCGAGCACGTTGGGACGCAGCCCTTTCACGTCACGGGCGAATTCGACGTAGGGAATGATGAAGCGGAAGTCGTCACGCGTCTGGAGGAGCAGGCTCGTGCAGACGTAGCAGAGGATCATGCCCAGCACCGACGGCAGCCAGCCCAGCAGCGGCGTGGCTGGTACCGTGGCGAGCAGGGGGGTGAGGGCGAGGATGGCCACGTAGGTGAGGAACACCCCGATCAACAGGCCGAAGTAGATCGACGTGATCACCGTCAATTCCTTGCGTCGCAGCAACAGATCGAAGCCGATCACCACCAGCGGCAGCACGACCATGCCGGCAAGGACCGCCCACGGCAGCCACTGGGACGACTCCCGCATGGGCGCGGAGTTGAACATGAGGACGGCGAGCCCCAACGAGACCATCACGAAGATCGCGCGCAGGACGACGAGAGCCATGAGACGAAAGGGTGTTGAGGGTGTTGTGAAGCAAGGTGCGAGTCCGAAGAAACCGGCTCTAGCGTAACACAAACTTTCTCACGGTCGGCGAGAGTCTTTCAGCCCGGGCCGAGCCGCAGGTCGTGATCACGGTCCAGGAAGCGATCCGTCATCCCGGCGATATAGTCGGCGACGCTCCGTCGCACCCCGAATTGCCCCGCCCGACCGCGAAAACCGGCC
>JBILWX010000268.1:0-2917 GCA_044369655.1 Pirellulales bacterium
TCGGGCGAACGGTATCCAAAACGGCTCGAGGCCGGGCAGGCCGCCCGGTTCAACCCGCAGTCGCCGGCGGGCATGGAGCGGATTCCCTACTCCGAAAGCCGATTCGTCAGGCGTCTGCCGTCCGAACCGGGAGTCGAACATGTGTGGTGGCGCGGGTGGAAGCAGGCCGACAAGGAGCGGCTCTACTTCGGCAATCCCCGACACGATTCGATTCGCGTCGCCCGAGCCGCCGGTCCCGTCGTCGTCGATGCCGTACTCGACGAATGGACGCAGTCGCCAGGCTTCACTGCGGCGCTTCACGACGCGCCCGGCACGCTCGAGCAGGTCGATGGCCGGATGATGTACGACGACGACTGCCTCTACATCGCGGCGCATGTGCGGGATCCGTTCCCGATGCGGAATGCGATCGATCCGCACGTCGATTCGACGATGGCCTGGCAGGGCGGGAGCGTGGAGGTTCGCATCTCGACCGATCGGAAGATGGGATGGCCCGCCGATGCCAACGGACCAGCCTATTACCGCGCGCGAAATCTCGAACCGACCGCCGAAGCGCGGGCCAAGGCGGAGAACAGACGGCTCTCTCATCTGGCGATGCTCTACCACGCCCCGAGCGGCAGGGCCTCGCTCGTGCTGCGGCGGGGCATGAACTTCAGCGAGACCGACGACATCATCGATCCCGAGGGCTTCCGTGGAGCCTTCGCCCTCGACGGCGACGGCCGCGGCTACGTGCTCGAATATGCGATTCCCTGGCAGCTCCTGAACGCCGCCGACGATCCGCCACGCAGCGGCGATGCGTTGGCCGCTATCTGGCAAGTGCACTGGAGCGATGCCACGGGGCAGATTTGGCGGAACCAGGTGATCGAGGTCCGCAACCCGCATGAAATTCATCACATCGTGCCGTTCGAGCGGGCCGCCACATGGGGCCGGGCGGAGTTTCAATGAAGGGCACGGCCAACAGCTCCTTGTTTATGTGAGTTCATCTGAGTTCATCCGTTCAATTGCATCGTGCTTCTCTCCCGGTTGGTTCTTATCGCTTCATCTTTTTCAGCATCTTTTTTTAGGGCACGCGTTTTATGAAAACTTCCATGCAAATCAGGGAAAACCGAGCGGGGTTCACGCTCGTGGAACTGCTGGCGGTGATCGCCATCATCGGCACGCTTGTGGGGCTCCTGCTGCCGGCCGTGCAGGCGGCCCGGGAGTCGGCGCGGCGTAGCACGTGCAGCAACAACATGAAACAGTGGACGCTGGGTTGCCTGAACGCGGCCGAGGTGCTGAGGCGGATTCCCCGCGCCTCCGGCGAGATCATGTTTAGGACCGCGCCCGAGAGCTACGGCATCTTTCCGGTGCTGCTGCCTCATGTCGAGGAGCAGAAGCTCTACGATAACATCGTCGCCACCGCGAGAACGACGAATTGCCAGGACAATGCCTCGGCCCGGTCAACCCCGTTGGGCGGCATCGGCGCCTGCCCCAGCGACGTGAGCCAGTTCGTGGGATCGTTGCGGTCCCGCATCTTCTCGTATCGAATGAACTGGGGCGACATCCAAACGAGCGAGAACCAGGACACCTGGCGGTTTCGCGGGCCGATCCACACAAGCCGGGCATCGCAGGTGGGGCGGGAGGTCAAGCTCTCGGCTATCACGGACGGCCTCTCCAAGACCCTGCTTTTCAGCGAGGCGGCTGTCTACAACGGTCGGTCGGGCGGTCCCGGCAGCCTTGTTCTCAACACGAACCTGACCAACGCGGCGCAGCCGGCTGTCTGCCTCAGTGCGGTGAGCTTGGCCCCGACGTTCGCGACCGCGTCGTATTTCGATTTCAATGAAGTCGGCGGCCGCCGCTGGGCGAGATCCCCGCCCTTCGACAGCGGTTTCTTCATGGTGCTGCCACCGAATGCCACCATGTGCACGCCGGCAGCCACGTGGAACCTTATGTCGGGGCCTTACACCGCCAGCAGCTTCCACGTCGGCGGCGTGACCAGCGGATTTTGCGACGGCAGCGTCCGGTTCATCACCAACGAAATCGACGCGGGGGATCCCAATCAGACCCCTCCACAGCCATCCAACAGCGACAGCAGGACCTACACCGGCCCCTCACTCTGGGGCGTTTGGGGGGCGATGAGCACGATCAGCCGCGGCGAAACCGTCTCGATGCCCCAATGAACCCCTCGCCGCTCCCCGTGTCACCATCACTTTTCACCATGAGATCACTTTTCAGCATGAGATTCCCGGCGCGCACCCAGCCCGAACGCCCGCCCGCCCGCCGCGTCGGCCTTTCCGTGGCGGCGGCCCTCCTCTGGCTCGCCGCATGGCCCGCCGTCGGTGCCGACGGCCCGGTCCTGGAGATCGGATCGCCCCAGACCGCCGGCATCTGCGGCTATCGAAAGATGTGGGACCAGCCGGTGATGACGGGGGCCGACGGGCTGCGTGTGATCATCGAGCCGCTCGACAAGGACTATGGCATCAAGGACCGCGGCGGCGTGGCGCCCTGGGCGCAGCCGACGC
Organism: Pirellulales bacterium; assembly: GCA_044369655.1. Lineage (GTDB taxonomy): Bacteria > Planctomycetota > Planctomycetia > Pirellulales > UBA1268 > CAMCQY01. The sequence continues at coordinate 2,499 of JBILWX010000268.1, forward strand.
TCGAAAAGGAAGGGAAACCGGCAGCGCTGGCCTTCGACGCCATCCACCGCACGCTCCTCGTTCGGTTTCCCGACGCGGCGGAAAAGATCGCCGCCGGTGTGAACAAGGGGTTTCGGATCGCGAAAGTGGAACTCGTGCTCCCCTTCGCCGACGAGGAACTCTGGCCCGAAGGCGGTGGCTTCAACCCGCCCGTGCCGCCACCGGGCTACGGCTACGAGTACCGGTCGAACTGGGGGGTCGAGCACGGCTACCGCGTCGTCCGGCCCCGGTGGCATGCCGTTGCCTGGGCGCTCAAAAAACCCTGGATGGCCGACGCGAAACTCGGGCCGACCTACAACGCCCATATCAACGGTGCCGGCTACTGGGATCATTTCGGCGCGCAGGACGACGCGGCCGACCGGCTGCCGACGCAGTTCGGC
>JBILWX010000033.1:0-31675 GCA_044369655.1 Pirellulales bacterium
AAATGGACTACGCTACTGATTCAGACACGGGTGCCCCACGGGAACAGGATCATGAAAGATCGAACACTGCCCCTTCCCCGCCGCGAAGTCGTGGCCGCCTTGCTCTGCGGATGCCTGCTGCTGGCGGGTTGCTCGGAGCGGCAAGGTTCCACCAGTGCTCCGACGGCGACTTCTTCCACGTCGGGCGGCGGCTCCGGTTCGGCCGGCGCCAAGCGGCTGATCTTCATCACCAACGGCGACGATCCGTTCTGGGACGCCTGCAACGCCGGGCTGATCGAGGGCGCGAAGCGATTGGGCATCGACGCGCAGGGGCTTCGCGTCGTGATGGAGAAGAACAACGGCACTGCGCAGGGCCAGATTGAGAAACTTCGTCAACTCGGCAGCCAATCCGACGTCGCGGGCGTGGCCATCTCCGTCATTCAGGCCGAAAACGCCGCCATCGTCGAGGAGATGAAAAACCTCGCCGCCAAGGGAGTGAAGGTGATCACCGTCGACGGCGACGTGAACCGCGAGAAATTTCCCGACGCGCGGCCGTTCTACATCGGCACCGACAACATCGAGGGCGGCCGCTTGCTCGGTGCCGCGGCCCGCGTGCTCCTCGACGGCCGCGGCAAAACGGCCGGCGGCTACGTGCAGTTTGCGGGGTTCACCGACAACGGCAACGCGCGGGCGCGGATGAACGGCTTCAAGGAGGCGGTCGGCGGCGGCTTCCAGGAGGTCGATCGGATGAGCGACGAAATGGACCTGTCCAAGGCCCGCGACAACGTCCGCACGGCACTCGTCAACCACCCCGATCTGGCGGCGCTCGTCGGCATCTGGGCGTACAACGCCCCGGCCATCGCCGAGGTGGCCCAGGAACGGGGTGTCCGCGACCGCCTGACGATCGTCACCTTCGATGCCCAGGCCGCGGCCCTGAACCATATGGCCGACGGTCGCATCGACGCGATGGTGGTGCAGAATCCCTTCGAGATGGGAATCCAGACCGTCCGCCTGCTGCGGGCGATGCATACAGGCGACGAGGCGACCGTGAAGGAGATGTTTCCCCGGCGGGGCGAACCCGATGGCGACATCTACACGACGGGCCTGCGGCTCATCGTGCCCTCCGACACCAGTCCGCTCGGCGGCGGGAAACTCGACATGAAAAACGTCGAGGTGATGCCGTTGCCGGCCTTCCGTGAGTGGTTGGCGAAGTACGGTCTGTCGAGTTCCTGAGGCAGCTCCCCCGAGCATCATCCGCGGGAACCCAGCCATGCCACAGCCGGATACGTCGCCCAGGCCTTCGCTTCTTCTCCGCCCCGGTGAGTGGTCGCTGGTGCTTGCGATCGTGATCGCCGTCGCGGTGACGGCCCTCGTGGACGCCAACCACAGCTACTGGTTCCGACCGCTGGAGAGCCTGCGAGATATCGCCCGCAACACGGCTCTGCTCGGCATCTTTGCGTTGGGCGCCACCGTCGTGATCATCGCCGGCGGGATCGACCTCTCGTCGGGCTCGATGATCGCGCTTTCCGGAACCGTCTGCGCGACCACGATGCTGGCCCTCGCCCCGGCCGAGATGATGGGATTCAAACCGGTCGGTGCCGCGGCCGTGGCGGCCGGCTGTGCCGCCAGCCTGCTGGTCGGATTCCTCGTGGGCACGCTGCATGCCTGGCTGATCACCGCCGTTCGACTGCCCCCGTTCATCGCCACGCTGGCGACGCTCGTGGGCCTGCGAAGCTTCGCGCGTGCCCTTTGCGAGAGCAGCACCGCGGCGCTGACCCCTACGAAAAGCGCCCTGATCAACATCTCCGACCCGTTGTTCAAGACCGTCCGCGACAACGTCTGGATTCCGGTGGCCGTGTTCGGCGTGCTGGCGATCGTGACCTGGATCCTGCTCACGCGGACGGTGCTCGGCCGGCACATCCACGCGCTGGGCGGCAACGAACAGGCGGCGCGGCTCGCCGGCATCCGCACCGACAACGTCAAATGGTTCGCCTACTGCTTTGGCGCGATGACCGCAGCCCTGGCGGGACTCTTCTACATGGCCAACGAGTCGGTGGCGGCGCCGGTGAACCAGGGCCGCGGCCACGAACTCAATGCCATCGCCGCGGCCGTGGTGGGAGGATGTTCGCTGACAGGCGGCGTCGGCACCGTGCCCGGCACCGTGCTCGGCACGATCTTCCTGCGGGTCGTGATCGACGCGGTGTCGAAGATCATCAAGACCGGGGCCGACGTCTACGAGGGGTTGATCGTCGGCATCGTGGTGGTGATCGCCGTCACGCTCGCCCAGGTCGGCCATCTGGCCAAGGGCGGGCACCGCCTGCTGCCCGGAGCCTTGGGGCTGTGTGCGATCCCCACGCTCGCCCTGCTCTGCGGTGCCATCGTGGCGATGACCGCCGGAGGCCGTGCCGGCATCGCCTCCGGCGTCGCCGCCACCTTTTTGCTCGGGCTCGCGCGATTCTGGGAAACACGGCGCACGGGCTGAGGGGCGAGGCCGAGGATGCAACGCGCCGCTGAGACTTCCGGCATGAGCAATGGAGCCACGCAGGCCGTCGTCATGCGCGGCATCACGAAGCGATTTCCCGGAGTGGTCGCGTTGGCCGACGTGACGCTCGAGGTTCGCCGCGGGGAACTGCACGCCATCTGTGGCGAGAACGGTGCCGGCAAGAGCACGCTCATGAAGATCCTCTCGGGGGTCTACCAGCCCGACGAAGGCACGCTCGAGATCGGCGGGCGGCCGGCGAAGTTTGCGGGCACGCGTGACGCCGAGCGGGCCGGCATCGCGATCATCCACCAGGAATTGGCCCTCGTCGAGGACCTGTCCGTGGCCGCCAACGTCTTTCTCGGGAGGGAGAGACGGACCCCGCTCGGGCTGCTCGACGACCGCGCCATGCAGAATGAATGCGGCCGACTGCTCGCCACGCTCGAATGCCAGGTGTCGCCCGCCACGCGGACCGGGAGCCTGCGGGTGGGCGACCAGCAACTCGTCGAGATCGCCAAGGCCCTGTCGCTCGACGCGTCGATCGTGGTGATGGACGAGCCCACCAGTGCCCTCACCGAGACGGAGTCGGCGCGACTCGAACGGACCATCCGTCGACTGCTCGCCGGGGGCACCACGATCCTCTATATCTCGCACAAGATGGACGAGGTGTTCCGGTTGGCCGACCGGATCACCGTCCTCCGTGACGGGCGGCATGTCCGCACCGTGAATCGGGCCGACACGACCCCCCGCGAAATCACCGGCTGGATGGTGGGCCGCGAACTGGCCGACCATGCGTTTCATCATGCCCGCCACCGCGGGCCGAAGGTGCTGGAAGTCCGCAACCTCACGCTCCCATGGCCGGAACACCCGCGGGGCTACCGACTGTCGGACGTATCGATCGACGTGCATGCCGGCGAGATTCTCGGCGTGGCCGGCCTGATGGGCGCCGGCCGCACGGAACTCCTGGAGACGATCTTCGGCGCCGGCGAGCCGACGTGGACCGGTGAGATCCTGCTGGAGGGAAAGCCGGTCCGCTTCCGTCACCCCCGGGAGGCCTGCGATGCACGAATCGCCATGGTGACGGAGGACCGCAAGCGGCTCGGATTATTTGCCGATCTCGACGTGGCCGGAAACGTGAGCCTCTGCAGCCTCCGCGACGCCCTCCGCGGCGGACTGCTTTCGCGGCAGCGCGAGGAGGAACTCGTCGCCGAGCCGATTCGGAACACGGGCGTCAAGACACCGGGGCCACGGGCCGCTGTCAGCGGACTCTCCGGGGGCAACCAGCAGAAGTGCATCATCGGCCGCTGGCTGCTCACGAAACCGGCGATCCTGCTGCTGGATGATCCCACCCGGGGCATCGACGTGGGTGCAAAGGCCGAACTCTACACCCTCATCGACCGGCTCTGCCGCGAGGGGATGGGGGTGATCCTGACGTCGAGCGAACTGCCGGAACTGCTCACGCTCGCCGACCGGATCGTCGTGCTGGCCGAGGGGCGGCTCACCGCTGAATTCCCCAGAGCCGAGGCGACGGAGCAGAAAATCATGGAAGCCGCGACCGGCGGGTAGCGATCCTTGGTCTCTCGATGCTGCGGAAGGAAACAGGGTCGGGGATCGACGAAGCCGGTGCTGACATGCCGCATTGGTTCGCCGGCTGCGGCATGCTCCTCAGCATCTGGCTTCACGCCCCGACGTAGCGGGCCACGATCGCGCGGGCCTTCGACTCTTCGCGCGTGCCCGACACGATCGCCCGGCCGTCGGCGAACACCGACAGCTGAATGCCTGGCTCCACGTCGGCCCGGACCAGCCAAGGATTCGCCGTCACCTTGCCAAACGGCTCGAGCCGTGTCGCCAGCGAGGCCAGATCGATGATGACGCCGGGCGTTCCCGCGACCTGCACGGCGTCACGGCCGCAGATGGCCGCCGCCTGCGTCCCCATCCTGCCCTCGAGCCAGGGAAAATCTCCTCCCCGACAGGTCGCGCATCCAAGTGTGGCAAGCGCCGAAAGATCGATCGACTTCCAGACACCCTCCCACAGATCGCAGGCCAGGAGCCTGTTGCCGAGACCAGCGGTCACGCCCACGAGGAGCTTGATCGCCTCGGCGGCCTCGACGGCCCCCACCACGATCGCTACAGGACCGATGACTCCCGCCGTGTCGCACGTCGGCATCACGCCGGGAGCCGGCGGCTCGGGGATGAGGCACCGCAGGCAGGCGGTTCTGCCGGGTAGCACGGTCAGCACGCGGCCCTCGGAGCCGATGGCGCCGCCATGCACCCAGGGGATGCCGTGTCGACAGGAATAGTCGTTGACGATGAAGCGGGCCTCGAAGTTGTCGGTGCCGTCCACGATCACGTCGACACCGCCCAGAAGAACCGTCGCATTCGCGGGCGTCAGGTCGGCGACCACCGGCTCGATGTCCGCGGCGGAATTGATGCGGTGCAGATGAACCGCTGCGGCCGCGGCCTTGGGCACACCGCCGGCCACGTCGGCCTCGTCGAAGAGCACCTGCCGCGGGAGATTCGAGCGTTCGGGCACGTCGCGGTCGATGATCCGCACGAAGCCCACACCCGCCCGCACGAGCGTCATCGCCACGACGCTGCCAAGCGCGCCGCAGCCGACGATGGCCACACGGGCGGCCGCGAGCTTCGCCTGGCCGTCGTGGCCGACCGGCGAGAACCGCACCTGGCGGGAATAACGGTCTGAATCGAAGACTGCCATGAACCGCATGCTACCACGCGGCCGACAGATACCCCGCCCAATCCCAGGGAAGCTGCAGCGTTCCCCCGGCGAGGCCCCAGGCGGCCAGGTCGGCCTGCAGCCGATCGCACTCGCGCCGGCGCTCCTCCACGGTCCCCGCGGCCACGATCCGTCGGGCCACCAGCGGCTTCACGATTGGCCATGACCGCCATGCCTCGTGGGGCAGGCCAGCGAGAGGGAGATCGACGACGATGCAATCCACCGCGCCGAAAACCGCTGCCGGCGCCGCATCAGGGGGCTGCACGCCATCGACCTCCAGGCCCACGAGCATCGTGCCCTTGAGCGATCGGGCGGCAACGACGATCGCCGCGGCGTCCGCCGGAGCGACGGTCCGCGGCACCACCGCCAGCACGACCGACGGATGCAGGGCCCAGGCGACGATGCGCTTGGCCGCGCTGACGCAGTCGAGCGACCGTCCGGCCGCACCCGCGAGCCGCGCGATGATCGCCACGCCCGCCTGATCGGCGGCCGCGCACATCGCGTCGGAAGGATCGTCGATCACGGCAGCGGCGGAGAGGCTCCGGAACGACGTTGGATCGAAGCCCGTCGGTGGAATCGTGACGCCCCGCGGCACCCAACGCCTTCCCTCGAGCCAGAGCGATCGGCCCCGCACGCCCAGCCGTCGCAGCCCGATCATCCGTTCGATGACCGCGGCGGTTTGATCGCCACGTCGGACCACCGCTTGGAGCCGATAGAGATTGGGAAGTTCGGGCGTCCAGTAGGCGGGCTCGGTGAACACGGCCCGGGCAGCGGCATGCCCGGCGTCGGCATCACCCATGCAGTCGACCAGTTTCACCGTCGTCGGCAGCGTCATGTCGCGGCCGCGTTTCGGACCCACGAGCGTGCCCGAGAGGTGCAGCCGCTCGCCACCGCCAACGTCACCACGGGAGACCTGCACCACGATCTCGGACCGCATGTCATCGGCCCGCCCCGGCAGGATCACCGGTGACAGCGATGGAACGGACGGTGTCACGTGACGTTCCATCAGGTCGCAGTGTCGGCAGCGAACCGCTGCCGGGCCATGTCACCCAGATGCCTCAAATCGAGCTTCCCCGATCCCAGCACCGGTAATTCCGCGATCTCCGCGAAGCTGTCGGACGAGGGCACCCAGAGATTCGGCAGGCCGCGTTGCAGCAACGCCTTCACGATGTCTGACGGACTCTTGGAGATCGGCAGGTGAAACACGATCAGTCGCTCCCCCTTGGCGGCGTCGGGAACGGACGTCACCACGGCCAGCAGTTCGCCTTCGGCGGCCCCCAGCGCCTCGTTCACCGCCTCCTCGATGGTGAGATGCGGCACCATCTCCCCGCCGATCTTGGAGAACCGGCTCTCGCGGCCCGTGATCGTGATGAACCCCTCGGCATCGAGCCTGGCGATGTCGCCGGTGCAGTACCAGCCGTCGCGCACCACCTTCTCCGTCAGGTCGGGCCGGTTGAGGTAACCCTGCATGACGTTCGGCCCGCTGATCCAGAGCATGCCGTCCTCGCCGACGGGCAGTTCCTTCAGGCTGTCGCGTTCGGTGATCCGCACGCGGCACCCTTGGATCGGCTGGCCCACCGTGCCTTCGCGTGCATCCGGCGGACGCCCCGGCACGTGCCGCGACGGCGGCACGTTGGCCGACACCAGGGGAGCCAGTTCGGTCGCGCCGTAGGCCTCGCTGGGCCGCAGGCCGAACCGCTTCTCGAAGGCGTCGCAGACCTCCTTGGGCAGCTTCTCGGCGGCGCCGAACACGGCCTCCAAGGTGGAGAAATCCTCCGCCGGCGTGCGCCGCGTGTAATACCGCAGGAAGGTGGGCGTGGCCATCAGGAGCGTGGCGTGATATTCACGCGCCAGCCGGCCGACGGTCTGCGCGTCGCGCGGGTCGGTGTGGTAGACGACGGCCGGCTCGAGCGCCAGCGGCGTCCAGAGCGTGGTCGTGTAGCCGTAGGAGTGGAAGAACGGCAACACGCCCAAGGCCACGTCGGCCGCGGAAAGGTGCAGCATGCTGTCGATTGCCCGAATCTGCGAGCCGACGTTCTCCACCGAGAGCACGACACCCTTGGGATCACCGGTGGAACCGGAGGTGAAGATCACGGTGAGCACGTCGTCGGGGCGGATCCGGTCGAGTCCGAGAAGCCTGTCCAGCAGGCCGACCGGCGTGATCGTGGCATGGACGAAGGCCCGGATCTTGTCGAACGTGCCCAACTGCTTCCGCAGGTCGCCGGCATCGAGCAGCTTCGCGCCCGCGTCGAGCTTCACCCGGCCGAGAAAGGCCGGACTCGAAATCACATGCCTCAGTCCGGCACGCTCGATGCAGAGGTCGAGAATCTCCTGCGACGTCGTGTAGTTGAGGTTCACCGCCACGCGGCCGGAGAGGGCCAGCGCCGCATTCACGATCGCCGCCCCCGCCGTGGGAGGCAGCAGCACGCCCACCATCTTCTCGTCGGCCGCGAGCACGCGATCGAGCACGCTCTTCGCCGCGAAGATTCGCGTCAGCAGGTCCCTGCCGGTGAGCCGCGTGCCGAGCGAGTCGGCCATCTTGAGCCGGCCGCCGGCGCTGCGGCACGACCGCAGCAACCGCTGCTGTAACACCATGGTTGAGTCGGGCGGGAGGGGCATGGTCTGGTCCCGAAGGCGATTGGGGCGGGCTCGTTGCCCGTCCATTGACAGGCATTAGAATCGGCCGGTCACGGGCTGACCAGTTCAGCCCGCGGCACGCCATCCACCTCTCGTGGCAGCCGCCGTATCACGCCCCCCACGCCCCTCCTGGACCAGAGCGATGCCCCGTTACCAGCCTTCCCAGATCGAACCGAAGTGGCAGGCCTGGTGGGACACACACGGCACGTTCGCCACGCCACGGCTGCCGGCGGCAGGCAAGACGTACGTGCTCGACATGTTCCCCTACCCCAGTGGCGACGGGCTTCACGTCGGCCACCCGGAGGGCTACACCGCCACCGACATCGTGGCGAGGTTCGAGCGGATGCGGGGCACGAGCGTGATGCACCCGATGGGTTTCGACGCCTTCGGCCTGCCCGCCGAGGAGCACGCGATTCGCACCGGCACCCCGCCGCGGGAAAGCACGGAACGCAACATCGACACCTTCCGTCGGCAGTTGAAGATGCTCGGCTTCAGCTACGACTGGAACCGCTCGCTGGCGACGACCGATCCGGAATACGTCCGCTGGACGCAGTGGATCTTCCTGCAACTCTTCGACACCTGGTTCGACGCCGCCCTTCAGAAGGGCCGCCCCATCGCCGAACTGCCGATTCCCGCCGAGGTCGCCCGTCAGGGCGACGCCGCGATCGCGAGCTACCGCGACGCCCACCGGCTCGCCTACCAGTCCGAGGCGCCGGTGAACTGGTGCCCGGCCCTGGGCACGGTGCTGGCCAACGAGGAGGTGATCGGCGGGGTCAGCGAGCGGGGCGGCCATCCGGTGGTGCGGATTCCGCTGCGGCAATGGATGCTGCGGATCACCGCCTACGCCGACCGGCTCGACCGCGAACTCGAGGAACTCGACTGGCCGGCGAGCATCAAGAAACTCCAGCGTGACTGGATCGGCCGAAGCACCGGCGCCGAGGTCGATTTCTTCATCGCGCCAGCTGACGGTGGTGATGCGGCCTACGAGCAGTGGAAGAAGCTCCGTGCCACATCCGGCCTCCCTGAGCGGGCGGCCGACGACGTGCTCCGCGTCTACACGACCCGCCCCGACACGCTCTACGGCGTGACGTTCATGGTCATCGCGCCGGAGCATCCGCTGCTCGACACGCTCACGGCGCCCGCGCAGCGAGAGGCCATCCGCAGCTACTGCGAGGCGGCCTCGCGAAAGAGCGATCTCGACCGCACCGATCTGGCCCGGGAAAAGACGGGCGTGTTCACCGGCTCCTGCGTCGTGCATCCCCTCTCGGGGAAACCGATCCCCGTCTGGGTGGCCGACTACGTGCTGGCCTCCTACGGCACCGGCGCGATCATGGCGGTGCCGGCACACGACGACCGAGACTTCGAATTCGCCAAGACCTTCGGCCTCGACGTGATCACGGTCGTGGAGCCGGCCGAGGCAACCGCCCTGGCTGCGGGCGAACTCTTCGCGGGCGACGGCGTGGCGATCGCGTCTGGCCCTTACACCGGCCTCGACACACGGACCTTCATCACGCGGGTATCGCACGATCTCGCAGCCGACGGCCTCGGCCGTCCGGCGGTCAACTACAAGCTCCGCGACTGGCTCTTCAGCCGGCAGCGGTTCTGGGGGGAGCCGTTCCCGATCCTCCACGAAGTGGACGCCGACGGCCGTCCCACCGGGGCGATCCGTGCCGTGGACGAGCGCGAGCTCCCGGTGAACCTGCCGCACCTCACCGACTTCAAGCCGGGCGACACGCCCGATCCACCGCTGTCGAGGTCACCGGCCGACTGGCTCCATGTCGAGCGGGATGGAAAACGGTATCGGCGTGAGACCAACACGATGCCGCAATGGGCCGGTTCCTGCTGGTACTACCTGCGGTTTCTCGACCCGCTCAACACAGACCGCTTCGTCGCCCCCGAGGTCGAGAAAGCCTGGATGCCGGTCGACCTCTACGTCGGCGGCGCGGAGCACGCCGTGCTCCACCTGCTCTACAGCCGGTTCTGGCACAAGGTGCTCTTCGACCGTGGCCATGTCTCCCATGCCGAGCCGTTCGGCAAGCTGGTAAACCAGGGGATGATCCTCGGCGAGATGGAGTTCACCGGCTACCGCAGCGCCAAGGGGGGCTGGGTGACGGCGGGCCAGCAGGCGGAGGGGGATTCACCGGTGAAGGTTCGTGCCGACCAGGTGGAAAAGCAGGGAGAGCACTTCGTGCTCCGCGACGCGCCCAAGATCCGCGTCGAGAGCCGGGCCTACAAGATGTCGAAGAGCCGGGGCAACGTGGTGAATCCCGACCAGGTGGTCCGCGACCACGGCGCCGACAGCTTGCGGCTCTACGAGATGTTCATGGGGCCGCTGGAGGCGACGAAGCCCTGGAGCACGGCCGGCGTGGGGGGCGTGCGTGGATTCCTCGACCGCTGCTGGCGGCTGGTCGTGGACGAGCGGGCCGACGGCATCGCGCTGGCCCCGCAGGTCTGCGACGACGCCCCGACCGACGACCAGCTCCGCGAGATCAACCGTACGATCGACAAGGTGACGAAAGACATCCAATCGCTCTCCTTCAACACGGCGATCGCGCGGATGATGGAATTCGTGAATTTTTGCACGCCGCTGGAGCGGCGGCCGCGGGCGATCCTCGAGCCGTTCGTGACGGTGCTCGCCCCCTTCGCGCCGCATCTGGCCGAGGAGCTCTGGGAGATTCTCGGCCGCTCCGCACCGGTGTCGTTGGCCGTCTGGCCGGCGGTCGAGGAGCGGTGGCTCAAGGACGACACGGTGGAGATCCCGGTGCAGATCCAGGGGAAGCTCCGCGGCCGGGTGACGGTGCCAGCCGATGCCGACGCCGAGGCGATGAAAGCGGCTGCAACGGCCGATCCGAAGATCGCGGAGCTGATCGCCGGCAAGGAGATCGTGAAGATCGTCGCGGTTCCGGGACGGCTCGTGAATTTCGTGCTCAAGTGAGAACCGGTGACGTAGCACTGCATCACCCGATTCGTCCAGAGCCATGCCAAGCTGCTGCCGCCGCGGCGGAAACGCCCCCATTTGGCGGCTTTCGCCGGTTGCCGTAGCATGTTGCCCGGCGGGCAGACACAGGCATTCGCAAGGAAGTGTTTCACATGAGCGTGCAGCGTGTATTGGCTCTGGTGCTCGGGGGTGGCCGTGGCACCAGGCTCTATCCCCTCACCCGCGACCGCTCGAAGCCGGCCGTGCCGCTGGCGGGCAAATACCGCATCATCGACGTGCCGCTCTCCAACTGCATCAACAGCGGCGTGCAGCGGATCTACGTGCTCACGCAGTTCAACTCGGTGAGCCTTCACCGACACATCCGCCGCACCTACACGTTTGATCCGTTCAATGGCGGCTTCGTGGAGATCCTGGCCGCCCAGCAGACCACCGACAACGCCGGCTGGTACCAGGGCACGGCCGACGCGGTCCGGCAGAACCTCCGCTACATCCAGCAGCCCGACATCCATCACGTGCTGATTCTCTCCGGCGACCAACTCTACCGGATGAACTACGCCGACATGCTGGCCACCCACATGTCGAGCCGGGCCGACGTCACGATCGCGGGCATCCCGGTGCATGCGGAGGCGGCCTCGGCGCTCGGCATCATGCGGCTCGACGGCCAGGGCCGCGTCGAGGGCTTCCTGGAGAAGCCGCAGACGGAGAAAGAACTCGACATGATGCGAACCGATCCTGCCTGGATCGAACGGCAGGGCATTCCGGCCCAGGGTCGCAGTCTGATGGCCAGCATGGGAATTTACCTGTTCAACCGCGACTGCCTCGTCGACCTGCTTACCAAGACCGATTACCAGGACTTCGGCCGTGAGGTCTTCCCCGCGTCGATCCGGGCGAAGAAGGTGCAGCTGCACCCGTTCGACGGCTATTGGGAGGACATCGGCACCATCCGGTCCTACTACCAATGCAACCTCGACCTGGCCAGCCCCGCGCCGCCCTTCGACATGGCCATGCCGGAGGCACCGATCTATTCGCGCGGCAGGTTCCTGCCCCCGTCGCGGATCGACGGCGCCACCATTCGGCACAGCCTGCTTTCAGACGGCTGCCTCGTCGAAGAGGGCGCGGTGATCGAGAACAGCGTGATCGGCGTGCGGTGCCGGATCGGCCGCGACGTGGTGATTCGCAACTCCGTGATCCTCGGCAACGACTTCTTCGAGACGGCCGACGACATCGCGGCGAACACGGCCAAGGGCCTGCCCCGGATGGGCATCGGCGCGGGCACCGTGATCGAAGGGGCGATCGTCGACAAGAACGTGCGGATCGGCCGCGGGGCCAGGATCGTCAACGACCACGGCTGCGAGTCGTCGGCCGACAGCGACCGGTTTACGGTCCGTGACGGTATCGCCGTGGTGCCCAAGGATGCGGTCGTTCCCGACGGCTGGCGCCCCTAGTCCGCGGGGCATGGGCATCCCCGAACCAGCACGTGTGAGCCGGGTCAGCGGCGGCGGGCACGCCAGCCAGGCGTTTCGCCGGCCGGGAGCGGCGGCGTGGCAGCGGGAACCACGATCGGCTGGGACGGCTGCACTGGACCGGCCACGTCCACAGCCACATCCACAGCCACGTTCATCGCTGCGTCGACGGCCGGCACCGGAGCGAGCGTGGGCTGCGGGGCATCGGCCTCACGATCAGCCGATGCCAGCACCCGTTCCGGCTCGACTTCGTCAGCAGACTCGCTCACGACGGCGACGGTCTGCAGGAGTTCCTCGTCGGTGGCGTCGTCGGCGGGTGTCGGTGTCGACTCAGCGACCGTCGGCTGGCCGCCTTCTTTGACAATCAGCGGCCACGGCATGGGACTCGCGCCGAGCGGCAGAATCCCGTTGCTCCGGGCACGGAAGTCGTTTTGCGTTGCCGAGCCGTTGGGCACCGGGCCGGAATAATCGAAGGGGTCCGGGCACATCGTGCAGCCGACCGAGGTCAGCGCGAGGGCGGCCATCGTCGCCAGTGTCCACGCCCGTTGAAGCGAGCTCCGTGCCTGTCGTGGCTCTACCATGCGGCCCCTTCCAGATGGCGGGACGGCGTCCCGCAGGGAGTCGCAGGCCGGCCCTGAGCCGACCCTCATCCCGTCATCCGGGCGTTGCGGCCCGGATCTCACAGCGGCTGTTCCCCCGCCCCCAATCCCCACGCTTTGTTTCGGACGAACGGCGGCGGATTCTTCAGAAAAACCGGATCAACCGAAAAAACCGGCCTCCACGACCGGCAGTGGCAGATGCCTGCCGCCACAGGATGCGGCGGTCATCGACCGCGGACACCGCGGCGTTCCCTCAGCTCGTCAGAGTTGCACGCCCAGTTTCGCCATGAGGAGCTTCATGTCGTCCCAGACCTCCCGTTTGGCAGGCGGATTCCGCAGCAGGTACGACGGGTGGTAGGTGCAGATCACCTGTGCCGACCTCCAGGAAAACCACCGTTTCCGCAAGGCGCCGATCGGCTCATCGGTCTGCAGGAGTGCCTGGGCCGCCGTCGTGCCCAGGCAGCAGATGAACTCCGGCCCGATGATTTCCAGCTGCTTTTCGAAGTAGCCGCGGCAGTTCGCCGTCTCGTCGGGCAACGGCCGGCGGTTGTCGGGGGGCCGGCACTTCAGCACGTTGAGGATGTACACATCCTCGCGAGCGAGAGTGCAGGCCTCGAGGATCTTCGTGAGCAACTGTCCGGCGCGTCCCACGAACGGCTCTCCCGACGCGTCCTCGTCGGCACCGGGGGCCTCCCCCAGAAAGCAGAGTCGGGCGCCGGCCGGCCCCGAGCCGAACACCGTGTGCGCGCGGGCGCGAGCCAGGGGCTCACAACGCTGACAGGCGGCAACCTCCTCGCGAAGAATCGCAAGGGACCGGATCCGTGACTCGATATCCCGGACGCCTGCCTGCCCCCCGGGAGCACTCAGGGCGGAAGAGGCGGCACGGCTGCCCGCTCCGAGCCGGGCTTTCGCCCCGCCGCGTTTGGGAAGACTGGAAACGCCCGCCGAGGCCAGACTCTCCAACCGCTGCTTCAGGGCGCGCCGGCGGCCACCACCGCCGCGAGCGCCCGGGGTTCCGGACTTGCCTTCCATGGATCGCCTCCGAGCGGTGAGCGGCTGTCAGAGGGCGCGGCGATGCCGCTTCGGGGCCCGCCCCTTGCCGAGGAGCGCCGCCGCAGAGGGCTTCTTGGGCTCGACGGCGGGCGGCTCCGCGCCCGCCTCGTGGGCAGGCGCCGCGGCGGCGCCGCTCTCGCCGACACCCAACCGGGGCAGTTCTTGTTTCGGACGGCGGTCGAATGCCTCGAAGCCCGGAATCTCGTCCCGCTTCAGCAGTCGCTCGATGCGCATCTCGATCCGCGTCAACTGCGGCCCCTCCTCGGGGCTGACGAACGTGTAGGCGACGCCCTCGCGGCCCATTCGGCCCGTTCGCCCCACCCGATGCACGTAGTCGTCGCAGAACTCGGGAATGTCGTAATTGATGATGTGCGACACGCCCGACACGTCGATGCCACGGCCCACCACGTCGGTGGCCACCAGAATGCGGGTCGTGCCGTCGCGAAACTGCTTCATCGCCCGGTCGCGGGCACCTTGCGGCAGGTCACCGTGGATGCAGGCGACCTCGTCCGGATGGCCGTTCTGGCCGGTGGCGCGGCTGCGGCGCCGCGAGAGCCGCTCGAAGATCTTGTCGGTGCCGCGTTTGGTGCGGCAGAACACGATCACCTGCCGGGGATTCTCCCGCTCGAGCAACCGCTCGAGGAGGTCGAACTTCCGCGTGGGATCGACCGTGAAGTACGCCTGCTCGATCGTCTCCACGGCGAGTTCGTTGACCGAGAAATCGAGGATCTCGGGATCCCGCATGTACCGGGTCGCCAGCTTGGCCACCGGCGGCGGCACCGTGGCGGAGAGCAAGAGCGTCTGCCGGCTCTCCGGGCAGCGGCGGAGGATCTTCTCGATGTCCGGTCGAAAGCCGATGTCGAGCATCCTGTCCGCTTCGTCGAGCGTGACGATGTCCAGGGCGGAAAACGACAGCGTGCCCCGGCTCATGTGATCGAGCACGCGGCCCGGCGTTCCCACGATCACCGCCGGATGCTTCGACAGTTTGTCGATCTGCCCTTTGATGGGCTTGCCGCCGTACACCGCCACGCAGTGGATCCGCGAGCCGTGGGCCAGCTTCTCGAACTCATCCCGCACCTGCACGGCCAACTCCCTCGTCGGCACGAGCACCAGGGCCCGCGGCCCGCCGGCGCGACCAGGCTTCAGCATGCGTTCCAGAATGGGGAGCACGAACGACGCCGTCTTGCCGGTGCCGGTACGCGCCTGACCGAGCACGTCGATACCCGTCAGGGCCCGCGGGATCAGGCCCGCCTGCACCGGCGTGGGGGTCGTGTAGCCGGCCCGGTCCACCGCAGCCATCGTGGCCGGCGACAGCCCCATCGTGCGAAAACTACCCGCCGGTTCCACCGGCTGCGCACCGCTCTCGTTCACAGACACTCGTAACCCTCTTTTCAAAGACTCACAGGCCGCGCACCAGGCCCCGACACGAAGCAGCAAACGACCGGATTTTCCAGGTCAAAACTACCACGACAGCCCCGCCACGGCAAACGCGACCCCTTCCGGACGGCCGCAGCGCACGTCCGAGGACCGGGCACGGACAGCCCAGAACCATGAAGCCGGGGCTACCGGTCGAAGATCTTTCGGATGGCCCACACGGTGGCCGCGCGGCCCGCCCGGGCGATCGACCGCGTCAGCGGGATGCGCTTTGGACAGACGGCGACGCAGTTCTGCGCGTTGCCGCACATCTGGATGCCGCCCTGCGACGTGACCGCCGCCAGCCGCTCGTCGGCGATCATCTTGCCGGTGGGATGGCCGTTGAACAGCATCGCCTGGCTGATCGCGTGGGCACCGACAAAACCCGCATCGAACGCGGCCTTGCGGCGACCTTCGAAGTCTTCCGCCGATTCGCCCTCGCGTTGCACGGTCTCGATCTTCGTGAACTGCGGACAGGCCTCCAGGCAGCAGCCGCAGCTGATGCACTCCGCGAGCGGATAGGCGTCCTCCTGGTCCTCCGGCGAGATGCGGGGGCCGGGGCCATGATCGTAGGAATCGTCGACCGGCACCCAGGCCTTCACGCGTTCCAGCGAGCGGAACAGCCGGCGTCGGTCGACCACGAGGTCCCGAACCACCGGAAACTTCGACATCGGCCGGAGTTCGATCTCCTCGTCCTCCTCGATCAGCCGATCGACGAGGGCCGAGCAAGCCATCCGCGTCCGTCCATTGACGAGCATCGTGCAGGAGCCACAGACCTCCTCCAGGCAGGAACAGTCCCACGCGACCGGCGCCACCTTGCGGCCGTCCTGTGTCGTCGCCTGCGCCGCGATCTTCTGCAGGACGCTGATCACGTTCATGTTCGGCTCGTACGGCACCTCGAACCGCTCCCAGTAGCTCTCGCCGCCGTTGACGTCCTGCCGCAGGACGCGGACGCGCACGCGTCGCTCGGACGCCTCGCCGCCATGGCCGTGGGAATCGACTGCCTTGATCATCGTGTTGTCTCCCGCATCGTTGCCCGACGTGCCGTCGGGCGAAGCCACGTCACCAATCCGAATCAGACGCCGGCGCCGACGGGCTTCGCCGCCCCTGCCGACACCCGATCACCATCCGCCCCTGACTGTCGCTCCTTCCAGACCTCCTCGATCGCCTCGCCACCGACGAGCCCGTAGAGCCGCGGACGCGGCGTGATGAGCGACGTGTCGACATCCTGATAACTGATCTGCGGATTGCCGTCGGCGTCGCTCTGGGCGATCGTCGACTTCAGCCACTTCCGCGTGTTCGCCTCGAACCGGTCGCACCATTGCTCCGCCTCACGCCGCTTTTCCACCGGATCGGTGGCGGCAAGCCCGGGCATCGCGAAGTCGGGCTTGAAGTGGGCACCGCGGCATTCGTCCCGCAGCAGCGCCCCCTTGAGGATCAACTTCGCGACCGGGAACATGTCGCCGAGCGCCTTGGTGAAGACGACGTTTTGATTCGTCCAATTGCCCGTGTCGGAGAGGGCGCACCGTTTCCAGCGCTCTTCCATGGTGCAGACCTCTGCATAGGCCGCCGCCAGTTGCTCGTTGCGGCGGACCACCGTGGCGACACGGGTCATCAGTCCGCCCAATTCCTGGTGCAGGGCGTAGGGATTCTCGTCGCCGGCGGTCCGAGCCAGCAGGGCGTGGTGCCGTTCCTCCTCGCGACGAATCGCGGCGTCGAACAGCCGCTGATCGGCCACCGCCTTGCCGCCCGCCGCGACGCCGGCGAGCGTCGGGGCGACGAACAGGCCGCTGAAGATGCATGACAAGAGCGAGTTGGCGCCCAAGCGATTGGCGCCGTGATACTGGTAGTCGCACTCACCGATGGCATACATGCCGGGGATGCTGGTCTGCTGGTTGCGGGGCGACCCCTCCACCAGCCCCCCCGAGCCGCTCTTCTCGTAATCGACCCACAAGCCGCCCATCGAGTAGTGCACGGCCGGGAAGATCTTCATCGGCATCGACCGGGGATCGACACCCTGGAACTTCTCGTAGATCTCCAGAATGCCGCCGAGTTTGCGGTCGAGCGTGTCGCGGGGAATGTGGGTGAGGTCGAGATAGACGCAGAGTTTGTCCTTCTCGACCGACAAGCCGTCGGTCGTGCAGATGTCGAAGATCTCGCGGGTGGCGATATCCCGCGGCACGAGGTTGCCGTATTTGGGATACCGCTCCTCCAGGAAGTAATACCGCTCTGCCTCCGGGATATCCCGGGGGTCTCGCGCATCCTGAGGCTTCCGTGGCACCCAGACGCGTCCCCCCTCGCCGCGGGCGCTCTCGCTCATCAACCGCAGTTTGTCGGCACCGGGAATCGCGGTGGGGTGCACTTGGATGAATTCACCGTTTCCATACCAGGCGCCGGCCCGGTAGGCGCGGCTCACCGCACTGCCCGTGCAGACCATCGACATCGTCGATCGGCCGTAGATCAGTCCGTTGCCGCCGGTGGCGAGCACCACCGCATCGGCCGGAAACGCCCTGAACTGCATCGTGACGAGATCCTGGCAGATCGCCCCGCGGCAACGGCCCGAATCATCGAGCACCGGCCCGAGAAAATCCCAGAACTCCCACTTCTTGACCTTGCCTTCCACCTCGCGGCGGCGCACCTGTTCGTCGAGGGCGTAGAGCAACTGCTGGCCTGTGGTCGCGCCGGCGAAGGCGGTCCGCTTGTAGAGCGTGCCGCCGAACCGCCGCTGGTCGCGAAAGCCCTCGGGCGTGCGATTGAAGGGCACGCCCAACCGGTCCATCAGATCGACGATCCGGGGGCCCCAGTCAGCCATCTCCTTCACCGGCGGCTGGTGCTGCAGGAAGTCGCCACCGTAGACGGTGTCGTCGAAGTGCTTCCACTCGTTGTCGCCCTGCTGGCGGGTCAGCGCGTTCACGCTGTTGATGCCCCCTTGGGCGCATACGCTGTGCGACCGCTTCACCGGCACCAGGCTGACCAGGTCGACGCCGACTCCCAGTTCGGCCAGCCGCATCGACGCGGCCAGGCCCGCAAGCCCGCCGCCTACCACGAGAACTCTGGGTTGCGCCATGGCATTCACCTTCCTGTCTTCAAAGTGGCAGCGCCCGACACGGCGGGCCGCACGGCGGCGTCGGAACGCACGGCCGGCCGCTCGCCCTGCAGCATCCGCTCGCGGGCCTCGCGTTCCTCGTTCATGATCGTCTCGATCGCCTTCGCCTTGTCGACGTCCACGCCCCGCATGCCGCCGAGCGCCCCGAGGCCGGCAGCCCCGAGCATCAGCCCTACGGCGACGCTCACGGCATTGGCCCGCCGCATCGCCGCCGGGCTCGTCCACAGGCCCCACGTGATCCCCAGCGTCCACAGCCCGTTCGAAAAGTGGAACACGGTGGACAGGATGCCAACGGCATACAGGATAGACACCAGTATCGGCCGCAGGGCGACTGCCGCGGAACTCGTCGCATGATGCGGATCGAAGCGGCCGCCGCCGAACGGCGCGCCCATCCAGTGCAACTGCATGATGTGCCAGATGATGAACACGAAGGCGATCATGCCAGTCGCCCGCTGCAGCGTGTAGCGCACGTTGCCGACATACGCATACGAACCGACGTTCGGCAGGCCGTTGGCGATGATCACGAACCCCACCACCGCATGAAAAAGCATCGGCAGGAAAATGAACGCCCATTCGATCGGCACGAGCAACGGCCCCAGCGAATGGATCATGTCGACGCGGGACTGAAACACGCCCGGCCCCGCCAGCACGGAGGCGTTGGTCAACAGGTGCACGACCAGGAAGGCCCCCACCGGCACGAGTCCAGCCAGCGAAAACAAGCGATAGATCAGAAACTGGTGACGGGCCAGGAATGACTGGGGGGGGACGGTCGCGGTCACAAACTGCCTCGCTGCACGAAGTTCGACGCCCATTCATCCATCGCCGGCATCGCCGGTCGTTGACACGGGGGGCGGTGGGCCTGCCGCCGGCTCAGGGAGTATAGATTTGTCGAGTCCAGCGGCAACGGCTGTCCAGCATTTGGCGGCCGTTTCAACTGATTTTATACTGCTGGCCGGTGTTCGGAGCGGTGTCCGGAGGAGCGTTGGTGCCGAATTCAGTTCCATCCCCCGTGAACCACGACGAGTCCGGGCCGTGCGATGCCGCGGCCGTTCTGGAACGTCTCCCGGATGGCATCGCGCTCGTTCGTGCCGACGACACCATACTCTGGTCCAACAGCCGGCTGACAGGCTGGTGCGGCAAACCCGACCTGCGGGGGCTCAACTTTTTTGAAGCCCTTGATCGCCCGGACATCCTTGGTCCGGACGTCAGCCCCTTCAGCATCGCGATCGCGACGGGCCGCACGACCACCGCCACCCTGAAGACCGCCGACAACCGCTATTTCCACCTGCAGTCCGCCGCCGGCACCTCGGTCGAGGGTGTCCCGGTCGCCGTCGCTGCCTTGAGTGACGTGACGCACACGATCCTCGAGCAGCAGAAACTGGCGGCCATCCATCAGGCGGGCCAGACGCTCGCCGACCTCGCCCCGGCGGAACTCGCCGACATGACCGTCGAGGAGCGGATCGAACTGCTCAAGAGCAACATCCTCCACTACTCGAAGGATCTGCTCCAGTTCGACGTCGTCGAGATCAGGCTGCTCGACCGGCAGACGGGCAGGCTGGAGCCTCTGCTCGCAGTCGGGATGCAGCCGGAGGCGGAGGCCCGCGTGCTCTACGCCCGCCCCGAACACAACGGCGTGACCGGCTACGTGGCCGCCACCGGGCGCAGCTATTTCTGCAATGACACCACGAAAGACCCGCTCTATCTCGAGGGCTGCAAAGGGGCGAAAAGCTCGCTCACCGTCCCCCTCATGCTCCATGAACAGGTGATCGGGACCTTCAATGTCGAGAGCCCGGAACCCGGTGGCTTTTCCGACACCGACATGCGGTTTCTCGAGATCTTCTCACGCGACGTGGCGGCCGCCCTCAACACGCTCGAGCTGCTGGTGGCCGAAAAGGCGTCGACGGCGGCCGAGAGCATCGAAGCCATTCACGGCGCCGTGGCGCTCCCGGTCGACGACATCCTCAACGACGCCGTCAGCGTGATGGAACGCTACATCGGCCACGATGCCGACGTCGTGGAACGGCTGCAGCGGATCCTCCGCAACGCCCGTGACATCAAGCAGGTGATCCAAAAGGTGGGTGAGCAGATGACGCCCAGTTCGGCCCACGCCCAACGCCGCCAGGGAAATCGCCGTCCGTTGCTCGGAGGCAGCCGCATTCTCGTCGTCGATGCCGACGAGCAGGTGCGGGCGGCGGCCCATGCCCTGCTCGAACGGTACGGCTGCACCGTGGAGACGGCCCGCGACGGCGCCGAAGCGGCCTCGATGGTCCGGGCCTGCGGAGCCGAGGCCTATGACGTGATCATCGCCGACATCCGCCTGCCCGACATGAGCGGCTACGAACTGCTGCTCAGGTTGCGGGAACTGCGTGATGCCGTTCCGCTGGTCCTCATGACCGGCTTCGGGTACGACCCGGGCCACTCGATCGTGAAGGCTCGGCAGGCGGGCATCGATCTGGTGCTCTTCAAGCCATTCCGGGTCGACCAATTGCTCGAGACGGTGGAGAAGGTGCTTGCCCGTTCCCCGGCGCTCGCCCCGAGCGGAAGGGCCTCTGCGGCGGACACAGGCCATCCCCGCGACGAGTAGCCCCCACACGGTGTGGGCATCGGCCGTGAGGAAACCGCGAAATCGCGGGAAAAGCGACAGCGGCGGCCTTTCGGGCAGACTGGGGGGCCTTGTCGGCGGCACATGCCCTTGACCCGCCTTGGCGGAGACGGCTACTTCTCCCCCCGCACAACCGGTTCTGCGCACAGGAAGCAGCAGCAATGGCACGAGCGAACAGCCTTTTGGCAACGACCATGGCACGAGCAATCCCTTCGGCCCGCGCCCGGGGCCGAGCGGTCGTGGCTATCTTGGGCCTGGCAGTTCTGGTCGTCGGATTGGCGGGCGCGAGAGACACTTCGGCGGCGGAGCCGACGCCGGAGGAACTGCCGGCGGCCACCGCCGAGGCGGCGGCTGCCCGGCGGATCATGGAGGAGGCGATTTCCAGGTCGGGTGACAACGCGCGGCCAGGCGCCGACCGTTCCTCCGGCGACAAGGAAGCCGCCGCCGTGCCGGACGATCTGCTCGTCGCGCGGATTTCGGCGGAAGTCGCAGCCAAACAACTCGAGGCCAGACGCGTGGCACAGCGGTCGCCAGCCGACGCGCTTGCCCTGCTCGACGAAGCAGCCGCGAAGATCGCCGATCCGGCAGTGCCTGAAAAGGTGCGCACCCAGCTCCAGCAGCGGATCGAACGGGCCCGCCGTGACGTCGAGGAATCGACGGGCAAGCGGCGGGGCGAACTCGAGATGGAGCGAAAAAGTGCCCAGGTGGAGGCCCGCGTCACCCGTGAGAGGGCCCAAAAGGTCGAGGTCGACCAGCGGCTGGCGATGCTCGTCGACGAATACAATTCGCTCGTCGACTCCCAGCGGTTTCCCGAGGCCGAGGCGGTCGCCAAGAAGGCCGGGCAACTCGCCCCCGATAATCCGATCGTCAGGCAACTCCTCTCCCAGAGCCGTGTCATCCGCAGGCTCGACACGCAAAAGTCGATCGAGGGGCAGAAACGGGCCGGCTTCATGGACGTCGCGGAAGACGCGGAACGTTCCGCCACGCCCTTCGTCGGGCCGATCGAGTTTCCGACCACCCGCGACTGGGAGGATCTGACGAAAAACCGCACGCGTCTGCAGGCCGAGGGCCGCTCGCGGGCGACCCCCGCGGAGTTGCAGATCCAGAAACGGATGAGCGTGAAGGTCAAGGCGTCGCACCGCGACCAGCCGCTCTCGCTCGTCCTTGACGCGCTCGCCAAGCAGGCCGACGTGCCGATCCACCTCGACATGGTCGGCCTCGAACAGGAGGCGGTCCGCAGCGACACGTCGGTGACCATTTCGCTCGACCAGCCGATCTCGCTGAAGAGCGCGCTCAAGCTCCTGCTCGAGCCACTCCACCTCGATTACGTGATCAAGGACGAGGTGCTCAAGGTGACGAGTCCCCGGCTGGTGAAAGGCGAGGTCTACAGCGTCTCGTATCCCGTCGCCGATCTCGTGATCCCGATCCCGAATTTCTCCTCCGACGGCCTGGGCATCACCGGCGCCCTCCGCGACGGCTACTCACGGCTCAGTCCGCGAAACGGCGTGTCCGTGCAGTTCGGCCCCCCGCCGGTGGGCATCAACGGCGTGAGCCGGACTTCGGCCGAGGCGGCCGTCGATCCCGCGTCGCTTGCCCAGTTCCAAGCGGGAGGAAACACCCCCGCCATGGGCTCGACCCCCTCGATCCCGTTCGGGCCGCCCGCGGGCGGCGGCAGCCAGGCTGATTTCCAGTCCCTCATCGACCTGATCCAAAACACCGTTTCCCCTCAAACGTGGAACACCGTGGGCGGCCAGGGCGCCATCCAGCCGTTTGCCACGAACCTCAGCATCGTGGTGAGCCAGACGCAGGAGGTGCACGAGGAGATCGCCGACCTGCTGGAACAGCTGCGACGGCTGCAGGATCTGCAGGTGACCATCGAGGTGCGATTCATCCGCCTGAACGACACCTTCTTCGAGCGGATCGGCGTCGACTTCGACTTCAACATCCAGACCGGGGTCAACTCGCCGCTCAACATGACGGCGGTCCCCACACAGAGCAACGGCTCGCTCGCTCCGTCGTCGCTCGGCATCCAGGCGGATCCGGGCGGCGGCAGCCAGACGATCGGCCTCGACAACACGGGCAATCCCGGCGTGGCGCTGGCGTCGGGCGGCGCTCTCGGCGGTCTCGGCGGTACTGGAGGTATCGGCGGTGGCCGCGGTGGCGTTGGCGGTGCCGGCGGCGTTGGCGGTGGCCGCGGTGGCGTTGGTGGCGTTGGTGGCGTTGGCGGCGTTGGTGGCGCCGGCGGCCTCGCCGGCCAGCAGGCGGGTCGCAGCAACTTTTCGATCCCGTTCCGCCAAAACAGCTTCGGCAGCGCCACGGTGCCGTCGTTGCCCGGCCTGCCCGACCCGGGAACGTCGGCCGCCAACTTCGGCTTCGCGATTCTCAGCGACATCGAAGCCTTTTTCCTGATTCAGGCGGCGCAGGGCAACACTCGCTCCAACGTCATGCAGGCGCCGAAAGTCACCCTCTTCAACGGGCAGAACGCCTTCATTTCCGACTCCACGCAGCGGCCGTTCGTGACGAGCGTCGTGCCGGTCGTGGGCGACTTTGCCGCGGCCCAGCAACCGGTGATCACGGTGCTCTCCGAGGGCACGGCCATCAACGTGCAGGCAGTCGTCTCGAGCGACCGCCGTTTCGTCCGGCTGACGCTCGTGCCGTTCTTTTCGCAGATCGGCAAGGTCGAACAGTTCCAGTTCGAGGGAACGCGGTCCACGAAGTCCAAGAGCAGCGACGAAAAAACGGGGCTTAGCGGTGACGCCAACGCGGGCGCGGCTCTCCAAGCCGGCGTGGAAACGCAGGCCAAGGCGGACCGTGAGGAGGAGGTCTTCTCTCGCGGCACGACCATCCAGTTGCCGGAATTCATCTTCACGACGGTGACCACGACCGTGAGCGTTCCCGACGGCGGAACGGTGCTGCTCGGCGGCATCAAGCGGCTTCGCGAGGGACGCAACGAGTTCGGCGTGCCGATCCTCTCGAAGATCCCCTACATCAATCGCCTCTTCAAGAACGTGGGTATGGGCCGCACCACCGACAGCCTCATGCTGATGGTGACGCCGCGGATCATCATCCAGGAGGAAGAGGAGGACAAACTCCTCGGCGCCAACAGGCCTTGAATGGGATGCGGACGAGGAGTCGAAACTGCTCGCCCGACCGTGTTCACCTGATCTCCCCCGCCTCGCACGGAGCGTTGTCCGCATGGTGAAGGTATTTCTGCTTGCGGGCGCACTCCTCGGCGGGCTCGGCGTGGCGGCGGGCTCGTTCGGTGCCCACGGTCTCAAACACCTCCTCGACGCGACCGGCAGGGCCGACAACTGGGAAACGGCCGTGCGGTACTGCCTCTACCACGCCTTGGCGATGCTTGTCATCGCGGTGGCGACTGCATTGCCCCAGGCGGGGCCGACGACGCACAGACTGCTGAAAGCGGCGGGCTGGTGCCTGCTCGTGGGGACGTTGATCTTCAGCGGTTGCCTGGCGGCACTGGCCCTGTCGGGCGTGAAGATCCTGGGCGCCATCGTGCCGATCGGCGGCGTCCTTTTTCTGGTCGGCTGGGCGTTGCTGGCCGCTGCCGCGTTGACTGTCCGCGGCGAACGTTGATCCTGAACCGTTCCCCGGGGCCGCCCGGGGAAAAACGCCGCGGGCTGGCTCGGTGACAGATGCCACATCTGCCGCGGGCTACTGCCCGGAGGCGGCATCGACTTCGTCTTGAACGTCTCGCTCGGCCGCGGTGTCTTCCACCTCAGCATCCATCTCTTCGTCTTGAACGTCCCGCTCGGCCTTGGTGTCTTCCACCTCTGCGTCCATTTCTTCGTCCTGAACGTCCCGCTCGGCCTGCTCGTCTTCCGAACCACCGGACCGTTCGGCGGGCTCATCGGCGAACGGGTCGTCCCCTTCGCCGGCGGCATCGTCTTCGAACGTCTTGCCCGGTTTCTGGGCCGGTTTCTGTGCCGGTATGGCCGGCGAAGCCGGCTTGGCAGCGGGCGCCGGCACCTCCTCGATCCCGACGGACGGCTGGCTGCCGGTCGCCGCGCCGCCGGGCGCAACGAGATCGGGTCGGATGTCTTCGGGCCGGCGGCGCCGCCGCACGTCGCTGCTGGCGTCCTCGATCGTGGAATAGCGACGGCCGAACGCGTCTCGTTCCCGCTGCAATGCCCCTAGTCGGGCTCGCGATCGGAAGCGCTCGAGCGTCAGCCGGTCGGGTCCCTGGACCCGTTCCAGCGACAGCGACACCCGCCGAATGCCGCCCGTCGCCAGTTCCCGGTCGGCCCCCGTGGTGAAGTCAGCCTCCGCCTCGCTCGTCCGGCCGAGCCTGAGGGCCGCGAGCCCGCGGAAATAGTACGCACGCGGATCCTCCGCACCGGCTTCGATCGCGTTGGTGAGGTCGTCGTAGGCGCGGTGAAAATCGCCTGCATGGTAGGCGTGAATGCCGGCACCGACGGCGTCTCGCACTGCAAGCGGTTCCTCACCCGCGAACTCGGCGGCAACCACGGTCCCGCCGGCGAGCGCCACGGCGAGCGCCATCACGACGAACGTCCCACGCACCGTGCGACCACGGGCAGCGGGGGCGAGCCGCTTCCAGGCACCACGCTGACTCGAGCCCAAGTCGGCACTGACCATCTGCATCCCCTTCCCGCGGGCAGGCTTCCACACGACCGTCCGTACCACGTCCGTAATGGTTGTCGGCTTTCTTCCGGGATCCTACCCCGCCAGCGATCACCCCCCCGGCACAACCGGTGCCACCGGATCATCAGCGAGGCCGCAAGGTCTCGCCATCCCCTGCGATCCAGCGGGCACGGGCATGGCGGCGGAACGTCGGCTCGTCGAGAAACACCGCCGCCCGCACGAGTTGCATCAGCAGCGGCTGGCTCGGCCAGCCGAAGGCCCCGAGAAGCCGATCGAATTCCACCGCGGGGCAGCTGCCTTTGAGGTCGGCGAGCAGCACGCGGCCGTCCTTTTCAAAGGCATTACCGTCCACCTGCCACCAACGCCCCTCGCGTGGACTGGCCCAGACGAACGAACCATCGGGCTCGACATACATCCGCTCGAGCCCCGCCAAGCGGGCGAGTGCCTCGTCGAATCCGATCGCCATCGGCTGCGTCAGCAGTTCGCGCGACACCGCCAGCGTCGGCCACGTGCCCCGGGGATCGACATGGGACGACGGCCGAGGTGCATCCTCCGTCGCCGCAGCCCGGCCATGCAGCGTGATATCGAAGGCGTAGAAGTCGTCGTCTGCTCCCTCACTCGTCATCGGCGCGTCTCCACGTGCTTCCGTCAGCCGACCGCCACGCTCGCCCGCACCCACTCGGCATAGGCCGCCGAGGCCGTCACCTCCGTACGGATGACCTCGGGTGTCTGGTAGGCATGGTCGCGGATCACCGCCGTGATACAGGCCTGTGCGCGTTCGGGCGTCGTCTTGCACGTGCAGCGAAATTCCTCCGCCATCTCCACGCCAGCCTGCCACCGATAGGTGCTCTGCACCGGTCCTTCGACCTGCACGCACGCCGCCAACCGCTGCCCCACGAGGCGGGCCGCACACGCCTCGGCATCGGCTCGGGTGCCGAAGGTGGTGCGGATTTCGACGATCGACGCGCAGTCCGGGTGTGTCATGAGCAGTTCCGAAGGCATTTCACGCGGCATCGACGATGCCGCGTCCGATCCAGGAGGCGTCCGAGAGCCAGACGCCGCGGGTCTCACGGCTGTCATCGTCGTCGCCTGTCCTGCCCGCAGCAATGCCCAGCGGCAGACCCTCGATCAAGCGGGCTTCACGGAGCGGCCGGATGACAACCGCCAGCGGGCCGAGGAGATCGTCGTCGGGACCATCCGCGGACTGCCTCGAGCGGGGCCCCAGGCAGACCACCTGCCGTCGCCCGACCGCCGCTGGCCAGCTGTCCGCCGGAAGATGACCGATGACGACCGTGGAGGCGGTCCCTGACCGGAGTTCTGCGGGCAGGTCCGGATACCAAGCGGGCCACTGCCACTCCCAGCATGCCCCGGCGTCCCCGCCGCCGCCGAGTTCCAGCCACTCTGCGACGCGGCCCACCAGATCGACGCCGTTCCCACCGCGGGGCGGCAGCCGCCGCGCGGCGCGGTGCCAGCGGTCGACGGCCTGGTGCCAGGCGTCGAGCAGTTCCTGCCGGGCAACTCCGGGAAGCGTCGCCCCCCGTTCGTGAGCCACCAGCCAGCCGTCGAGCCGCCGCGCAGCATCGACGACGGCCCCCCCCGCGAGCCGGCGCAGCAATCCGGCGGCGAACGGCCGGAGTGCGGCGATGTCCTGGATCGCCGCACCGAATCTGGCAATGAGATCGACGGCGAGACTCTCGCCCAGCGTCGGCTGCCGGCCGCCTGAACCGCTCAGGGGATCGAGCGCTTCGCCATGCTGGACGGTGACGTCGCCATCCGACCAGCAGGTGCCGACCACAACCCCCGAAGACGATGCCACGAAACGCGAGGCCGCCTGCTCGAGCCAGCGATCGCGATCGCCGGTCAACATGGCCACCCGCACCGGCACGATCCGCGACGCCGACGGCGACGGCCGACCACGGCGATCGGCCGTCGGCACCGCGATGCCATGACGCATCCACCCGGCGAGCGTTGCCAGCAGCCGCCGGCCACAGTGCGCGGCCCTCGCCGCGACCCGTTCCCGGGCTGCCGCGGCCTGCCTGCCGCCGTCCCACGGACGGGCGTCATCCGTCCACTCACGGCTGGTGAGCCAGTCGAAGGTGTCGCCGGCACAGACGACATCGACAGCCTCAACGGGGCGATACCCGCCATCATGGCGAAAGCCGCAGCGCAGGGTCGACCGCCGTACCTCGGCGCGAAACCGATCGATGAGTCGCCGCGGCGGCCCGGCGGAGAGCGTGCCGTCCGATACGCCCCAATTTGCGGTCACCACGAGCATGGCTGGGTTCCTGCCGACACCGGCCCGCGCAGGCACGCTGGCTCCGGCTCCTGACGCCACCTGTCATCGGCACGAGCAAACCCCCGGTGTGATCGCCCGCTCGCACCCGTGCGATTGTCAGGAGCCAGGGACGCGACCCTGCCGGTTACGGAAGCCGTGCAGGCTACGGGGCCAGGAATGTCGTCTGGCAGCTCGAATCGAGCGAACCGTCGAGTTCGGCTCCGGTGAGGATCGCTGTGGCCTTCGCGGTGCCGCTGCCCGGAATTCGATAGGCCAGCTCGACGGTCGACTGCCCGCCGGGCGGGATGCTTGCAATGGAGTCGAACGAGACGTTCGAGCCGTCGATCCGCACGCGGGACGGGCTCGGATCACCCACGAGGGTCGCCCGCTCCGGCAGCACGACGGTCAGATCGAGACGCCCCGTCGACGTCGTGCCGTTGTTGACGACCGTGCAGATGAGCGTGGTGGCATGTCCGACCACGACGGGGTCGTCGCAGTCGGCCAGCGTGAGCCGCAGGCCGGCCTCGCGAGGCGTGCGGGGCCGCGGCGTGTTGGATCGAACGAGCACGCACGATTCGTCCGCCACCATCACCCCGCCCACGCTGCCACTGAGCACGCCGCGCACGCACGAGTGAGCAGACGACGAACCGGCCGGTTGGGCCCGCAGATTGATCTGCCGCCGCAGCTGTCCGCCCGGCTCGATCGAGGGCAAATCCCACGACACCCGCGACGACGCGAGCTTGTAGCCCTCGGAGGCCTCCAGGGGCGTGAACGCGTCGTCCCAGCCAAATTCGAGCGTGGTCGCTCCGGACGGCACGCTGCCCGTATTTCTCACCGTCGCCACGAATTCCGAGACGGCCCCGGGCATCGTTTCAGCCGGACCGACCATATCCAGCTCCAAAGAGGGTGTGGCGGGAAGGGCCGTCGATGCCGGCAGGCTGTTGGTCGCGGCCGGGACTGGCGGCACGGTCGTCGGCATGGTGGTCGGCATGGGTGGCGACGCGAGCGGTGCGGCAGCCAGCGGCGCAGCAGCCAGGGGCACAGCAGCGGCCAGCGGTGCAGGAGCCACGGCCGGCGGCGGCACGGCGGGAACCGTCGGCGCAACCGGATAGGTGGTGGGAGGATAGGAGGTGGCGGGTGCCGCGACAGCGGCAGGCGCCGACGTGGGAAGGGGTGCGGCGGCGAGCGGCGCGGCAGCGACCTGCACGCACGACGTGGCCCCGCCGACGAACGTGTGCGACTGGTCGAGAATCTCGACCCGATGGCATTGACGCCCCGGCTCGTCGAGCAGGAAATCGAGCGTCAGCCGCCGCGACGTTCCCGCGGCCAGATCGATGGTGCCCTTCTGCTCGATCGGACTCGCCGATGCCTCGTGATGAAAGCCCTTGTCGAAGTAGTCGATGACACGCAGCTTTTCCAGCGGCCTGCCGGAGCGGTTGACCAGTTCCACCTCGAACGCCACCCGGTCACCGACCTTGGCCGACAGCGGCCCCGTGACCAGCACGGCGACGGGGTCCTCGCCACGGGCCGACGCAACTGGAACGACTGCCACCGCCCAGAAGGCCATCGACAGGAGCATCATCGACGGGACGATGCGTACGGGCTGCGAACGAACGGGAGCAACTGGTGACATGGTCGCGGTTTCCGGCAACGGAGGGGGCGTTCCAACGCGGAAAAGGCTACCACGGGGCCGGATCGGCGGAAAAGCGGAAAGCGGGCCACGCCGCCGGGGAGCGGCGGAAGCGGCACTTCTCCAGGCACCGGCGCCGCGGCGCCCGAGCCCGAACGGCCGGCGATCATTCCATCGACCGGTGCCGCACGATGTCGCCCTGCACCATGTAGATGACGTCCTCGGCGATGTTCGTCGCCATGTCGGCGATCCGCTCGATGTGCTTGGAGACGGAATTGATCCGCAGCAGGCTCTCGACGTTGTCGGGATTGGCCTTGATCTCCTCGATCACCCGCCGCCGGATCTTCTGCCGCGCCTCGTCGACGGCGTCGTCCTCTGCGCGAACCTGCCTGGCCAGGAGCGGATCCCCCTTCACCACGGCATCCAGGCACTCTTTCACCATGTCCTGCGCCCGCATCGCCATCGTGCGGATCTCGGGGGGCAGTTGGCAGGGCTCGCCGGCGGTCAGCTGGGCGACCCGCTTCGCGATGTTGCGGGCGAGATCGCCCATTCGTTCGAGGTCGTTGTTGATCTTCAGCACCGACACCACGAATCGGAGGTCGGCGGCGACGGGCTGGTAGAGGGCGAGGATCTTCAGGCACTCCTCCTCGACCTCCACCTCCATGCGGTCGATCTCCTCGTCGTTTGCCATGACCCGCTGCGCGAGCTGGGTGTCACGATTGATGAGCGCCGTGATCGACTTGGAGATCGCTTCCTCCACGAGGGTGCCCACGCGGAGAATCCGCTCCTTGAGGTGATCGATCTGGCGTTCGATGTGGTAGGTCATGCGAAGGCTCAGCCAAAGCGGCCGGTGACGTAGGCCTCGGTCTCGCGGAGGATCGGCTTGGTGAAGATGCCCGACGTGGGACCGTATTCGATCAGGCGGCCGAGGTACATGAACGCCGTGTAATCGCTCGTGCGGCTGGCCTGCTGCATGTTGTGCGTGACGATCAGCACGGAATACCGCCCTCGCAGTTCCTGGATCAGGTCCTCGACCTTGCCGGTCGCGATCGGATCGAGCGCCGAGCAGGGCTCGTCGAGCAGCAGCACCTCCGGCTCGGCCGCGATGGCCCGTGCGATGCAGAGCCGCTGCTGCTGGCCGCCCGAGAGACCGATGGCGCTGTCGTGCAGCCGGTCCTTCACCTCGTCCCAGAGGGCCGCGCCCCGCAGGCTCAACTCGCAGACCTCGTCGAGCACGCCGCGGTTGGTCTCACCGTCGATCCGCAGGGCATAGACGACGTTTTCGTAGATGCTCATCGGAAAGGGATTCGGCTTCTGGAACACCATCCCCATCCGCTTCCGCAGTTCGATCACGTCCATGCGGGGATCGTAGATGGAGTCGCCATTGAGCCGCATGTCGCCGGTGATCCGCACGCTCTGCACGAGGTCGTTGAGCCGGTTCACGCTCCGCAGCAGGGTCGACTTCCCGCAGCCGCTGGGGCCGACGAGGGCCGTCACCTTGTTGTTCGGGATCGGCATGGTGATGCCGTGCAACGCCTGCTTGCCGCCGTACCAGAGGTTGAAGCGATCGATCTCCAGGACGGGCGTCTCCTCGCGCACCTCGGGGTGCAGTTCGGAGGGCACGTCCCGGCCGGCGGCCACCGCCAACAGACGGTCCGTGGGGGCCGCGTCCTGAGCGGCGGCGCGGGATGGTGTCGACTCGACTTGGATGTTCATGGCGTTGGGAGAGCAGCGGCCTCGACCCCGATGCGATCAGGGGAATCGTACCACATCGGGATTCATCGCGGCAGGCCTGCGGCTTGCAGGCGGCTAGAACTGTTGCGAGACATATCGGCGTTTCAGCCGGGAACGGATCCAGATCGCCGCCACGTTGAGCAGCGCGATGATCGTCACGAGGAGGAACGTGATGGTGAACACCATCGGCTTGGCCGCCTGGCTGTTGGGGCTCTGGAAGCCAACGTCGTAGATGAGGTAGGCGAGGTGCATGAACTCCCGCTCCGGGTGCACGAATGGGAACGTGCCGTCGATCGGCAGGTCGAGCGCCAGCTTTTTCACGCCCACGAGCATCAGCGGCGCCACCTCGCCCGCCCCGCGCGCCATCGCCAGAACGAGGCCCGTCATGATTCCCGGCAGTGCCCTTGGCAGCA
>JBILWX010000034.1:0-31647 GCA_044369655.1 Pirellulales bacterium
CAAGGAGCCAGGCGCCTAAGATGAACTCTGCGATTGGGACTAAGTCGTAACAAGGTAGCCGTAGGGGAACCTGCGGCTGGATCACCTCCTTTCTAAAGGATATCGCTGATACAGTTCTACGGAACTGTTGAAGCAGCCATGGGTGGAACGGTTTCTGGTTCGTGTTCGCACGGGCTTCAGAATCCTGGAATCCCATGGTCCAAAAGTCACGAAGGTCGGCGGATCGCAAGATCCTGCGACACTTCAAAACTTATTGTGGAGACGATCGTGCTTCCGTCACGCAAGTGCCTTCAGGCTTCATCGCCTGATGGAGTGCTTGTTCGTGCGGAAGATGCCGCCGAAAGAGATAGCTGGATTCTGGGATTCGTCCCGGTCTCTGGCGCAACTGCCACGATCCAGTGAATAACAGGACCCGCTGGGGCTCGGCCGAGCCCCAGCGGGTTTCTTTTTTTGTATCTTGTTGATCCTTGGTTCTTGATTCTTGGTTCTTGGGCCCCTTTTACGGTTTTGGCGTCACGGTACCATGCTCGTGTTCGAGTGAGTCCTCAGCCCCGTCCCAGCGTTCAGGTGAGTCGTCATGATGCTCCAGTCCATCGCAGGCGTTGTTCCGCCGGCAGTTTCCGAGGCGACGGTGATGACGGTATGGCCGTCGGTGGGGGCAACGTCGCTCGGCCAGTGGCTGGGCAGGTTGTATCGGATTCGAGACGGGTTCGGGCCCGTGTCCGTCGGCCGATTGGCGCTGCTGGCGACCATCCCGCTGGGAATGATGCTGTATCTGTCGATGCGACTGCCGTGGGCGATTCGTCGCTACCGCCTGACGAACCGCCGAGTGACGGCGGAGCGGGGAATCAGTCCCAAGGTTGAGCAGTATGTCGACCTCGATCGCTTCGACGCCATCGACCTGATCGTGAAACCGGGGCAGGAGTGGTACGACTGCGGCGACCTGGTGTTCCGCCGCGGCCCGATCGAGACGCTCCGTCTGTCTGGAGTGAGTCGTCCAGAGCCGTTCCGGCAGACCTGCCTGAAGGTGCGACAGTCGTACGTGAGCGTGAAGGCCGCACAGCCGGAGCCCGTCGGCGCCGCGTGAGCCCACACCCTCGTCCACGCATCCAGGGAATTCCCGGATGGACCGGTTTTCTTTTACACGGCCCGGCGGTTCGCGACCGGGCCGCGGTCGCGGATGGCGACGGCGATCGCCCGCCTGGCTTCGTCGTCGAGCTTGCAGTCCAACGCCCTCGCATTGACGTGAACTTGCTCGGCCGACGTGGCTCCGAAGAGCACGCAGGTGATGCCAGGCTGCTCGGCGGTCCAGGCCAGCACCAGGTCAGGGAATGCACAACCGAGCCGGTTCGCCACTGGCCGGAGGGCGTCCACGAAGTCGAGGTTTCGCTGGAATTCCTGCCCGTTGAACATCGGGTATTTGTGCCGGCTGTCCGTCGTCGGAAACACCAGATCACGGGTCATACCGCCCGCCAGCAGCCCCTTCATCAGCGGCCAGTAGACGAACATCGCCACGCCATGGTCGCGGCACCACGGCAGAATCTCCGCCTCGATTTCCCGCTGGAGCACGTTGTAGTGCATCTGGCAGGCGGAGAGCGGGCAGGCGGCGGCGAATCTCTCCAACTGGGCGAGCGTCACGTTGGACACGCCCACGGCGCGGGCCTTGCCGGCGGAGAGCAGCTTCGCCAGTTCCCCAGCCGATTCCTCGATGGGAATCGCCGGATCGGGCGCGTGCAGGTAGAGCAGGTCGACATGATCGGTGCCCAGTCGGGCGAGGCTCTCCTCGACCTCGTCGCGGATCCTTTCCGGCCGGCCGTCCACGCACTGCTTCCTGCCTGGCTCCCAGTGGATGCCGCACTTGCTGGCGATCACAGCTGC
Organism: Pirellulales bacterium; assembly: GCA_044369655.1. Lineage (GTDB taxonomy): Bacteria > Planctomycetota > Planctomycetia > Pirellulales > UBA1268 > CAMCQY01. The sequence continues at coordinate 1,879 of JBILWX010000034.1, forward strand.
TTCACGCCGACGGCCACCCAGTGCGGTGGCGATCGCCCGCTCGCTCTCTCCCGCCTCGCCATAGCAGTAGGCCGTATCAAGGTGCACGATGCCGTCGTCGAGTGCCGCAGCCACCGTGGCCGCGGCCGCAGCCGGAGTGATGCCTGAGCGGGTCATGCCGGCCAGTGGCCAGCAGCCCAGGCCCAGCGGACCAACTTCAACGCCCGAGCCTGCCACGGGACGGGGGGAGGTATTCATGGCACGGGTTCCCCGGAGCGATCGGTCTCAGCCGTGGTTGCTCCCCGAGAAAAATCGCCAGTGGCGAGGAACGTCGCAATGAGATCGGCGGCGTCGCGGCGAAACAGCAGGCTCGAGTGGAGGCACGGCAGTGTGACGTGGGCATGGGGTACGTCGGGCCGCGTGCTCTCCTCGGCAACCAGGGCATCCCGTGAGGCTGCGATCACGCCAACGTCGACGCCCATCGGCATGCCGAGCGAATTGACCAGGCTGTCGGGGGCCGTGGTCAGTTCCGCCACCGGTTTGAGCAATCCGCCGAGAACGCCGACCGCGGCATTCGCCACGAAGGAGCCTCGGTTCGGGGGAGCCAGCATCACGAACCTTCCCAGTTTTCGAGGTCGAAACCGCTCGAGAGTCGCGCGGGCGACGATCCCTCCCATGCTGTGGGTGACGAGGTGGATCGTGCCCACGGCCCGGTCGGCGTCGAGGCGGGCCAACTCATGGCGGAACGCCTCCGCATGCTCGAGGATCGAGCGACGCATGTTCCAGTAGCCCCACGGTTTGGCGAGGTAGCCGAGGCGGTCCAAGCGATGTCCCAGCGGGGCCAGCATGAGCGGATTGGCCAGAAAGCCGTGGACGAGCGAAACGCATTCCCACGGCCCCGTCGCGGCAGCCTGGGGAGGCATCCGGTTCATGCGGGCCGTCCGACGGGCCGGCCCGCCGGTGCGGGGCAGCAGTCGAGAGGGCAGACGTCGTGGCTGGCCGGCAGTCTGCCGATCGCCGCGCGATCACTCAGCGTGCCGTTGCGTTCGGCAATCAGGTCGCGAACCATGCCGACGAAGGCCGGGTCGGTGCCGACGGTTGCCGCACGGACCATTTCTATGCCCAGTTCCCGGCAGAGGTCGGCGGCCTCGGTGTCGAGGTCGTACAGCACCTCCATGTGATCGGAGATGAAACCGATCGGCGCGATGACCAGGTGGCGGCCACCTTGGGCATGGAGTTCTCGGACGGCGTCGCAGATGTCAGGCTCCAGCCACGGCTGGGTCGGCGGGCCGCTTCTGCTCTGGTAGACGAGTTTCCAGTCGATGACGGCTGCCTGCTCCGCGACGAGACGGCAGGCCTCTGTCAACTGCGCGGCATACCGGCATCCATCCGCCATCGACGTGGGGATACTGTGCGCCGTGAACAGGACGGGGACCGTGGCGCGGACAGTGTCCGGAAACCGTTCGAGCGCCCGCGAGAGATTGGCCGCCATCGGTCCGACGAAGCCAGGGTGGTTGAAGAACACGCGAATCTTGTCGATCTGCGGTGCCCGCTCGCCCACTGCCGCGCAGGCGGCCGCGATGTTTTCGCGGTATTGGCGACAGCCGGAATAGCTGCTGTAGGCGCTCGTGACGAAGGCGATGGCCCGCTTCACTCCGGCGTCGGCCATCTCCCGGATCGTGTCGGTGAGCAGTGGATGCCAGTTGCGATTGCCCCAATAGACGGGCAGGTGCGGTCCGCGGCATTCGAGTTCCGCCCGCAGGGCGGCGATGAGTGCACGGTTTTGTTCGTTGATCGGACTCGTGCCACCGAAGTGGTGGTAGTGCTCAGCCACCTCCAGCATTCTCTCCCGAGGCACATTCCGGCCGCGGAGCACGTTTTCCAGGAACGGCATCACATCGTCCGGGCCGTCGGGACCGCCGAACGAAACCAGCAGGACGGCATCGTAGGAGTCGGCCATGAGAGGAGGCTGAAGCAGAGAACGGCGGGAGGAACTCGAGGCAGCGTGCGGAATGATGGTGAGAAAATGACCCTGACGGGATTCGAACCCGTGTTACCGGCGTGAAAGGCCAGTGTCCTAGGCCCCTAGACGACAGGGCCGCACGTCTGCAAATCATACCTTCAACCGTCCGTTCGCATAGCCTCTCGTCGAGACAGGCAGGCGACCGGCTCATTTCCCGTCGGTCGTGCGAGCGGATGGCACGGAAGCTACCAGCACATCGCACGCCCAGAAGCATCGCACGCCTCAGGCGGTGCGTGGTTGCTCGCCACCGGCGGGATCTTCCGACGAGCGTTCGGCCTTCCGAGAGTCGGCTTCGACCGATTCGACGACCGATTCGCCGCGGGCGATGGCCTCGAACACTTCCTGGCGGTGTACGGGCACCTCCTTCGGTGCCTCGACCCCAAGACGGACCTTGTCGCCACGGATTTCGACCACCACGATCGTGATGTCGTTGTTGATGACGATGCTTTCGTCTTTTTTCCGCGACAAGACCAGCATTGAAACCTTCCTTGGCCGTCCAGACGAGCCCGCCTGTCAGCACTCCGATTCGCGCACTGGCGAAATCGGGCAAAGTGGGCGATCTCCTATCCAGCTAATAGTAGAGGGTTTTGCCGGCTGGTCAAGCAATTCCTATCGCAAGGAAAGCGGCGAAAGAGGGCATTGCACGGGGGACAGGGCGATTTTTGCGGGGCTTCCCCCTCTTTTAAGCGGGGCGGCTGTGCCCGAGGACACCTGGATCGCGGCCCGCCGGGGCCTTCGGATCGCTGGCCGGTTCGGGGTGGCGGCCTCGAACGGTGTCTCTGAACGAGCCGGTAACCGGGGCGATTACCGCTGGCTCCGGGCCACGCTCCGCTGGCTGGGAATGTTCGCTTCGCTGCTGAAAACATGACCGCCGCTTGTTGGTGCGAGGGTGGTCTCTATACTCTGCCCGTGTCGTCTGCGTCGATGGTTTGTCGGTCGGTGCTCCTCCCGGCTGCCTCGACGGGAGCCTTGTCGCGGTTCGACTGCACCTTCGATTGGACGTGTCATGAGAGAGTGGTTTCGGAATCTGTTCACCGCAGTGAGAACCGTGGTCGACGGCATGCTGGTGACCCTGCGGGTCTTCGGCAGCACCTATGACCAAAACCGTCGCACGTTCACCGAACACTTCGAGTATCCGGAGCTGCCTGCTCCCGTCGCGGCCCGCTACCGCGGGTTCCATCGCTACGATCTCACGACCTGCATCGCCTGCGACCAGTGTTCCAAGGCCTGTCCCGTCGATTGCATCTACATCGGCAAGGAACGGGTGAGCGGGGGCAAGGGGTTCCGGGTGAGCGGCTTCGCCATCGATTACTCGAAGTGCATGTTCTGTGCGTTGTGCGTGGAGCCATGTCCCGTTGACTGCATTTTCATGGGGTCAACGCTCGATCTGAGTTGCTACAGCCGGGATGGCACGATCGTCGATTTTGCCCGTCTGCCGGTCGATGTGGCATGGGGACGCTCCACCCTCAACCCCACGGCCGTCGCCGCGGCAAAGGTGATCGTCGATCCGGTGCACGGCGGTCCCAACCAGTAGGCGACGAGCCCGGCCCGAGCCGACCAACAGCCCGACTCCCAGCCCCTCCCTTCCAGCCCCCTGAGTTCTGATGCATCCTGTACTGATCGCCGGATACGTTGCCCTGTTCGTCGCCCTGGGGGCCGCGTTTCTCTGCGTCAACCTGCTCGTGGGATGGTTGGTGCGGCCGCGGGCTCCAAACACCGAAAAGCTGGAGGTGTATGAGTGTGGCGAGCCGACGATCGGATCGAGCTTCGTGCAGTTCGATCTGCGGTTCTACGTGGTCGCGTTGCTGTTCATCATCTTCGACGTGGAGGTCGCCCTGTTTTTCCCCTGGGCGACCGTCTTCGGCAAGGCCGTTCAGCTGTCTGACCCGGCGCTGGCGACCGTGCAGGCCGACGGCCAATCGCTGACGCCTGCAGCGGTGGGCCTGATGCGGGAACTGGGGGTGCAAGATCCCGCAGTGCCCCTGTTCCCCGGGTTGGCCGGGGGGGCAGCGGAGGCCGTGTCGCATGCCGGAACGCTCCTGGCCCGCACGGCGGCCGTCGATATGGCGGCATTTTTCGCCGTGCTCTTGGTCGGCTTTGCGTATGTCTGGCACCGCGGAGATCTGGACTGGGTCCGCGCCGTCTCCTCGCAGGTTGCCGCCGGGCAGGGTTCTGGGCAAAGTGCCGGGGCTGGCGGTCGAACCACCCCGGGCTGAGGCACCGGGTATTTTTCCGGACGATGCGCATCGGTTTTGTCGTGCTTTTTTCGTTGCTCCGCTGATATCGATTCACACCCGAATGCATTGAGCGAAGGTCTGCCATGAGAGGTCCCGGATTCCTGGAACAGTTGGAGCGGGCGGTGCCCGGAGCCGTCACCGGCAACCGTCTCGAGGCGCTCGACCCGTGGATCGAGGTCGCCCCGGAGCGGCTGGCGGAGGCGTGCCGCTGGCTGCGGGAGAAGAGCGACGTGCGTTTTGACGCACTCGAGTGCATCACGGCCGTCGACTGGTTCGAGCCCGATGCCAAGAAGGCTGCCAAGGCGACGTGGCAGCCCCACACAGAATTGGTCTATCACCTCTGGAGCACATCCGCGCGGGTCAGCCTCGTGCTGAAGGTGAAGTTGCCGCGCTGGAAGGGTGACGTGGCGGGGCAACTGCCCGAGGTGGACAGCGTGTCGGGCGTGTGGCGGGGCGCCAACTGGCACGAGCGGGAGGTCTATGATCTGTCGGGCGTCTGGTTCACGGGCCATCCCGACCTGCGCAGGATCCTCTGCCCGGAGGATTGGGAAGGCCATCCGCTTCGGAAGGACTACCAGCAACCACTCGAGTATCACGGCATCCGCGGTCGCTAGGCCAGGCCGATCACGGGATGCTCAGACCGGCACCCGGTTTCCAAAGGACGAACACACCACCATGGCACCACTCATCGACGACGATCCGCGGATCATCGAATTCGACGTCCGTACCGACGAGATGCTCGTCAACATGGGGCCGCAGCATCCAAGCACGCACGGCGTGCTGCGGCTCGTGCTGCGAACCGACGGCGAGATCGTGTCCGAAGTAGAGCCGCACATCGGCTATCTCCACCGGTGTGCCGAAAAGATCGGTGAAAACCTGACGGCCAGGCAATGGATTCCATACACCGACCGGATGGACTACCTCGCCGCCATGAACATGAATCTCGGCTGGTCACTGACCGTCGAGAAGCTCATGCAGTATCAGGTGAGCGAGCGGGCGAGGCATCTCCGTGTCCTGATCGCCGAATTGGGACGGATTGCCAGCCATCTCGTCGGCATGGGCGCCTACGGCCTCGATCTGGGCACCTTTAGTCCGTTTCTCTACGCCTTTCGCGAGCGGGAAAAAATCCTCGATCTCTTCGAAGAGGCCTGTGGTGCGAGGCTCACCTACAGCTACATCACCGTGGGTGGGTTGACGGCGGATCTGCCCCCCGGCTGGCTGCGAAAGTGCGAGGAGTTCCTCGATCAGTTCGAGCCGGTCATCCAGGAATACCACTCGCTGCTCACCACCAACGCGATCTTCGTGAAACGCACGGCCGGCATCGGACTGCTGTCGCCGGCCATGGCCATCGAGTACGGCTGTTCCGGCCCGGTGTTGCGCGGGAGCGGCGTCGATCAGGACATGCGGCGGGACGGCGAAAGCATCTACACGGCGATGTACGACGGCTATGCGTTCGAGGTCGCGGTGATGAAAAACGGCCACTATCCGCGGGACCATGAGTATCCGCCGGTGCCGGCCGATGCCGTGCTCGGCGATTGCTGGCACCGTTTTTTCGTTCGCATGCTGGAAGTGGTGCAGTCGATGGATCTCGTGCGGCAGGCGATCGATCGCTATTCGGCCTGCAAGGGGCCGCTCGGAGAGCCGCTCAAACTCGCCGAGAAGATCCCGGCCGGCGACGCCTACCTGGAGACGGAGTGCCCGAAGGGGCAGATGGGTTTCTACGTGGTCAGCGACGGCTCGGCGATCCCGTGGCGGGTGCGGGCCCGGTCGAGTTCCTTCTCGAACCTCGCCGTGACACACGAACTCTGCCGTGGCTGCCTGATCGCCGACGTGCCAGCCATCGTGGGCAGCCTCGACATCGTGATGGGCGAGATCGACCGGTAGCTGGATCGAGTTGAAAACCCTGGAACGGCTCGACTGCGGCCGATTTCGGCTCTTCCAGTGACCGCCGCGGCGCTCCGGTGAATCGACCGTTTCCCGCCGCACAGGTTCCCAAGCTTCCCGGGAGTTTTCATCCGGTTTTTCTTCCTGGCACTTGTGGATTGGCCCGACTTGGTGCAAACTTCGTGCGATTTTTCACGAAGTCGGTTTCCGTTCGGGAATTACCGTCTTTCGCAGCATTGTTGCCCTCCCTGAAACCCAGCCTGAAACCCATTTCCGATGGCTGATTTTCTGATCAATACGGTTGGCCTGCCTGACTGGCTGGCTTGGACGATCACGGCCTTCGTCGCTGCCGCGCTGATTCTCAACGTCATCGCGGGTGGGGCACTCGTCTTCATCTGGGCGGAACGGAAGATCGCCGCACGCATTCAGGACCGCCTCGGTCCGACGCGGACCGGCGGCCGATTCGGCTGGCTGCAGTCCCTGGCGGACGGCATCAAACTCCTGGCCAAGGAAGACCTGATGCCGGAAGGGGCCGATGGCCTGCTCTTTCGGCTCGCTCCCTACATCAGTTTCTGCGCGTCTTTTTGTGCGTTTATCGCCCTGCCCTTCGCGTTCGATTTCGTGGGCCAGCGGCTGAACGTGGGGGTGTTCTTCGTGGTCGCCGTGCTCGGGCTCGAGGTGTTCGGCGTCATCCTCGCCGGGTATGCGTCGGCTTCGAAGTGGTCGCTGTTCGGAGCAATGCGGGAGGCGGCTCAGGTCGTGAGCTACGAGGTGCCGCTCGGTATGTGCGTGGTCGTGCCCGTGATGCTCGCGGGGAGCATGGATCTGGTGACGATCGCCGAAAAGCAGGCGGGTTGGTTGACGAGCTGGTATCTCTTTCACGACCCGTTCACGTTCGTCATTTTCTGGGTGTACGTGACCTGTGCCGTGGCGAGCGTGAACCGCGCCCCGTTCGATCTGGCCGAGGCCGAGAGCGAGCTCGTGGCCGGGTTCCACACCGAGTATTCCGGCCTGCGCTGGAGTTTCTTCTTCATGGCCGAATACGGCTCCATGTTTCTCGTGAGCGCTCTGGCCGCGGTGCTCTTCATGGGTGGCTGGAACGGCCCGATTCCCGTGGCCACTCTCTTGGGTTTGAGCGAGGGGACGGGCGACACCGCGAATTATTTCGTGCGGTTGCTCGGCTGTGGCAATCTCCTCCTCAAAGCCACTCTGGGAGTGCTCTTGATGATGTGGGTGCGGTGGACGCTTCCCCGCCTTCGCATCGACCAGGTGATGACGACCTGCCTCAAATACTGCACGCCGATCGCGGCCGCGATGTTCGCGGGCGCCATGCTCTGGCAGTTGGCCTTTCCAGGTGGCGTGGTTCGGGGCCTTTCCCGTCCTGCAGGCGAGATTCGCGAAGGCTGGCTCGAGGGGCCGGGCGGGCTTTCCAAGGGCGGCGGGCTCGTGGACGTGAAGCCTGTGGCTGATTGGGATGTCGAGCCGCCGTGGGGTGTCGGGCCCGAGGATCGCATCGAATCACAGAACGTCGTGAAGGTGGTGCCATGATGCCGGCCCTGCTCGCTACCGTCGGGCCGATTGCTGCCGTCAACTGGCACTCGGTCATGTTCCTGCTGTTTGCCGCCGTGGCCTGTGCCTGCGCGGTAGCCGTCGTGCTGGCCGACAACGTCGTGCGGATGGCCTTCTATCTCGTGCTCTCGTTGGCCGCCACGGCCGGCTTGTTCTTTCTGGCGGGGGCCGAGTTCGTGGGGGCGATGCAACTCATGATCTACGTGGGCGGCACGCTCGTGCTGCTGGTCTTCGGCGTGATGTTGACGGCCCAGGCACCGTTCGTCGCCATCAAAACCTCGTCGGGCGAGAAGGTTCTGGCCGGCATGGTCGGTGCGGCCCTCCTGGCCGTGCTGTTGCAGGCCGCATTTCGCGTGGAGCCATGGCGACGGCCTGCCGTCGCCGCTGCAGCGGCGCCCGCGGCCACGCCGATCGGCATGGCGTTGCTGGGCGTGCGTGTCGACTCGCCTGCCGCAGGATCACCACCGGCGGCCGTTCGCAGCGGCTACCTGCTGCCCTTCGAAATCGTTTCGGTGCATCTGCTCGTAGTGCTCGTCGGTGCGGCGTATCTAGCCCGGGCCAAGCGGCGGCGGACGCCTCGCGCGATCGACGTGGCCGCCTCGTCGGTGGGGCCGGTCGTGGCTGCCCGTGAGGCGGCGCGGGCTTCAGCTTCGGCGCTCGTGCCTGGAGGTCGTCGATGAATGGTTTCCAGTTTCCCCTGTCGACGTTGGCGACGCCGCTCTTCGGCGGTGTGCTCGACGCGCCTGTGGGCGTGGCGCACTACCTCGTCGTCGGAGCGATCTTGTTTACCGCCGGCGTGGTCTGCATGGCCCTGAAACGCAATGCGTTGGGCGTGCTCATGGGGATCGAATTGGTGCTCAACGGTGCCAACGTGAATTTCGTGGCATTTTCATCACCCTATCTCCGGGGTGAAGGAGCCGCGTCGCTCGGCTTGGACGGCCAGGTGATCGCGCTGTTCGTGATCCTGCTCGCGGCCGCGGAGGCGGCCGTGGCTCTGGCGATCACTCTGAATTTCTACAACAACCACGCCACTGTCGACATCGACCGGGCCGAAGACCTCAAGGGCTGAACCGCCACCGCGGCACTCGACCATGGATCCTGCCTCTCAACTTCCGACGCTGCTTGGCCTCGCCTGGCTCACGCCGCTGGTTTCGTTCGTGGCGATCCTGTTTTTCGGTCCGCGCATGGGCCACCACGGCAGGAATGCGGCCTGGGTGGCCACTGCCGCGATCGTCACGTCGCTTGTGCTCTCGCTCGCGGCGTTCGGCACGTGGCTGTCGGCGCACCCGGTGGTGGCCGTGTCGCATGAATCGCATGCCGACACGCCAGCCGCCGGTCATGCCGACGCCCATGCGGGCGATGCCCACGCCGCGCACGACTCGCACGCCGGGCATGACGGGCATGCCGGGCATGGGGACGGCCACGCCGTCCGGCTGCCTGCCGCGTATGCGGGCGATTGGTACACGCTCTACGAGGGCGGGAGTCTCCGGCTCTCGATCGGCTGGTACATCGATGCCCTCACCGTGCTGATGTTCGTGGTGGTGACGTTCATCGCCACCTGCATCCATGTCTATGCCTCCGGCTACATGCACGACGAACTCCATGATGTCACCGACCACGAGGTGCATCTGGCCGGAGGCGGTCACCTGCATCGCCCCGGCCGGTTCCCGCGGTTTTTTCAGGCCTTGTCGCTGTTCTGCTTCTCGATGCTCGGGATCCTGATCGCCGGCAATCTCGCGATGGTCTTCATCTTTTGGGAACTGGTCGGCATCTGTTCCTGGTTTCTGATCGGCTTCTATTTCGAGCGGAAGAGTGCGTCCACGGCGGCCAACAAGGCGTTCATCGTCAATCGCGTCGGCGACTTCGGCATGTTGATCGGGCTGATGGCCCTCTGGGGTGCGCTCGGAACCCTGCACTTCGCCGATTCGAACGTTGCGGGAGCGGACGGCCAAGTGGTCACGCGGCCGGGGCTCTTCAGCCAGGTGCGGCCCGCTGCGAACGGACACGCCCTGCAGGTGCCCGACGGCATGGTCGCGTTCGCCAATGCGGAGGAGGTTGGCCGCATTGCCGCCGAGCATGCCGATCGCCCTCGCGACGGCGCCGCCGAGATTGCCGGCCGGATCGACGGCTGGCGGTCGCAGGGCATCGGCCGTTGGCTGCTCTTCATCGCCGGGGTCGGCATCTTCTGTGGCTGCGTCGGCAAGAGTGCCCAGTTTCCGCTCTTCGTCTGGTTGCCCGACGCGATGGAAGGCCCGACGCCCGTCTCGGCGCTCGTGCACTCCGCCACGATGGTGGCGGCGGGGGTCTATCTCGTGGGCCGGTTCTACCCGGTGCTCACGCCCGACGTCCTGCTCGTGATTGCCATCGTCGGGGGCATCACCCTGTTCATTGCCGCGACGATCGCGTTGGTCGCCAACGACATCAAGCGGGTGCTCGCGTATTCCACCGTCAGTCAACTGGGGTACATGATGCTGGCGCTGGGGGTCGGCGGCTGGTCGGCCGGGCTGTTCCACCTCGTCACACACGCGTTCTTCAAGAGCCTGCTCTTCCTCTGCTCGGGCTCCGTGATCCATGCGTGCCACACCAACGACATGCGAAAGATGGGCGGGCTTGCCAAGGTGATGCCGTGGACTGCCGGCACCATGCTGGTGGGGTGCCTTGCGATCATCGGCGCCGGTATCCCCTTCGTGATCGGCTTCTCGGGGTACTACTCCAAGGACGCGATCCTCGCGCAGTCGCTCTCCTACTCGCAGGCCAATCCCGCCTGGTCGATTCTGTTCTACGCCGTGGCCGGTGGCGCCTTCCTCACGGCGTTCTACATGTTTCGCCTCTGGTTCATGACCTTTGCGGGTGCCGCTCGGGATCACCACATTGCCGATCACGCCCACGAGTCGCCCAACGTGATGGTGGCGCCCCTCGTGGTCCTGTCGGTGTTGGCGATCGTCGCGGGGTGGACGCTCCCCGGAGGCTTCGGGCTGGCCAATCTGCTGGAGCAGGCCCGGCCGGCGGGAACCGATGCCACCACCACGGGCGGGTTTCTGTTCGGCACCCTGACCGTGCCGGCTGAGCACGAAAGCCACGTGGGAGCCATTCACGTCACGGCCACGCTGACCGCGTTCGCCACCGCAGCGGCCGGCGTCCTGCTGGCAGCGGCCATGTATCTCTGGCGGGTCGTCTCGCCGGAGGCCGTCGCCGCCATGGTTCGGCCCGTCTATGCGTTTCTGGCCGGTCGTTGGTATTTCGACGAACTCTACCATGCCATCTTCGTGCGCCCGGCGTTTGCCATCGCCAGCCTCGCGAGCGGCACCGACCGCGGCGTGATCGACCGCTTCATCGACGGCGTCGCCTGGTCTGCCCGGCAGTTGGCCGGCCTGGATGCCTGGATCGACCGCACCGTCGTCGACGGACTCGTCAACGCCACGGCGTCCGCCACCTGGAATCTCGGTCTCGAGCTCAAGAAGCTGCAGACCGGCCGGCTTCGTCAATACGTCATGTTCATCGTTGTCGGTACGGTGGCTCTGTTCGTACTGGCCAGCATGCTCTTCCGGGCGGCGCTTGCCAACTGACAGTGTCTCCGTGTCATTGACCCTTGGATTCCAGCGCAGATCTCTGCCCCTCCCATTCGCCCGAACCGACCAGCATCCCAGACTCCCCGACGGATTTTTCAATGTCTCCCATCGATACGCTTGCCCAGCCTGCCCTCTGGCCCCTGACGACCATCGTCTTTTTGCCCGCGTTGGTGGCGGCTTTCTTGTCGCTGCCGATCGTGCCGAAGGCCCGGGAGGATGTCATCCGTTGGACCACGCTGATCACCACGGCGGTGGTGTTCGTGCTCTCCCTGTGGATGGCCGTGCCGTCGCTGTTCGGGACCCCTGGCCCGGCGCAGTTCAGGGTGGGCGATCCGTCGATGCAGGCCGTCGTGAAACTGCCCTGGATCGAGTCGTTCGGCATCGAATATCTGCTTGGAGTCGACGGTATCAGCCTGCCTCTGGTGGTGCTCACCACGTTCCTGTCGATGCTGGCTGCCGCGGCCAGCTGGCCGATCTCGAAACACGTCAAGGCCTACCACGTGCTCTTCCTGCTGCTCGTGACGGGCATGCTGGGGGTGTTCGTGTCGCTCGACTTCTTCCTGTTCTACGTGTTCTGGGAGGTGATGCTGCTGCCGATGTATTTTCTGATCGGCATCTGGGGCGGCCCGCGACGCGAGTACGCCGCGATCAAGTTCTTTCTCTACACGCTGCTCGGCAGCGTGCTCATGTTGCTGGCGATCCTCATGCTCTATTTCACCAGCGACCTGCGGCTGCTCTCGGACGAGCAACTCGTCGCCGCACACGTGGTAAGCCCATCGCTCGACGGTGTTGCCCGTTCTGCGGCGCTCGATGCGATCCGCTCGGCCGACCGTCCCCTCCACAGCTTCAACATTCTGGCCCTGGCCCAGATCGGCCAGCTGCCCAACTCCCCCTTTGCCGCGGCGCAGGTGTGGGGTATGAGCCTCGAGACGTGGGCCTTCCTGCTCCTGCTCATCGGCTTCGTGATCAAGGTGCCCGTCGTGCCCGTGCACACATGGCTGCCTGATGCGCACGTCGAGGCTCCCACGCCGATCTCGATGATCCTCGCCGGCGTGCTGCTCAAACTCGGCGGCTACGGCATCCTGCGGATCTGCTACCCAATCTGCCCCGGGGCCGGACTGTCGCTGGCGTGGCTCGTCTGCGGTCTGGGCGTGGTGTCGATGGTCTATGGTGCGTTTGCGGCGCTCGCCCAAAAAGACTTCAAGCGCATGGTGGCCTACAGCTCCGTCAGTCACATGGGCTACGTGATGCTCGGACTGGGCGTATGGAGCGCCGTCGCCGGCCACGAGTATCGCTGGGATGCCTGGGCTCAGGGCGTGAACGGCGCCATGTTCCAGATGCTCGCCCACGGGATCAGCTCGGCCGGCATGTTTTTCATGGTGGGCGTTCTGTACGACCGGGTGCACCACCGCAACCTCGAGGAGTTCGGCGGAATCTTCAGCCGGATGCCGGTGTACAGCGGGCTCGCCATCGCCGTCTTCTTCGCGGGTCTCGGCCTGCCGGGATTGTGCGGCTTCATCGGGGAAGTGCTGGTCACGCTGTCCAGTTGGAACTACAGCCGGGTGTTGGCGGTCGTCTCGGCCTTCACCGTCATCCTGACGGCGGCCTACATCCTCTGGGCGATCCAGCGGGTGTATCTCGGTGCGGAATACAAAGGCCCGCACGGCGATCACCTGACACCCATCACGCCGCGTGAGTTGGCGATCGCCACCCCGCTGGTGTTCTTCGCGATCCTGTTCGGCGTCGCGCCGCAGCTGCTCTTCAACTACGTCACGCCGACCGTCAATCGACAGGTGGAGACGCTGGCCGACTGGACCCGTCGCGTGCACGATGCACCCGCGGCGCGGGCGGTGGCCGCGGTTCAAGCGGATACGGCCGGGCAGGCGGCTCGTTAAACGCGTCTCGACAGCAAAGGAAACCAGACCGTGAACCTTGGTTCGCTCATCACAGGCTCGCTCAATGACACGCTCGCGGTGTCGCTGCCGCTGTTCCGCACCGAGCTCTGCCTGGCAGCGACGATCGTGCTCGTGCTTTTGTGCAGGATGCTGCCGGTGCTCCGTCGGCTCGATGCCGGGCTCGTGGCGCTCGGCGGCGTGGCGTTCGCCCTCTGGTATGCCTGGACCGATCTGCGCGGCATCCCCGTCGGCGGGGCGTCGGTCGGCGGCGCGGCAGGAGCGGGAATCGTGCGTCAGGAGCTTTTCGGCGGCCTGCTCGTGTTCGACTCGCTCACCGCCTACGTGCGATTTCTGCTGATGGGGTTCTTGGCGATCTACATTCCATTCACGAAGGTTTCTGGCATCCCCGATCACGAGGACGGCGCCGACTTCTACACGCTCGTGCTCGGCGCGACGCTCGGCATGTGCCTGATGGCGTCGGCCAACCACCTGCTGATGGTGTTCATGGCGGTGGAGATGGCGAGCGTGCCCTCCTACGCGTTGGCGGGCCTGCTCAAAGGCCGCAAGGCCAGCTCCGAAGCTGCCCTCAAGTACGCCGTGTATGGGGCGGGCGCCGCGGGCATCATGCTCTACGGGATCAGCCTGCTGGGTGGCCTGTTGGGAACCTGCCACATGCCGAGCATGGCAACCGAGATCGGCCGCGTCGTGGACGCGGGGGCGGCGAGCGGCAGCGTGATGGTGCTCGCGCTCGGCGGCCTCATGGTGGCGGTCGGCCTGGCGTTCAAGCTGTCGGCCGTGCCGTTTCACTTTTGGTGTCCCGACGTGTTCGAGGGCGCGGCGGCCGAAATCGGCGGCTTCCTGTCGGTCGCCAGCAAGGCTGCCGCCGTTGCCCTATTGCTACGGGTCTGCTTCGGGCTGGGAGTCTCGCAGACGGAGGGTGGCGCGGTGGTCGCGAATCTGGCCGGGCTGGGCGCCTTGGCGTCGACGCGTCACTTCATGGTGTATCTCGTCGGCTTGATGGCAGCCGTCACCTGCACGCTCGGCAACCTCGCAGCCTACGGACAGACCAACATGAAGCGGCTGCTCGCCTACTCGACGATCGCCCACGCCGGCTACCTGATGATGGCCGTCGCCGCGGCGCTGGCCCTCGTGGGCGTCGATCCGGCCGGGGCACGTGACGCGGTCAGTGCGGTCGCCTTCTACCTTGCGACCTACCTCTTCATGAATCTCGGAGCCTTCGCCATCGTGGCGCTGCTGCGGAACAAACTCCGCAGCGAGGAGATCGAGTCGTACGCCGGGCTGGTGCGGTCGAGCCCCGGCTTGGTCGTGGCCACGGCCGTCGTGCTCGTGAGCCTGATCGGTCTGCCGCCGCTGGCGGGCTTCGTGGCCAAGTTCCTGGTGTTTTCCTCGCTCGTCCAGGCGGTTGCAGCCGGCGCCGAGCGGCCGCTGATGCTGGTGCTGCTCGTGGTGGGCGGACTCAACACCGTGATCAGCCTTTTCTACTACCTGCGGGTGCTCAAGGTGATGACCTTCGACCCACCTTCGGACGATCGCGTGGGCGGCGAGTTTTCGCTGGTGTCGCTGCCCGGAGCGGTCGTCACGGCCCTTGTCGTGCCGGTCGTCGTGCTGGGCGTGTTCTGGTCGGGTCTGTATGCCTGTGCACAGCTTGCCGGCGCCTTCGCATCCTGACCGGGAACCCTCACCATGCCATCTGCCGATCCGCTCAGCCGCCTGCTCGACGTGCTCCAACCTTCGCTGGCGATGTATCTTGCCGACTCCGGAATCTGGAGCTACCCCGGCAAGGAGTCGATCAAACTCGCTCTCGCTGATCTGGTCGGCGACCACCGCAGCCTGGTGGGAAGGGCGGCTACGGAACTGGAGGAACGCGGCATCGCGTCGCCTTCGCCTGCCTATCCGATCACGTTCACGGGATGTCACGATGTCGATATGATGTCCCTGCTGCCGCGGGTCATCTCCGCGCTGCGGGGCCAGGTGGCGGCTATCGATACGATCATCGCATCGACCGACAACGACGCCGTTGCGGCCGACATGGCCCGTGAAGCCAAGGCCACGTCGCTCGGTCACGTCGACGTCCTGGAGCAGATCGCAAAGTCCGCATCCTGATCCCCATCCTCGATCGGGCTGCCTGGGCATGGAATTTTTCGACAGCCACTGCCATGTCGATGCGATGCGATACGGCGCCGACCTGCCACTGGTGCTGGCGCGGGCTCGGGCGGCGGGGCTGGTCGGCATGGCGGTCATCGGCACTCGGGCGGCCGACAGCGAGGCGGCGGCGGAACTGGCGGCCGGCGAATCCGGCCTCGTGGCGGCGGCCGGCATCCACCCGAACGACGTCGCCGAGGCGGAGCCCGACGAATGGGACCGCATTACCCGTCTGGTCGTCTCGGGCCGGGTGGCAGCCATCGGTGAAACCGGGCTCGACTGGTATCGCGACTCCGCCCCCCGGGAGCTGCAGCGGGAGTTTTTCGACCGCCATATCCGCCTGGGGCAAAGCCTGGGACTGCCGGTGGTGGTGCATACCCGCGACAGCATTCGCGATACCATCGATACCGTGCGGGAGGCACTGGCCCGGGGGCCACTGACCGCGGTACTGCACGCGTTTACCGGCACCGAAGCAGAGGCTGCGGAGGCCGTGTCGCTGGGCTGCTACCTCGGCTTCGCCGGTATGGTGACCTTCCGTTCTGCCGCCAGCCTTCGGGAGGTGGCTGCGGTCGTGCCGGCCGATCGCATGCTGATCGAAACCGACAGTCCGTTCCTTTCCCCGGAACCGCTCCGCGGCCGGCGGAACGAGCCTGCGCACGTCGTCCACACGGCCCGGTGCCTGGCGATTGCGAGGGGCGTCTCGCTCGAGCGACTGGCTGCCGAGACCACCGCGAATGCCCGGCGGGTTTTTCTCCGGCGTTGACGACGGTACCATGCCGTTTTCAGCGGTCCCGCGTTCACGCCCCAGCCAGGAGGAGACACGCTCATGGTTCGCACTCCAAGCACGATGCTGCCGCTTGGCACGCAGGCGCCCGATTTCGAACTGATCAACGTCGATGGTCGAGTGATGAGCCTTGCCGACGCGGCCGGCCCGAAGGGCACCGTCGTGATGTTCATCTGCAACCACTGCCCATTCGTCAAGCACGTGGCCGACCAACTGGCGGCGCTGGGGCGGGACTATTCGTCGAGCGGCATCGGGTTCGTGGCGATCAGTTCCAATGACGTTTCCACCCACCCGGCCGATTCCCCGGAGCAGATGGTGCGGGAGGCGGAGGAGCGGGGCTACCCCTTTCCCTATCTCTATGACGAGACGCAGGACGTGGCCAAGCAATACCACGCCGCGTGCACGCCCGACTTCTACCTGTTCGATGCCGGCCGCAACCTCGTCTATCGCGGCCAACTCGACTCGAGCCGCCCCGGCAACGACATTCCCGTGACGGGCAGCGACCTGAGAGAGGCGATCGACGTCCTGCTGGCCGGCCGGCCGCCGGTCTCCGAGCAGAAGCCGAGCATCGGCTGCAACATCAAGTGGAAGGCGGGCCATGAGCCGCCCTTTTTTCGCGCGTGACGGACAGCCGGGGCGGCAGAGTCCGCCGGAATCGTCCCCCAGTGATTCGGACAGCACCCCAGACGCTGCGTCCGGAGCCTTGAATCACGCGGATTTGCATGACGGCCTATCCGATGGTTTTCTTGAGATTCCCGTAGCATTGCGGGGTCCGCTCCCTCCGCTTTTCGCCCGCCTTCAATCATGCGTTTTCCAGCCCTCGTGTTCCGCAACATCGCCCGCAGGCGGTTCCGTACGGCGATGACGCTGCTGGCGCTTGCGACCGCGATGGCCGCGATCGTCGCCCTGCTGGGGATCGCCAACGGCTTTCAGCGATCGTTTGCGGATGTCTACGATGCCCACGCGGTCGACGTCGTAGTCTCCCGACAGGGTTCTGCCGACCGGTTGAGCAGTTCGCTCGATGCCGGGGTCGTCGGGCGCATCGCAGGCTTGTCATCCGTCGACCGGGCAGCCGGCGTCCTTCTCGACACGTTGTCGCTCGAGAAGGAGGGGGTGTACGGCATTCCGACGATGGGGATGGCGACGGACTCGTGGCTGCTCGACGATTACACCGCCGAGGAGGCCGGGTCGGCGGCACCGGCGGCCCGCCTCGCATTCACCGCCCCCCGCGAGGTGATGGTCGGTCAGAACCTGGCCAGCCGACTGAACCTCGCGTCGGGAGACACGTTGACGTTGTTCGATGAGCAGTATCGCGTGGCGGGCATCTTTCGCAGTCCCAGCGTGTGGGAAAACGGCTCGCTGATCATGCCGCTCGAGACGCTTCAGCAGATCGCCGATCGCAAAGGGCAGGTCACCTACGTCAACGTGGTGCTGCGCCGGCCGATCGCGGCTGGCGGACTGCCGGCCGCGATCGAAGCCATTCATGGGCTCGATCCCCGGTTGCTGGCGATGGCCACGGGCGACTTCGTCAAAACGGACACCCGGATGAAGCTCGCCGAGGCGATGGCGTGGATGACGTCGATCGTGGCCATGGTCATCGGGGCGATCGGAACCCTCAACACCATGATGACGAGCGTGCACGAGAGGACGAAGGAGATCGGCATTCTGCGCGCCATCGGCTGGCCCCGCCGGAGGGTCGTGGGAATGATCCTTCTCGAATCGTGTGGATTGGCGATCGGGGCCGCAATCCTCGGGGCACTCGCCGCGATCTGCCTGACATGGCTTCTGAGCAGGGCCCCTGCTGCCAGCGGTATCCTCGCGCCGGAGATCGACGTGTCGATTCTGCTGCGCGGCTTCGTCATCGCGATGGGCATCGGATTGTTGGGGGCCTGGCTCCCGGCCTGGCGGGCTGCGCGGCTGCTCCCCACAGAGGCTTTCCGCGAGCAGCAATGAGCGAACCGTGACAGGGGATGAAGGGCGAGTGATGGAAACCAGAGACGGGATGAACGGCGGGCCGCCGGCAACGGAGCCGCAGCGGCCGTCGGCGCACATGCCTTCCGAACCGCTGGCGATCGTCGGTATCGGCTGCCGCTTTCCCGGAGGCGTCGATGACTGGAGGTCATTCTGGGAGTTGCTCGAAGAGGGGCGTGACGCCGTCGTGGAAACGCCGGAGGACCGCTGGAGCCGCCGAAAATTTTACCGCTCTGGCAAAGCCCGTCCCGGCAAGACGCAAAGCCGCTGGGGCGGCCACGTTTCCGGTCTCGACGATTTCGACCCGCAGTTTTTCGGCATCTCGCCGCGTGAGGCGGCGGGAATGGATCCGCAGCAGCGAATGCTGCTGGAGGTCGCGTGGCGGGCGATCGAAGACTCGGGCCGCGATGCCCGAGGGCTTGCCGGGCAACCGGTAGCCGTCTTCGTCGGCATCTCCAGTTTTGATCAGGCGGTGGCGACGCTGAGCCTGCAGGATCGCGGCGTCCTCGACGCCTACAGCAACACGGGAGGCTCCTCCAGCATCGCGGCCAACCGTATTTCGTACTGCTTCGACCTGCGCGGGCCGAGTGTGGCCGTCGACACGGCCTGCTCGTCGTCCTTGGTGGCGGTGCACCTTGCATGCGAATCGATCCACCGGGGTGAGAGCCGGATGGCGCTGGCTGGCGGCGTCAATGCGCTGCTCATGCCCGACTTCTCGGTGGCGTTCAGCCAACTCGGCGTGCTGTCGCCCGACGGTCGTTGCAAGACATTTGATTCACGGGCCAACGGCTACGTCCGCAGCGAAGGGGCCGGCATGGTGCTCATCAAGCCGCTGGCCGACGCCGTTCGGGACGGCGACCTGGTGTATGCCGTGATTCGTGCCACGGCCCTCAATCAGGACGGTCGCACACCAGGGCTGACCGTTCCCAGTCAGGCGGCGCAGGAGGCGCTCGTTCGCGAGGCGTGCCGCCGGGCGGGCGTCGATCCGGCCGACGTTCAGTACGTCGAGGCGCACGGCACAGGCACGCCAGTCGGCGATCCCATCGAAGCCAACGCCCTGGGAGCCGTGCTCAGCGTCGGTCGTCCGGTGGACCGACCGTGCTGGATCGGTTCCGTGAAAACGAACATCGGCCACATGGAAGCGGCGGCGGGCATCGCCAGCGTCATCAAGGTGTCGCTCGCGCTGCACCATCGCAGGATTCCGGCTCACCTGCATTTTCTCGAGGCCAATCCCGCGATCGACTTTGAGCGACTGAAACTGAGGGTGCCCACGTCATCGGTGCCTTGGCCCGATGCGACACCCCGAATTGCCGGAATCAACGGTTTTGGCTACGGCGGCGCCAACGCCCACGTGCTGATGGCGGAGCCACCCGCGCTCGCCGACGTCACGGCCGCAGCGAGGACGGAATCGACGCCCGTGCTGGTGCCGTTGTCGGGGCGAAATCGCCGGGGCGTCGCGGCTCTCGCCGGTCGCCTCGCAGACACGCTGGCCGACGGCGCGGATCCTTGGTTCGCAGGCGTTGCGCTCGGCGATATCGCGGCGTTCATGGCGCATTACCGCAGCGCCGACGACACGCGGGCGGCGGTGGTGGCGACGGATCGCGAGGACCTTGTGGCGAAGCTGCGGGCTCTCGCCGGGGCGGCCGTCAGCGACGGTATGGCGGGCAGGGAGCCGGCTCTGCAGTCGGCGGAAATCGCGTTCGTCTTCAGCGGGCAGGGACCGCAGTGGTGGGGCATGGGCCGCCGACTGCTGGCCGAAAGCCGGGTGTTTCGCAGCGTGATCGAGCGTTGTGACACGGCGTTTTCCCGCCTCGGCAGTTGGTCGCTCGTGGAGGAACTGTCCCGTGACGAGTCCACGTCGCGGATCAAAGAAACCAGCATCGCGCAGCCGTCGATCTTTGCCATCCAAGCCGGCCTGGCGGCTGTCTGGAACGACTGGGGCATCCGTCCGGCCTTGTGCGTCGGTCACAGCGTCGGTGAGATCGCCGCGGCACACGCTGCCGGCGTGCTCTCGTTCGAGGAGGCCTGTCTCGTTGCCTACCACCGTGGACGGACGATGGATCTGGCATCTTCTCACGGCGCGATGATTGCCGTCGGTCTGTCCGCCACGGAGCTCGAGCCGTGGCTGGCGGGCTGCGATCGCCATGTCTCCATCGCGGCCGTCAATGGCCCGACGTCCCTCACGCTTTCGGGTTGTGGATCGGTCATCGAGGGGCTGGCGAACCGGTTCGAGGCGGCTGGCGTGTTCTGTCGTCGACTCGCCGTCGAATACGCGTTTCACAGTCCGCTGATGGATCCTGTGCGGGGAGCATTGTTGGCATCCCTGGCAGCCGTGCAGCCACAGGAGGCGACGGTGCCGTTCATCTCGACGGTTACCGGACAAGCATGCCATGGCCGGCAGCTCGACGGCGAATACTGGTGGCGGAACGTCCGGCAACCGGTCCTCTTCGCCGACGCGATGCGTTGCCTCGCTGAACGGGGCATACGGCTGGCATTGGAGATCGGCCCGCATCCGGTGCTGACGTATGCCATCAACGAGTGCTTTCATGCGGCGGGCCGGTCGGTGGAAGCGTTGCCTTCTCTTCACCGCGACCGCGACGACATGGAGTGTTTGCTGGGGAGCCTTGGCCGGCTGCACGGCCTTGGCCTCGATGTCGACTGGAAGCGCATCCATCGGCGGCCCAGCCACCGGCTGGCGATCCCGCCACAGCCGTTTCACCTGCAACGGCTTCACGGCGAGTCGCGGGAGTCACGGGAATCACGCTACGCGGCCGATTGCCATCCCTTGCTGGGCGAAGCCGCCGATGGCCCCACTCCCCGGTGGCAGTGCCGCATCGATCTGCGCGTGCAGTCGTACCTTCGCGACCACCTCGTTCGGGGCGTGTGTCTCCATCCGGCTGCCGGCTTTGTCGAAGCGGCGATCGCCGCCTCGCGTCGGCTGGCGGGCCCGGAGGTCGCGACCATCCGTCTCCAGCGGTTGCTGCTGCACAAAGCCTGTATTCATGCGGAAGAATCGCCGCGGTGGATGGAGTGTCACTACCGCCCCGACCGTCGCAGTCTGACCTTTTCCGAGCGCGGCGTGGACGGCGGCGATTGGAGCGAGTTGGCGACCGTCAGGGTGGCCTCCGATGCCGACCCGGCCCCGTGGCCGACCGAGTCGCTCGCTGCAGTCCGCAGCCGCTGCACGGAACCATTCGACCGGCGACGGCTCTACGACTATTGCCTCAGGCTGGGACTCGCGTATGGGGAACAGTTTCAAGGAATCGTGTCAGGAGTGCGACGAAGCGGCGAGAGCCTCGGTGAGGTGGTGCTTGATCCACGGCTCGACGAGGAAGAAGAGATGGAGGAATACTTCATCCACCCGGCCCTGCTCGACAGCTGTTTTCATGCGATGATCGCCGCCGACTGTGATTTTGACCACGCCGTTCCCGGTCTCTATCTGCCCCATGAGATCCGCGAGATTCGGTTCCACGCCCGGCCCGGCGGCCGCGCCACCGTGCACGCGCGGATCGTGTCCCGGATCGGCGACCACATGGAGGCCGACCTGGACATCTTTGACGGGCATGGTCGACCGTGCCTGTCGATCCGCGGGTTTGTCAGTCACAGGGTGGCTGGATCGAATCCGACGGAATCGGTCGCAGATCTCATCTACCGTTTGGACTGGGTCCGGCAGGAACTGACGCCGGAGGGGGCGATCACCGACGGCATGACGACGCCCGGTGTGGCCGCCGTGCCTTCGGCTCCGCCTGAGGCAGCGGGCCATTGGCTCGTGTTGTGCGACGATGGCGGATTCGGTGGCACGCTCGCGCAGGCTTTGGCCGCCGCCGGCGACTCGGTCACGCTGGTGCATCGTGGTGCGGGCTTTGCCACCAGGCACGGTGGCGGATTCACGGTCGACCCGGATGAGCGGGGTGACTTCGTGCGTCTGTTCGAGACGATGCGCGACCGCTGCCCCGGAGGTCTCACCGGGCTGGTTTATCTTTGGGGATTGGACGTCGCCCCGATCGGCGGCGTCACAACCGACGCACTCGAAGCCAGCGTGCTCCTCACCTGCCGCGGTCCGTTGCACATGCTGCAGGCCTGGGAGCAGGCCGGGCCGGCGGCCGCCGTCCCCTGCTTCATCGTGACCTCCGCCGCTCAGGCGGCCGAGGGACCGCCCGGTCGCGTTGCAGTCGCCCAGACGCCGCTGATCGGCATGGGGCGAGTGATGGCGAGCGAATACGGCCGGTGGCGGACGCGGCTGATCGATCTTTCGGCTGAGGCCATCCCCGAGTTGCCGGCGCTCATTGCCGAACTCCGGCGCAACAATGGCGAGGACGAAGTGCTCCTCAGGCGGGGCGAGCGGTGGGTACGGCGGTTCCATCCACATCGTCACCTTCCGGCCTGTCCCGCAGCGGTCGCCACTCTCCCTTCGCGGCTCGAGGCGGCCGCCTCGGCCGGGATCGAGGACCTCGGCTACAGGCTGTACCAGCCCGCGGCACTTCGGGCGGGCGAGGTCGAGATCGCGGCACGTGCCGCCGGTCTCAATTTTAGCGACGTGATGAAGGCCCTCGATCTCTATCCAGGACTGCCGCCAGGCCCCGTCTTTCTGGGCAGCGAGTGCTCCGGCACCATCACACGCGTGGGGCCGGGCGTGACGCAGTGGCAGGTCGGCGACGAGGTGATGGCCGTCGCTCCCGGCGCATTTGGCACACATGTGGTCGTCCGGGAGTCGCTCGTGGCCCGCAAGCCGCGCACGCTCTCGCACGAACAGGCGGCGGCCATTCCCATCGCGTTCCTGACCGCGGCGCACGCGCTCGATGAGTGTGGCCGGATCCGTGCCGGCGAATCCGTTCTCATCCATGCCGCCAGTGGTGGCGTTGGGCTGGCAGCGATTCAGATTGCAAAGCTCGCCGGTGCGCGGATTCTCGCCACGGCCGGGAGCGATGAAAAACGCGAGTTCGTCCGCCGGCGCGGTGCCGACCACGTGATGGATTCCCGCAGCCTGGCATTTGCCGACGAGGCCCGACGGTTCACGGGCGGGGGCCTCGACATGGTGTTGAACAGCCTGCCGGGCGAGGCGATTCCACGGGGCGTCGCGGCTCTTGCCACGGGCGGACGGTTTCTCGAGATCGGCAAGCGAGATATCTACGCGGACGCGGCGATCGGACTGCACGCCTTCCGCAACAACATCGCCTTCTTTGCCATCGATCTTGATCAGCTCTTCAAGCAGCAGCCGGAGCGGATGGGCAGCCTCCTGCGGACGCTTCCGGAGCGGTTCGAGTCCGGCGCACTCGAGCCGTTGCCGGTGACCGTCCATCCGGCGGATGACACGGTCGGCGCCTTTCGATCGATGCAGCAGGCCAGGCACATCGGCAAAATTGTGATCAGCTACGCGGACCGTCCCGTCGCAGTCAGGCCCGCCGAAGACGGCTCTGTCGGGTGCGATCGGGCCGGAACGTATTGGGTGGCGGGGGGGCTCGGTGGCTTCGGCCTCGAGGTCGCCCGGTGGCTCGCTGCTCAGGGCGCCGGAACGCTGGTGCTCGGCGGCCGGAGCGACACGGTTCCGGCCGCCGCTGCGGCGGTGATCGCGGAGATCGAGCGCGGTGGCACGAGGGTCTGCCTCATGCCAGCCGACATCACCCGCGCCGAGGAGGTGCGCCGCGTGCTCGATCGGATCGGTGCCGAACTGCCGCCGCTGAAAGGCATCTTCCACACGGCGATGGTGCTCGAGGACAGGCTGCTCGTCGACCTGGACGACGCCACGCTCGACCGCGTGCTGCGGCCGAAGCTGCTCGGAGGATGGAACCTGCACCAGGAATCGGCGCATTTCCCCCTCGATCACTTCGTGCTGTTTTCCTCACTGTCGAGCATTTTCGGTCATGCCGGACAGGCGAACTACGCGGCGGCCAATGCCGCGCTCGACGGTCTCGTCCACGAGCGGCGAGCCCTCGGCCTGCCAGGAACGGTCATCAACTGGGGCCATCTCGGCGAGGTCGGCTATCTTGCCCGGCGCGATGATCTGAGCGCGAGGCTGGAACGCCAGGGCGTGCTCAGCTTCACGGTGCGGCAGGCGACCGACTGCCTTGCCTACGCGATCTCGTCGCAGGAGCCGCAGTTGAGCGTGCTCCGGATGGATTGGACGCTCTGGCGGGGCCTCGGCATCACTGACAACGTGGCACCGAAGTTCGCGCATCTCCTGCGGTCGACCGTTGGTGGCGGTGACGCCAGCGGGCTCGCGGTGCTGTCGCCGGCGGCCATCGTCTCCGCGTCTCCCGCCGAGCGGCGGCCACTCGTCCAACGTGCCGTCTGCAGCAAGGCGGCGGCATTGCTGGGGATCGGTGTGGCTGAACTCGATGCCTCCCGGCCCCTGCTGGAACTGGGGCTCGATTCGCTGATGGCGGTGGAGCTTCGCAACTGGATCGAAAGCCAAGTCGGCGTCGGACTTCCGATCTCGGCGCTCATGCGGAGTGCCGGGATTGATCCCCTCGTCGACGCCATTTGTGCGGCCATGAGGATGGAGGAAGCCGGGCCCGTCGCGGCCGTGTCGGCAGCCACCGGGACGCTGTCGGAACCGGAGTTCCCCATGTCGGCAGGCCAGCGTGGCCTCTGGTACGCCTATCGCCGAGATCCCGACAGCACGCCTTACAACGTGTTTCTGCCCACGCGGGTGCGGTCTCCGCTCGATGTCGACGCGATGCGTCGCACGATGGAACTGATCGTCGAGCGACACGCGTCGCTGCGCACGACATTTTCCGATGACGGCGGCCATCTGCTTCAGCACGTCCATGCCTCGCTGCCGCCGGAGTTCACCACGGTCGATGCCTGTGGCAGGGATATCGACGATCTTCGCGACGAACTGATGGCCGATGCCGCCAGGCCGTTCCACCTGGAGCAGGGGCCGCTCCTCCGCGTGTCCGTGTACCGCGTCGCGGCGGATGACTGGCTCATTCTCGCCACGACGCACCACATCGTCGTCGATTTCTGGTCGCTCATCGTCATCCTCGACGAAGTTGGTCGCATCTACCCGCGGGTCGTGGCGGGCGACGATCCAGGGCTGCCTGCGGCCTCCGGAAATTACGCCGAGTTCGTCCGTCGGCAGGATGCGCTGCTCGCGAACGAGTGGGGGGGCGTTTTGCAGAGGTATTGGGCGGGCCAACTCGACGGGCTGCCCTCCGTCGTCGAGTTGCCGACCGATCACGTGCGGCCCAGAAGTTTCACCGGCCGCGCCGATACCGTCGCCCTCGGGCTGTCGGCGGATGTCGTGGCGGGCATCACCAGACTGGCGGCTGCGGAGCGGGTCACGACCTCAGCCGTGGTCCTCGCCGCATTGCAGGTGCTCGTCAGCCGCTACACCGGCCGCACGTCGTTCGTCATCGGCACGCCGTTTTCCGGACGCAGCGAGCAGCGTTTCGAGAGAACGGTCGGATTCTTCGTCAACATGCTCCCGATTCCTGCCCGGCTCGACGACACGCCGACGTTCGCCGAGCTCGTCCGCAGGGTGGGCGCGACGCTCATCGGCGCTCTGGAGCACGAGGACTATCCGCTCGCATCGATCGTGCAGGACGTGGGACCGGATCGTGATCCGAGCCGCAGCCCGCTGATCCAGGTCTCCTGCACCTTCGAAAAATCGCAGCTTCGGGAGGAATCAGGCCGCGCGGGTTTCCTCTTCCCGGACCGTGCCGAGGTGGCCATGCTCGGCGGCTTGCGTCAGGAGAGTTTTCATGTCCCTCAGCAGACCTGCCTCTACGACGCCGAGTTCATCTTCGAGCAGACCGACGATTCGCTACGCGGCATGATCTGCTTCTGCCGCGACCTCTTTACGGTCGACTCGATGCGGCGGATGGCCCGGAATTTCGAGTCGCTTCTCGGGGCGCTCGTGCGAGCGGAGCGCACGCCCATCGAGCAGATTCCGTGGCCTGAATCGGAGACGTCGCCGGCCGTCGTGGCGTCACGATTGCCGGCTGCGAAACCGCAGACGGTGGTCGATCTGCTCATGCCCGTCATCGAGCGATCGCCGCGTCGGCTGGCGATCGTTGAAGGCCGCGAGCATTGGGATTACGGCCAACTCGGCGAATTGTGCCGGGGCATGGCTGCCGAACTCGCGGGAGCAGGTGTCCGCGAAGGTTGTCTCGTGCCTGTCGTGGGGCATGGCGCGGGGGCCTTCCTGGGAACGGTGGCCACGATGCTGAGCGGTGCGGCGGCCGTTCCGATCGATTCGCGTCAGCCGGCCGTGGCGTGGAGCACGTTGCTCGAAGACACGGCCGCGTCCGTGGCAGTGGTGGCCGGTGGGGGCGAGTGGCTCGATGCGGCCACTGCGATGAACAAGGCGGCCATCAGGCGGATCGATGTTCACGCGGTGCGCGAGTCCGGTGCCACGTACATGCACGATGCGGTCCCGCAGCCCGAAGGCCTTGCCTACTGCATCTATACGAGCGGTTCGACGGGACGCCCGAAGGGCGTGCTCATCGAGCATCGTGCAATCGTCAACACCCTCGTGTGGCGTCGGCAGGCGGTGCCGCTGGGCAAAAATGATCGCGTACTGATGCTGCTCTCTCCGCAATTCGATGCCGCGTTGGGCATCACGCTCGCCACGCTCTCCCAGGGCGGCACGCTGGTGATGGCGGATGAAACAGCGAAGAGCGACGTCTCGCTCCTGATCGATCAGGTGATCCGCGACCGGATCACCGTCCTGCCGGCGGTGCCCGCCTTGCTCCAACTCATGGCAACGCATCCCCGGTTCCCCGAGTGCGAGTCATTACGGCAGATGTGGGCTGGCGGGGAGGCGATGCCGCCTGAACTTCCGACGCTCGTCTCGCGGCTCCCCGGCGTGCAATTGTGGAACTTCTACGGCCCCACGGAAGCGGCGGTCGAGGCCGCGGCCTGTCCGGTGATAGCCGCGGCCGATGGCCCGTACGCGGGCCGTGAACTGACCCGGCGCGTGCCCATCGGCAGTCCTGTCACCAATATGACGCTCATGGTCCTCGACGAGGCCCGCCGTCCAGTGCCTGATACGGTTCCCGGGGAGCTGGCCATCGCCGGGCCCGGCCTGGCCCGCGGCTATCTCGGCAGGCCCGACCTGACGACCTCGCGGTTCACGTCGCTCGGCGGCGGGGCCGGTTCGCGGATCTATCTGACGGGTGATCGCTGTCGCAGGCTGGCGGATGGACAGTACGAATACCTCGGCAGGCTGGATGACCAGGTGAAGCTTCGCGGCTACCGTATCGAACTTGGCGAGGTCGAGAGTTGCCTGCTGCAGCACCCGGCGGTTGCCGGAGTGGCAGCGAAGGTGATTTCGCCCGAGACGCCTCAGGCAAGGCTCGCAGCCTTCGTGGTTCCCGGCAAGCATGCACGGCCCGCCAACGAGGAAGACGCGAATGCACTCGCAGCCGACATCCGCAGTTGGGCGGCCGAACGCATCGCGGTCTACAAGGTTCCCGCAGCCGTCGTGCTCGTCGACTCGCTGCCGCTCTTGGCGGGCGGGAAGATCGACCGCAAACGGCTGCCCGACACGCTTTCCGTGGACGTCGGAGACGCGGTCCACATGCCTCCCGTGACGCCGTTGGAACGGCATCTGGCCGACATGTGGCGACAGGTGCTCGGGATCGCGAACGTGGGCGTTCACCAGAACTTTTTCGACCTGGGGGGAACGTCGTTGCAGGCCGCGATGTTGACAGCGGGGCTGAGCGAACATCTCGGCGTCCACGTTCCGACCGCATTGTTGTTCGATCTGGCCGACATCGCACAGATTGCGAGGCGGCTGGTGCTGCTGCATCGGGCGGAGATGGAGGACCGGTTCGGAAGCGAATCGGTGACGGCGTATGACCATGAAACGGCAGGGAACGGGGCCGGACTCGCCACTTCGGTCTGCCATCCGCTGCTTGTGCCATTGAAGTCAGGGGGCGATCGTGCGCCGATCTTCATGATCCATCCGCCTGGCGGCGTCGTGGTCTGCTATCGCGAGCTGGCGAGGCTGATCGATCCGGCCAGGCCGCTCTTCGGCGTGCGGTCCCGAGGGCTTCACGGCGAGGAGCAGATGCCGGAAAGCCTCGAGTCGATGGCTGCGGATTATGTCGATGCGATTCGTACGCGGCAGCCCGAGGGACCGTATCTGCTGGGCGGCTGGTCGTTGGGCGGCGTCATGGCCTGCGAGGTGGCGCGACAGTTGGTTGCCGCTGGCGAGGTGGTCGAACGGCTGCTCCTGCTCGACTCGGCGCTTCCCGAGGCCGCGCTGCCGACGGGTGGCGTCGGTGCCGGGGGGCGGGCCGGTCTCGAGTACGGCCTCGACGTCGACCTCGAGGGCCTCAGCCGGATGAGTCCAGAGGAGCAGCTGCCCTTCCTCTGGCAGCACGCCCGTCAACTCGGGTTGCTGGACGAGCGGACGCCGGAGCAGCTCGTGACGCGGGTGCTTGCCGACCTGAAGTCGCTCTTCGCTCATCACGTCACACTGTGCGAACGGTATCGTCCCCGCCCGCTGCCGATCGACGCGGTGCTCTACCGTCCCCGCGAAGTGCCGTTCGACGTGGGCGGGCCGGAGGATCGCGGCTGGGGGCACTTCATGCGGACCGTCAAGGTCTGCATGGTGGCCGGGCATCACCACAGCATGGTCGCCCTGCCGCACGTACGCGAATTGGCCGATGCGATCAACGGGTCGCTGGTGCCGGCGTCGCAGCAAGAGGCCGGTGAATCCAGCCGGTTTTTCCCCCGGCCCGAATGCGCTCTCAACGAGTATGCCGGTCCTCGATGATTCGACCATCGAGCATGCGTATCGTGCGTTCGGCACGTGCGGCGACGCTGGCGTCGTGTGTGACCACCACGAGCGTCGTGCCGCGATCGGCGTGGAGCGAGCCGAGGAGGTCCATCACCTCGCCGCCGCTCGTGCTGTCGAGGCTGCCGGTGGGCTCGTCGGCGAGCACGAGTGCCGGTCCGTTGGCCAGCGCGCGGGCGATCGCCACCCGTTGTCGCTGGCCGATCGAGAGTTGGCCGGGCAGGTGATCGGCTCGGTCGGCCAGCCCCACGAGTCCGAGCAGTCGGTCGGCCTGGGTAACCCTGGCGGCGTCCGACTGGCCGTTGCCGAACATCGGTACCTGCACGTTTTCGCACGCAGTGAGATTCGGCAGCAGGTAGAACGACTGGAACACGAACCCGATCTCACGGGACCGCAGCCGGTCGACATCTCGAATGGATGCCAGCGGCACTCCACGGAACAGAACCTCGCCGGACGTGGGTGTGTCCAGCGCGCCGATCATGTGCAGGAGCGTCGATTTGCCGCAGCCGCTGGGGCCGACGATCGAAACGAACTGGCCCGCCGGAATGTCCAGGTAGACGCCGTCGAGCGCCCTTACGTTGCCATCACGGTAGGTCTTCGTCACGTTCTGCAGCGCCACGAAAGGCTGGACAGCCGTTGAAACGTCTCTTGATTCCATACGGCACTTTCCGGACGATGGCCTGAGCGGGTGGCGACCCCGCACTGGAGCAGCATATGTTCCCGCACGCGAAAAATCCGCAGGTGACGGAATGGTTCGTCCGAATCGGCGGCGGCGTGATGGCGGTGGCGCCGGCCGTGATTGTCGCCACGCTCGTGCTGATGCCGCCGTCGCCACCACTGGCGGCCGTCGGCGCTGAGCCGACCGTGGCCTGCCAGCCGCTCCAGATCGTGCCGCCAGGAACTGCCGTGCACAATCCGACAGGGAGTCGCTGGAACCGTGTGGTTTTG
>JBILWX010000035.1:0-31610 GCA_044369655.1 Pirellulales bacterium
CATCCGGCCGATCGTCGATTTCCTGGGGCCGAAGCTGGCCGAGTGGGGCGTCGAGCCCGCCGCGCGTGGCGATTTCCGCGTCGGCCCCAACTGGCGCAGCGGCGGCGACATCCAGTATCTCATCCACGCCAACTTCGACGATCCGCCCTATCGCCATTCCGTCAAGCAGTCGCAGGTACTCCCCAAGGTGCAACGGCTCCAGGTGCCGCGGCACCGCGGCACCGCGGCTTACGACCTGCTGGCGCAGCAGCCGCTGGAGATCATGCCGGCCGACGGGCCGCACGCCGACCGCGAGCAGGCGATCGACCTCGATCTGCGGAGGCTGCAGGGCGCGATCGTCGCCTTCACGCCGGAGCCCGTCGCGAAACTCGAGACAAGCCTTGCCTGGAAGGCCGACGCGGGCCTCCTGCGTCTGCGGGGAGAACTCCGCGGTGTGTCGGGCAGACCGATCAAGGGCGTGTTTCCGGTGCGGATCACGCTCCGCCAGAGTGGCACCGCGCGGGAGTTCGACCGCGTGCTGGGAGCCGACACGGCGGCGGAGTTTACGCTGCCGCAGGGGGCCGCCGACCGCGACACCACGATCGAGGTTCGCGAGGCCCTCACCGGCCGCATGGCCTCGCACACGATCATCGTTCCGGCGCGGGCTGCCTTGCCGCTCGAGCTCGCAGGCCCGCAGGCCGTCGCCATGCCCTATCCGGCCGAGGTGGCGAGATTCATCGAATCGAAGAAAGCGTCCAAGCAGGCCGTCACGATCGCCGTTGCCAGGAGCGTGGCGGGGGCCGACGCCGTGGCGAGCGATCTGGTCCGGAAGCTCAAGGACAGCGGAATCGCCGCCCGGGTCGCACCGGAGGCGAGCGTGTATCGCCGTCCGGTCGGCGATCCGAAGTCGGAAGACCCGCTGGGCGACGGCTTCCACACCTGGCGGGGCTCGCAGCCGCTGATCGGCCCCGGGCTGGTCGTCGATGGGCCACTCGTGGTGCTCGGCGCGGCCCGCGGCTCACTCCTGATCGACGCGCTTGCCGAGCATGGCTACCTCTCCCACCGGCCGCTCGGACAGCCGGGCGAAAGCTGCCGGCCGAGCGTGCAGGTCGCCACGAAGGGTCTTCACTTCGCGCATGACACACTCTGCCTGATCGCCAACGACGCGGCGGGCATGCAGGCCGCTGTCGACTCCCTCTTCGCGGCCGCCGCACCACCAGCGGCGGAGGCCGGCGCGCGACAGGCGGGGGCCGTCGAACACACCGTGGCCGACACCGGCGCGACGGCGGCGGTGCCGGTGACCACGAAGATGGGCACCAACGAAATGATCGAACATCTCAAGTTCGATGCCGCCGGCAATCTTTATCTGGGCACGTGGGGCCACGGCAACAATTTCTATTCGCTCGACAAGAACGGCGCGGTCCGCTTCGCGCGGCGGCTACCGGAGATGGGCATCCGCCGTCTGGAGGTGGCCGACGATCGCGTGCTGGCCTACACCGCCGCGGGCGCGCGGCTCTACCAGTTCACCCACGACAACAAGCCGCTCTCGCAGGCTCGGATCAATCTCGATCCGGGCGGCACGCTCGCCGACGACGACTACTCCCTCTCCGACGCTGATTTCCTCTGGCTTGCCGGGCCGCGCCGGCTGCTCCACAACCTGGGTGACAGGTTCCGGCTGCTCGACGAGCAGGGGACGATCATCGCCGAATGGGAGGGGGAGGCCTACGACGACAAGGACGTGGCCGACAAAACACTCCGCCGGCAGCTGCACGGCTACGCGCTCAGTCCCGACGGCAGCCGGATCGCGCAGCTGGAATCGAGCCGGTATTACACGAAGAAGGCCTACGAGGACGCGGTCGTGTACGACGTGCATCTGGTCGTCCGCGATCTGCGTGGCGGCCTCGTGCACGAGTTCAAGGAGATCGACAACGGCAAAGAGGTGACGGCGAGTGTGGCGTGGCCTGCCGATGCGGCAGGCCCCGTCGTCAATGCCCCTAATGCCATGCTGGCCGAGGGGCATGAGCGGTGGCTCTTCGATCCCACCTTGAAGCTGCTGGCGAAGGTGCCGTATCGGCAGGGGATGCTGTCGCTCGGGGGTGAGCGGCGGCTGGTCCGCGACGGCGCGATGCTGCTCTACTACGACACAGCCGACCGGCTCGTCTGCCGGATCGGACCCTTTGCGATCGCGCCGACGTTCGCGACCGTCAGCCGCGACGGCGGCCATCTGGCCACGCTCGACGAGTATGGCCGGCTGCAGATCTTCGCGACGGTTGACGGCCGCAGGCGTGCCGACACGATGGTGCCGGAACTGGGGAGTGCGATCGCCTTCACCCCTGATGGCAGCCAACTGGTGCTGGGCGGGGCACGTGGCACGGTCCTCGCGCTGGATCTCGATGGCAAGCCCGTCTGGCGCCAGGAGTTGTCGCAGTCGAATCCAACGCTCGGCGGCGACCTGCCCGAACGTGATCCGTCGTTCCCCGATCTCACGGCCCGCCTCTGGCCCGAGACACGCGACGAGCCGGGCCAGCTCGACAAGCTCGTGCGGCTCGGGCCCAACCGGCTCGTCAACGGCGATGCTGAGGACCAGACCGGCTGGCAGGCTCCACAGGTCAACTTCGGCGGGCCGGGCCATGAGAGCAGCCGCGGCCTCGCTGTCGGCCCAACACCCGTCACGCAACAGGTGAGCGGCTATCTCGGCACCCACGCCACCTGGGTGCTTGAGTTTTTTTACCGCGCTGCCGACCCCAAGACACCGGTTGAACTGCTCGCCGGCCTGATGGGGGACGGCCGGTTTCGCGAGTCGACCGCGGTGCGGCTGTCGGCCGACGCGCAGTGGCGGTTCGCCCGCGTGGCCTTCAAGAATGGCGAGAAGTGCGGCACGCTGACGGTCGGCTTCTCGGCGGAGGCCGGAGGCTGCCTCGTCGATCGGGTCAGCCTGCGTCAGATCCGGTTCCCGAGCATCAACCACGTGCTCAGCGAGCCGCTCTACCCGATCACGCCGCTCGTCCTTGAAAATCCGCTCTATGCCCAGCAATACGACCCGGTCGGCAACCTGCGGGAGCAGGCGGTCAGCCGCGTACTCATCCCCCCGCTGCACACAGGCGCGCTCAATCTCGTCGAAAATGCCTGGATGCAGAACGGCCGGCTCAACGACACGTCGGACCACTGGTACATCCAGCCCTTCAGCCGCGAGATCGCTGAACTCCCGATTTCGCTGTCGCTCCGCGAGCCGCGCTGGATCTCGATGCTGGCGGTCTATTTCAACCAGCGTCGCCCCGACCAGGTCGCACCGCACTTCGACGTCTACGGGGTCGATCCCGAGACAGGCAAGGACCGACTGCTGGCAAGCGTTCGCAACAACGCGCAGGTGTTCCGGCTCGTGAAGTTTTCGCCGATCAGGACGACGCTCGTGAAGCTCGTGCTCGTCAACTCGATTGAGCGGCACCGCACCCTGAGCGAGATCGAACTCTACGGGCCGCTCTCGGGCCGCGAGGGGCCGCCCGCGTTCCTCGATCCCGAAGGCCAGAACACCTACATGGGCGATTTCACCCGCGTCGACAAGCGGCGGAAACCCCTCGCCGCCGACTACCTGCCACCGCTTGTGCGAAGCCAGGTGTACGACGAGGCGGTCGTCTGGCACGCGCCGATCACGCAGCCGCTTATGGCGGAGGGCCGCATGTATCTGGGCCGCACCTTCGGCCAGAACACGTCGCACGCGCTGGCCGAGCCGCTCAAGGATGTCTCCTGGGGCCGCGCGGGGGGCTTCGGCTACACGCCCTACGGCACGCTGTACGCAGGGCTGATCCTGCGGACCGGCAACGACGGCAAGCTCTACTGTCTCAATCCCGACACGGGCACGGAGCTCTGGTCGGCGCCGCTCGGCACCCGGCTCTTCGGCAGCCCGGTCTGCATCGGCGAAGACATCTACGTTGCCAGCGATATCGGCAAGCTGTTCCAGCTCGACCTGGCCAGCGGCCAGATCATGAAGGAGGCCCCGATCAGCGGGCTGGTGCTCGGCTCGCTGGCGACCGACGGTCGCACGCTCGTGTTCATCACCGACGACGGGCGGCTGAGCGCCGTCGACGCTGCGACGTTCAAGACGCTCTGGCAGCTCCCGATCGCGGCGGCGACCGACTCGACGCCCGCGGTCGACCAGGGCACGGTTTATCTGGCCGACCAGCAGGGGCTCGCCCAGGCGGTCGATCTCGCCACCGGCCGGCCGCGGTGGGCCACGCCGCTCGATGATGAATTCGCCCGCTGCCCCGTGGTCGGGCCCGACGTGGTGGTTTTCGGCTGCCGCGGCGGCACGCTGGCCGCGCTCGACCGCGGCACGGGAAAGATCCGCTGGAAGCAGCGGGTCAACAGCCGCTTCGAATATGAGCCTCTGCTGACGGACGACGGTCTGCTCTCCTTCAGCGGCGGCACGGCCATGCTCACCCGGCTCGACACCGGCGAATCACGACCATGGCAGACGACGGCTGTCGCCCGTGGCAAGCCCGCGCTGCTCGCGCCACCGTTCACGCTGCCCAACGACCCGGTCGTGCCGCTGAGCTACTACCGCGGTCGGCTCGCGTTCATCGAACGGCCGGCCGACAAGGGACATCAGGCGTTCCAGATGAATGTCGCCTGGCATCTTCTTGGAGGCTCGTACACTGTTCTCGCCCCCGTCGAACCGGCCGCCGCGGAGGCCAAACCATGACACGCTGCTCTTCTTCCCGTTTCCCTGCCCTTGCCATGCTCGCCCGCGGTGCCTTCGCCTTCTGCCTGCTGGCAGCCGGAGGTGCCGGAGGGGCTGGCGTTCGAGCCGCAGCCGCCGAACGGGTCGACCTTTCCGTCACCTGGCAGGAGGGCAAACCGCAGGCATTGGTGATCGTCGGCGATCTGCCGGCCGAGCTGCCCGCGTCGCCGGTGGTGGCCTGGACGGTGCTCGATGCGCAGGAGAAGTCGCTTGCCGGCGGCGAGGTGAAGCTCGCATTGGTCGACGGCGCATGGCAGGCCGCCATCCCGCTCGCCGCGATCACCGAACCCAAGAAGACCCACCTGCTGACTCTCTCGCTCCGGGATGCCGACGCCCGGCTCGAGTATGCCGCGAGGGCGACGGTCGTGGGTGAGGCGGCGAGCGTGCCGTGGTATGCGATCGAAAGTGAAGGGATCTGGCCGGATCGCGACGTGTCGTTCGTGGTCTCGCTGCCGGGCGACAAGTCGGCCCAGCCGCGTGACATCCCGGTGGCCCTGACGGTCCGCGACGGCGATGACGCGGTCGCCTTCCAACGCGAGATCCGCCTGACGCCCGCAGCCGCCCGCCGCGTGCACCGCATTCCCCTCACGCCCGACACCGCCGCGAGCGTGGGCCCGTACCTGGCCGAGCTCGACATCGACAGCGAAGTGCACGGCCTTTCGTTCCGCACGCAGGAGCGGTTCGCGCAGGCCTGCGCCGAGATTCCGCTGAGCAGTTTCGAGCGGGGACAGCGTGGTGACTGGTTCACCGCCGATGGCCAGCCGCAGGGCTATCGCTCGCTGCAGTATTACTACTCCGGGCATCTCCAGGATCTCCAGCAGCGTGACTACCCGCGGATTGCCTACGACCCTGCAGAAAAGCACGCCGGCCGCCAGTCGCTCCGCATCGGCTACGACAGCGGCAAGCCGGCCCACGTCTGGTCGCAGCAGGTGCTGCCGGGCAAGCCGACGGCGCTGAGCCTGTGGGTCAAGGGCAACCAGACGGCCGACGAGCTCGTGGTGTCGTTCGAGGACCACATCAATTTTTCGTTGCCCGCCTGGCAGCGCAACGCCAACTTCTCGGAAGCGAAGATCTGCACACTCGACTTCGACGGCTGGCGGCAGTTCACGGTGCCCGTCCTGGGCGCGGGGCTGCAGGCCACCGGCAGCAAGGGCTCCACCACCGACATCGACGCGCCGGTGAAGATTCTCGCGGTCTCGGTCCGCACGACGGTGGCCAAGGGGCAGCAGGCCGGCGAGCCCAGGCAGGTGTGGCTCGACGACCTCTCGGTGCAGACGCAGACCCCCGAGAACGACCGGCTCTCGCTGGAGCTGGGCTCGAATCGCGCCGATGGTTCCCTGGCGGAGGGTGCCGAGATGGTCGTGACGCTCGGCAACGGTCGGGGTGTCGACCTGCCGCGTGGCCGGCTCAGCCTCGCCGCCCGCGACGCCGAAGGGCAGACCGTGTGGACGCATGCGGTCGACCTGCCGGCAAAGGCGGGGCAGTTCACGTCGGTCGCGGTGCCGCTCGCCGAACTCGCCCGCAAGCCGGTGGGAGGACCGCTCGACATCGAGGCGACGTTCACCGACCCGAGCGTGCCCGGCAGCCGCATCACCGGCCGGCAGACCTGGAAGCGTCCGATGCAGGCGGCGGTTGTGCTCGACTTCGAGCAGGACGACACCTACAGCGGCTACCAGCCTGGGGCGGTGACCCCGTCGCATGCGACCGTCGTCGACGGCGGGGCCGACGGCAGCAGGAGAGCGCTCGCGATCAAGGCCGTGCCCGGCCAGGCCGACAACTCGGTGCTCCTCCATCCGGCGCTGCCTGGCAAGCTCGACCGGGTCGAGGTGATGGTCCACGGCGACGGCCGCCGCGTGATCCTCCAGCCCTGGTTCATCGACGCGGCCGCCACCGGCGTCTGGCTGCGGAAACACAATCTCTTCTGGGCGGAACCGATCACCGTCGACTGGCAGGGCTGGCGGAAGGTGACGGTTCCGTGCCCGCCGATTCCCACGGGCCACGCGGAACGATCGCGGTCGTTCCTGTTCGAGCCCGCCTATCCGCTCAACCTCGCCTTCAATGCCCAGGCGACCGGCGACGAGCCCTCCGAGGTGCGAATCGACAACGTGCGGGCCGTCACCCACCTGCCCCGCGACGAGTGGCATCGCATCGAGATCGAGTATCCCGACGAGAGCCGCGTGCACGCCCCGGGGGCTCCGCTGACGGCGATCGTCACCAATTTCGCGGCCGAGCCGGCGACCTTCACGGTCTCGTTCCAGCTGCGGCAGGCGCAGGGCTTCGTCGCCCGGCAGGGCACGGTGCCGCTGGAGATCGCGGCCGGCGAACGGCGGCACGTGATGCTCATCGACCGTCTCGCGCCGGGCGTCTACGACCTCGAACTCGCGGGCGTCGGCCCACAGCCCGTTCGCGGTCCGCTCGCGGTGCTGCCGGCGGCCGGCTTCTTCGGCCCGCAGCCGGCGGCGGTGCTTGGCGATCCACTCGCGCTGCGCCGCCAACTGGGGCTGACCAACGAGCGGATCTATCTCGACTGGGACAACGTCGAGCCGGCGCCCTACGTGCGTCATTTCACCTGGTTCGAGATGGAATCAGGCAAGCGGCGGGCGCTGCCCGTGATGCCCGGGGAGCTGCGGCCGCTCGTGGAGGCGAAGGAAAAGACGGCCGGGGCGTTGGCCGCGATCGTCACGAACGTCACGGAGCTCCAGAAGAAGCTCGTTGGACAGGCCACCGCGAGGGAGCAGGCGGCTCGCAAAGTTGAGGCGGCGCAGAAGAAGGTCGATGCGGTCGCGGTGGAACTCGCGCCGCTGGCCGCAGCCGATCAGGCGGCGGCACAGGCCGTGCGAGAGTCGGAGGAGATTCTCGCGAAGTCCCGGCTCGCCCATGCGGAGGCGGTGAAGCTCGTCGCGGAGAAGACAGCCGAGATCCAGCGGCTCAAGGACGCACCGGAGCCGCCGGCGGAGACACCTCCGCCCAAGACGGCGGAGGTGCTGGCGGCCGAATTGGCCGCCGCGCAAAAGATCGTCGAGCAGTCACAGGCCGGCGTGATGGAACGCGAAAAAGCGTTGGCTCCTCTCGCCGCCACACGGGCGAAGACGAGGCAGGCCGCCGAGGCGATCGAGAAGAAGCTGGCGGCCGTCCGCACGGCGTTCGAGAACGAACGGCAGCCGTTCGCGGCGGTGGAGCAGGCGATGCGCGACACCGAAAAAGCGATTGCGCAGGCGGCGGTCGACCATGAGCGACTCCAGCCGGAGGTGGTGGCCGCCGCCAAGGCGTTCGACGCGGCCACGGTGCCCTATGCGCTCACGCTCGACCCAGTCGTCGGCTTCGCCGCCGACTGGGCCGGCCCCGAGGCCCGCGACGCTCTGACGAAGGGCGTCTACACGCGGTACATCCCCAACATCCTGCAGGTGCCCGACCGCCTCGTCGACTGGAGCCTGTTCGTGCGAGAGCTGCAGCGGGAATACCGGGGCCGGTTCGACCGTTGGGTGTTCTGGGAGAACCCCGACCTCGACCAGGCGCCGCAGAACATTCCGCCGGAGCGGTACCGGCCGCTGCTCGAGATCTTTCATCGATGGGTGAAACTCTACAACCCGCGGTCGCGGGTGATCGCCGGCGGCTTCAACTTCGACAAGGCGGTCGCGTATCTGAGGAAGATCCCCGATCCGCACACGCTGCCGTTCGACGAGATCGCCATGCAGGTGAACCTCGGCGAACTCTCCCCGGAGAAGGCCGACCTCGAGGGGTTCCTCGACGATCTGGACGAGCTGCTCAAGCTCCGCGAGAACCGCCGCGGCCTCGCGATCACGGAGCTCGACTGGGGCATCGGTCCGCTGGTCTCGCCGGTCGCGCAGGCTTCCTACCACGCGCGAGCCGCGCTCCTGCTCCACTCGCGAGCCGCTGCGGCCCACCAGTTCCAGCTGGTCAACACCGGCTTCGCGCTCGACGGCTACGGTGTCTTCTACCGGCTGCCCTATGGCAATTCCGGCGACCTGCAGACGTTCAGGCCGTCGTACGTGCCGAAGCCCGCCTACTTCGCGCTCATGGAGACGCGGCGGGTCCTCGCGCAGTGGCAGTATGTCACGAGTGTGGCAATCGCCGACCGCAGCCTCGACGACCAGCGGGCGTTCGTCTACCGCAACGATCAGCAGCGATTGGCGACGGTGATCTGGCGGGCGGTCGACGGCGAGCGGATCTACACGCTGCCGCCGGCCTGGCGGGGTGCCGACATCCGCGACGCCTTCAACATTCCGGCCGACGCGACGGCCGGCCTGCGTGTGACGCCGCTGCCGCTGTTCATCACCCTGCCGGCCGGCTACCAGCTCAACGCGTTGCTCGAAGACCTGCGGCGGCTCGAAGCGGCCGACGGCAGCCATCCGGTCTGGCTCGACCTGCACCTGGCGGCGGACGACAGCCGCACCCGCGGCCACTACCAGGCGCAGGGAAACCTCACGCTCGTCGAACACGGCGGCCAGTTGCCCGGGTCGCGGACGGTGCGGGAGCCGTTCGTCGCGGGCATCCAGCAGGAACAGTTCACCTTCGTCGCGCCGCAGGCCGGCGCGGCCCTGCTGCGACGGCGGTGGCACTTCGAAGGCAACGGGCAGGTGCTCCACGTGTCGCTCAACGGCGGCGCGGAACAGACCTGGAACCTGGGGCCCGGGCAGGACAACGCCCCCGGCGTGCGGGAGACGATGTTCGTGCTCTCTGGCTGCCGAGCGGGGGAGAATCGCGTCTCCATCCGCTACGACGCTCCGGGAAACGCATCCGGATACCGCGTCGAACCGCTGGCCGGCGACCTGGTGCCGCTCGTCCGCTGGGGTGCGATCAACTCGCGGCAGTCGCGCGGCCGGTTCTTGAACCACACGAATGCCGCCGGCGCGCCGCTGGCGATCGGCAAGACGACCTATGACGACGGGATCGGAACCCATGCCACGTCGTTCATCGAGTATCCGCTCGATGGACTGTTCCAGCGGTTCGAGGCGACCGTCGGCATCGACGGCAGCACGGAGGGACGGGGCAGCGTCGTGTTTCGCGTCTACGTGGACGGCAAGCTGCGGGCCGACACGGGCGTCGTCAACGGCTTCGATCCGGCGAAGACGCTCACGATCGACGGCCTCGACAAGGCCGGGCGGATGATCCTGTCGGTCACCGACGCCGGCGACGGCGATCGCAACGATCTGGCGAATTGGGTGAACGGTAAGCTTGTCCTGAAGAACGGGACGAAGACGGAGAAGTGACATGCGCGACCATCCGACGGTCGGCCAGATGGGGCTCGTGCTGCTCGCAGCGGTGCTGGTGCCGGTGCTCGGCCCACTGCTGGCCCTGTCACCCCGGCCGGCCGCCGCGCAGGAAAACTGGCTCGACGATGCAGCCAATCAGACGATCGCCACGTTCGACGGCACCGGCGGCGGCCAGCAGGAGGAGTCGAAGCAGGACCGGCGTGGCAAGGTGATCGTTCGGCGGATCAAGCCGCAGGCGAAGAGCGACTGGAACACCGACCCCACCGCCCTGCCCTATTTCTTCTACCAGATCCGCGAGCGGACCCAGGGCCGCTTCCCTGTCTATCTCGACAACGAGGGGATCGAGCTGACCGGCGACGAGATCTTCGAGCACCCGATCATCTACTTCACCAGCCACTTTCCGTTTCTGTTCAGCGACGAGGAGCGGGACAACCTCAAGAAATTCTTGGCCCGCGGGGGCACGCTGCTTCTCGACGACTGCACGGGCTCAGGTCCCTTCGTCGACGCGGTGCCGGTGAACGTGCAACGGATCATCCCAGGTGCGGAGCTGAAGCTGATGCTCAAGGACACGAAGGAGTTCGGCGGGCTGTTCGACCTCGTCTACAAGCTCGAGGGCATGCCGGATCTGAAGGAGCAGTTCATGCAGCCCTTTCAGGCGGCGCTGCTCAACGGGCGGCCGGCGATCCTGGTCTGCCCAAACGACTACGGCTGCTACTGGGAAGTGTCGTCGCCGCCGACGGCGCTCAATCCGCTGGGCAACGCCGCGCACAGCGAGACGAGCCCCACTGTGCAGAAGGGCCGCGAGGAGGTCTATCAGCTCAGCATCAACTGGCTCTTCTACGCGCTGACCCACTGACGATCCGCACCGGGAACATGTCCTCGAGCCCCGGTGCCAGAGACCGATGCACGCGATTCCGGCCTACCGTCGCGCCCTGGCATTGAAGGCGTCGAGCGAGGCGAAGGCCGCGGCCAGCGCCGCCCGCGTCAAGCCGTCGTCGTTGAAGATCACCCCCGTGGCGGTGCGGGCCGTGGGCAGGAGCGTCGCCTTGCTCGGGGAGGACAGCGAGACGAAGAACGTCTCGTTCCCTTCCCTCACCCAGTCGCCGATCACCCAGACATTCGCCGTCGCCGTCCGCTGCCCCGGCCGGAAGGTCGCGACACCCGAGGCTGGGATATAGTCGCGGCCCGCGATGGCACTGCCGTTGGCGGTCGACCAGCGGACCGTCACGGTCTCCGTGGTCGCCGCCGAGAGCGAGATGGCAAACTGGATCAGCCGCCTGCCGCCGTTGCCTTCCATCACCGCGGCCGAGGCGATGCTCACGACGGGCACCACCGCGACATCGTCGCTCGCGATCGTGACCTCGCCCCGGGTGGTGGAGCCGAACGTGTAGCCCGGGCCCGCCGAGAGCGTGACGGCCACGCCCTCGGGCCGTTCCACCGCGGCATCGTCGATCGGCAGGATCGTCACGTCCGCGGTGGCCTCGCCGGCGGCGAACGTCACCGTGCCGGGGAGCTGTTCATAGTCGCCGCCGGCCGTCGCCGCGCCGCCCACCGTGTAGTTCACGGTGAGTGCCGCGGTCAGGTCGCCTCCCGTGCGGGTGAACCGGATCGTGCCCGGCTCGCGGCCCGCCTCGGTCGCGGTGCCATCGGCGGTCGAGACCGTCACGACGGGCAGGGCCGGCGCGGGCGTCGACGACCAGAGCGAGCCGTCCGCGGCCGCGACCACGGCGTTGTAGCGGTAGGCCGTTTCCAGCGGCTGGTCCATGCGATGGAGCTTGGCGAAATCTCCCCAGGGGGTGGCGCCGGCCTGGCCGGTGAATTGGAAATCGACATAGAGGTCCATCCCCTCGGCATCGAGGGCCCGGAGGTAGTCCCGCTCGATGTCGCCCATGCGCGGGTCGTTGGCAGCCGCGTAGAAGGCGTTCTGGTACGGGCCGCCGCGGCCGTCCATGTGCGGACCGCCCTCGTAGGCGACGAGTTTGATGCCGCGGCCGAGCGTGGTCGCCCAGGTGTCGGCGAGGGTGCGGTGGTTGCGCACCCAGCCGACCGATTCGGTAACGGCCGCCCGCGTGTCGGCCAGGATCGTGTCGACGGTCGTCGCCGCCGTGTAGGAATCCCGTTGCTCGTCGGTCGGGTTAAAGTAGGGGGCGATCGCGATCGCGTCGAACGAGCCGCCCATGCTCTCGACCACCCGGTTGGTCACCCAGTCGTTGGCGGCCCACCCGGCGGCCACGCGCACGAGCCGATCGGCCTGGCCGGAGAACACGTTGGACCAGATGTCGAGGTCGCGTTTCGCCTCGCGGCCGGCGACCTGCCAGTTGTCGAGCCCGGCATTCTGCGGCAACCGCGACTGCTCCATCACCCAGTGCGAAGCCTCGAAGCCCCAGCCGAAGTTCCAGATTTCGTTCGACCATTCGACGTAGGCCTTGAGGCCGGGCTCGAGGTGATCGCGCACATAGGTCGCGAAATTGCGCACGAAGGTGTCGTCGGCCATGTGCGGCATGTTGAACCATGCGTCGGCATCGAGGTCGTTGGCCAGTTGCACCATGTATTCCACCGACATGCCGTTGGCCAGCGGCTCGCTCGGCGAGCCCTCGATGCCGGAGCCCTGGCGGATGTCGTTGGCATCGCGGCGGTCGGCCCAGGTGCGGATGTCGGAGGTGTTGGTCTCCTGCATGCCCATGAAGCGGAGCGTGCCGAAGGGCTGGAGCCGCTCGAGGTAGAGCGGATGGAACGGCGAGAAATCCGCCCCGGGCTGCCAGCGCTGGCCGGCGAAACGCTGGCCGTTCCAGTCCGGCATCCAGACATTGACATTGCGGACCGGATCGGTCGGGCTCGTCGCCTCGATCCGCATGAAGATGCCGTTGCCGCTCGGCGTGACCTGCAGATCGGCGAAAGTGCGGCCGTCGGCCGTGCGGCCGGTGGCGACGGCCTGGGCGTCGAAGCCGAAGGTCACGACCCCGGTGCCGTCCCATTCGGCGCGGTAGGTGCCGCCGGGATAGCCGCCGTCGATGTCGCGAAACATGAGCGTGCCGGCCATCTGCCGCAGCGTCTGGCCGCTGCCGTTGACCCGGCTGGTCAGCATGGTGGGGGTGCCGTTGGCATCGACACGCACCGGGTTCGTCGCCCCGACATCCCACGTCACCTCGCCGGTCGCCGTGTTCACCTCCTGGGCGATCCAGCCGCGGGAGGCCTGAAAGACGTCGGTGAAGGTCCAAGCGGGCGACCAGTCGACGATGTTTTCCAGGTTCATGCCGACCTGCATGCGCTGGGTGTCGGCCGCCATCAGGGTCCGCGGCTCGCACTGCTCGATGCCGAGGGAGCAAGTGGCCAGGCGACGGGAAGACAGCCGCCGCCCCTGTACTGCACCGCCGCATTTTGCGGAGCCCGCCCCGGCATTCTTGCACAGCCGCTGTCCGAGGAATTTCCGGATCATGGCGATAACTCCCGTTGAAAAGGCCCCCGCGGCATCCACGGGCGGAACGGGCGGGCCCGTCAGCCTTCAGAGAGAGCAATCCGCGTGCCAGAGCGGCACGCCGGGTTCAGGTGCGCGGTGTCACCCACGGTACTCGAACTTGTAGCGGCCAGGCATCGGCACGGGGTAAAGCCCGTCGGCATTGCGTTGCAGCGGCGCGGGGGAATCGTCGGTCAACTCGGCGACGCCGGCCGTGAGATCGTCGGGGCTGTTCAGCATCTCTTCGTAGGTCACCGTCCGGCCGGTGTGTGCCGCGAAGCGGCCCATGGCGGTGACGAGGCTCGCCTCGGCCCCGCGGACCGCCTCGTTGTAGCTCTCGCCGGAGTTGACCGCCGCCACGAGGTGCTCCCACTCGAGGCGGTACGGGCTCTTCTCCGGCTGCGCTGCCGTCCAGAGGATGTTGTCCTTGTCCATCTTCTGGCTCTTGTAGATCGTCGACTTGGCGGGCGAATGGCCGCTGCCGGAGATCGTGAACGCGCCCTTCGAGCCCTGGCCGAAGACGCCGAACTTCTGCTCGCAGTCCTTCATCGTGCGGCCCGAATAGAAGAACTTCGTGCCGTCGGCGAAGGTGTATTCCACGCCGTAGCTGTCGAAGTTTTGGTCGTCGAGTTTGCCGCGGAAATGCCGGCCGCCGGTCGCC
This sequence comes from Pirellulales bacterium, assembly GCA_044369655.1. Taxonomy (GTDB): domain Bacteria; phylum Planctomycetota; class Planctomycetia; order Pirellulales; family UBA1268; genus CAMCQY01. The sequence goes on from JBILWX010000035.1 coordinate 14,067, forward strand.
TCGGCCTTGATCGGCCAGGCGTTCTTCATCCAGCAGACCTCGTCCACGTGGTGCACGTAGAAGTCGCTGAAGACACCGCCGCTGGCCCAGAGAAAGCTGTGGAACCGCTTCGCCTGCCAGAAGAGTTCGCTCATCCCCTCGGGCGGGCCGGGATAGAGGTCCATCGGCTGCACCGGCCCGTGCTCGCGGTAGCCGTGGAAGGCGATGATTTCGCCCGCCTCGCCGTCTTGCAGCCGGTCGAAGAGTTCACGACGGGCCTCGCTGTGGCGGCACATCAGCCCCACGCCGACCTTGAGCTTCTTGGCCTCGGCCTTGGCGGCCAGTTCGATGATCCGCTTCGTGCTCGGGCCGTCGATCGAGATCGGCTTCTCCATGAACACGTGGACGCCCTTCTCGATGGCATAGGCGAAGTGGGCCGCACGGAAGCCGACCGGCGTGGCGAAGATGGCGATGTCGCCCGGCCGGAGGCTGTCGACCGCAGCCTTGTAGGCGTTGATGCCGACGAACCGTCGATCCTCGGGCACGTCGACATGTTCCTTGAACTGCTCGGCGAGGCTCCGGCGGCGGGCTTCGATCGAGTCGACGAAGAGGTCGGCCATCGCCGTGAGCTTGAGGTTGGCGCCCGGCACGGAGAGGGCGTCGGAGGCCGCGCCGCCTCCCCGGCCGCCGCAGCCGATCAGGGCGACGCGGATCTCGTCGCTTCCGGCCGCATGGGCGGCGGGCATCGTGCCGGCGAAGGTGGCGAGCGACGTGGCTGCGGCGACCCGGCCGGTGGTGCCAAGGAATCCGCGGCGGGTCGTGGCGTTGCCGACGGAAAGCGGAGCGTGCGGGCGTGTGGGCATGGTGAGGTCTCCAGAAGGATGCCATTCAGTATAAATCGGGACGGGAGCGATTTTTCGCGATTCTTTTACGCGCCGTCAGCGTTCGCTGGCGAAGAGCATCAGCTTCTGGAACGCTATGCAGCCCCCCTTGCCGTAATCCCCGTGGCGGAATGTCAGCCGCCAGAACCGCGCCGGCTCCGTCGCCGGGATGGTCACGCCATCGCCGTCGGCATACCAGGATCTGGCGTCCTTGACCGCGGCGACATCCTTCCATTCGGTGCCATCGAGCGAGGATTGCACTTTCAATTCGACAACCTCCGGCAGGTTGCCCTTCCATTCGCCGCCCAACCGCAGGAGCCCGAAGGCCATCGGCCGCGTCAGTTCGAGGGTGAAACTGCCCCCCGCCTGGCTGCGGATGCCGTAGCCGGGGACCGCCGGGTCGAACACGTCGCGGCGGGTCTGGTCGTCCCAGCCCTCCGCCGTTTCAGGCTTGTCACCGACCTTGCGCAGCCACTGCCCCTCCTGGGCGGCGGCTGTGATGTCGCCCGCAGTCAGGGGATGCAGATAGCGCTGCGGCTTGGGGCTCCCCTTCTCCAGCCACTCCGTAAGCGTCACAGGCTGCGCAGTCCCTTGCCACGCATCTGAAGACAACGACACGCGAGCGACTCCCTGCGCGGGGCGCCGCTGCCGCCAGCCTCCCTCGCGGTCAAGAATGAGGCTTCCTTGCGGCAGGGCGAGCCGCACGAGTTGCGGCGAGCCCTGCGGCGGCACCGCCTCCTCGATCGTCGCCTTCCCGGCGACTGCTGCGAGCAGCGTGCGGTTGCGTGCCGGTGCGCCGTCACGGATGACAGCCTGCGTCAGCGGAACCCGGCCCAGCACCGCCGGGGGCAGGTAGGGGTTCTTATACGTCCCGAGCAAGCGGCTTACCGCCGCCGCGTCGAGCGTGCCCAGCGCCTGCGTCAGCCGGCGCTCGTGGTCGGTCACCAGCGTTTCGAGGACATCCAGTCGCGCTCCTGCCTCGCCCTCGCGGGCGGGCTCGAGGGCCAGGCGGCTCAGTTGCGGCCAGACGGCGGCAACGAAGCTCTCGGGATCGGGCGATTCGAGGCCGTGGCGCCACCAGGCGTCGAGATCAAATTTCCCTGCTGCAGTCTTCAGGCGAATCCGCTCGCCGTTCGGTGCGACGCCGGCCCGCCACATGGCCGCGTATTCCCCGACCCGCGAGGGCGGCCGACGCGGGTAATAGTCGGGAGCGCCGGTGTTGCGCGGTGGAAAGGTCTCGTCCCAGGAGAGCCGGTCGAGGATCAGTCGCCCCTTGCCGATCGTGAAGATCAGCGTGTCGGGCAGGCCGGCCGGAACTTCGATCGCAGTCGCCGCGGCGACCAGTGTGCCTACGACTTCGAATGCGTGGCTATCGTAAAGATACGCGGTGGAGCGATCGTGGCCGGGAAGGCGGCCGAGATCCTCGCCTGTCAGCATGAAGGTCTCCCCGCCTCGTAGCGCCGCCGCCAGCAGCGGCTCCGCACTGCGCCAGTCGAGCCGCTCGAGCGGCCGGACGAGCGCATGCCGCCCGTCGGCGCGGCAGTGCAGGTAGTAACTGAGGCGTGGGCGATCGCCGGCGGTCTGGTACAGCTGGGTCAGACCCCGCAGCCGCTCCACCACTTCAGCGCCGGTGCCCCCTGCCAGTTCCCATGAACGCTCGCTCCGGTCGACAGTGCCGGCTTTGTCGATGGTGAATGAATGCGTCGCCCGCAGCGTGGCGACCGGCTCCCAGGCTTCGACCGTCCAGCGGCCCGGTGCGTCGTCGAGCGCGATCTGGTGGTCGAGGCTCCCGGTTCCAGTGACTGGCAACCAGCGCCGCAGTTTCTCCAGTTCCTGCCCCTCGGGGTTGATGAACCGCAGCCGGACCGAGCGTTGGCCCGGCCACGGGCCTTTTCCGGAATCCAGGGTGACGCTCAACCGCAGAGTCCGCGGCGCGTCTTGGCGGCCGGTCAGCGAGAGTTTCTTGGGATCGGCGGAACGCACAGCAAGCAGACGGAACTGGCCGGGGGCGAACGGCAGGTTCACGTCGCCCTTCCCCAGAGACTCGAGATCGGTGCCGGTGATCAGGTCTCGGGCCTTCGCGCTGGGCGAGGTCAACAGCCGCGCCGCCAGATCGGGGCCGCGCGGGTCGTTGTAGGCGAGCACGTAGGCCAGATCGCCGGTGGCGTTCCAGCGCCGTTCCCAGAGCGACTGGTGCGGGCCGACGTCCGAGCTGCCGTTGACGATCCGTGGCAGCGGCGCCGTCAGCCCCGCAAGCGTGCAGAGCGACTGCACCAGCCGCGTGGCGGTGTAGCGCTCCGGATAGCTGCCATGGTTCCATTGCCCTTCCGAGCAGGCGAGATTCATGAACAGGGCTCGGCCCTTGCCAGCCGGCCGCACCGTCAGCGCCGGCGCGCCATCGGGATAGGTGCCGCAGAGTTTTACATCGGCGGCTTTCACCTCGGCGGGGAGAGAGACCGATTTCAGCGGTGTGGCAAAGCCGAGGAGCGAACCCGTCGCCGGGGAAGAATCCGGTTTCACGCTCGCATCCGCCCGCCATTCGATCGGCGCCTCTGTCCGCAGCGCTGTGCCGGGCGCAATCCCGGCCAACTCCCGCAGGGCCGGATGCATGCCGCCAGGCTGCGGATTGCCGAATTCATCCCAGGCCGCCGCGCCGGCTTGCACCACGACCGTGCCCCCCGCCTCCGCGAAGGCCTTCACCCGGGCCGCCGTCTCATCCGAGACGCAGACCTGCTGGAAGAACAGGATCCGAGCCGCCGGAAACGCGATATCCTTGGCGCGGCCCAGCCGCGGGGTGAACCCCGACTGGAGCACCGTGCTGATCACGGCGCCGAACTCGGGGAACTTGATGCCGAAGAGCCCTTCGCCGGTGTTCTCGAAGCGGGGCACCACCAGCACCGGACTGTCCATCTCGGCGCGGTTATGCAGATACGGCCCCTCGGCCTCGAGCCGCAGGTCGGCGAGCGTGCGATCCATGCGGGCCCCGCCCTGGGAGGCCGTGAGGTCCCAGTTGTATTGGAGCGGCATGTCGTACCAGGAGATCAGGTAGCCGGTGCCGACGGCCAGATCCTGGGCCAGGCCGTTCGCCTGCAGCATGGGATCGTCGACGAAGTGCCACTGCAGCCGCCCCGGGGGATTGTCCCAGCCCTCGCGGCGCGAGCGCAGGGTCGGATAGTAGGCTCGCTCCTTGGCGTAGAACGGGTGGTTGTAACCGCCAGCCACGGGCGTCACCGGATCCATGTCATGGCCAGGCTGCGAACTGAAATGCTGGCACCAGGGCGCCTCGGCGAGTGCCTTGTGCATCAAGGCATGCACCACGCCGTCGTTGTACCAACTGAAAAACCGGCGCGTGTCGCGATACTTGCCAATGGCCGGCAGCGTGTTGCCCACGCTCGCGACAGATACGTCTGCCTTCTGTTCCAAATGGCGGGCGACGCCGTCCCCGGCGGCCGTCGAAAGATCCAGCGACCATTTGCCCGGGTCGGCAAAATTCGCGCGCTTCAGCGGCACCTCGTCGAACGACTTGAACGGCTCGCCCCAGGCCTTGGCGAGCTTGCTGATGTCGTCGTGATAGCGCTCCCGCAGAAAGCTGTGAAACCAGCGGAGCACGTCGGGCGGCACCGGTTTGGCGTCGTTCCAATTCGACACGAAATTGAAGCGTGGCTCCTCACCCCAGCAGACCAGGTTGTGAACCGGGCTCTTGGCATACTCAAAGCCCGGTCCATACTTGGCCGCTATCTCGGCGAAATCTTTGTTGGACCAGGGGAATTGATTGTCGAAGGCGCCGTTCCCCGCCTCGAACTGACCGGCAAACCCGTAGGTCTCCAGGAGCGAGGTGCTCCGGGAGGTGAGGGAATCCACGCCAGCGCCGTCGAAAAACCTCGTGATGGCGTCCATGAACAGCGGCGACGCCGAGGTGTTCTGCGCCCAGGTGCCATACCAGACGTGCTCGCGCGGATTGAAGGCCCGGCCGCACCGCACCACGCCCTCGCCGCGGGCGACGGTCGCGCCGTTCTTCTCTGTTGACGCCTCGCAGCGAAAAACGGTGCCGCGCGGACCAGCATCGGGAGCTGTCCACGTTGCGTCCCAACCGGCCGCCGTGCGGGTCGCAGGCAGCCGGGCCAGCAACCGGCCGCTGAAGTCACGAATGGCGAAGGTGACGTCGCCCTCGGGCAACTCCGCCTCGCCGTCCGCAGCTTTTCGGGCCTGCAGGCGCACGGTTTCTCCCGGTTTGACGATGGCCGGCTCGGTCCACACCTTCAACGGTTGGGCCGCGGCAGCATCCGCGGCCTTCGGAGCAACCGTGACCGCGCGGCCGGCGAGCCACTGGCAGGCGTTCAAAAAGAAGTGCGCGCTTTCCTGTTCCTGATCCGGGATGAGCAATGGCCCGGGCTTGGCCGCGCCGATGAGCAGCCGCCCACGCCCAGCAGGTTCCCGCGCGGTCAAGCCGACGTCGCCACTCTGCTGATTGACGACCCAGTCCTGAGCGCCACCGTTTCCGGCCGCCACTCCCTCCAGTGGCTTCCACGGGTAGGCGGGAATGCTCAGCCCGGCGAAGGCCGGAGGAAGTGTCTCGGTCCACGTGGGCACCTTGCCGCCATGGGCCGCACGCACCGTCGCCACCTCCTCGGCCCGCTGGCTCAGCGCTTTGTCGTTCGTGATCTGAAGATCATCGAGCCTCACCGTTTCTCTGTGAATTCTGCTGTTGTTGAGAACGACGACGATTCCCCACGGGTTGACCGGCTCCTTGATGTAGGGGAACTGAAACGCCAGTCGAAACTCTCGCCGCTCCTCCGCGTCCGGAGCCGTGATGCTCCCGATGGACGTGAGGCCGGGCCCATGCCGCAGATAGAACCGCAGCGTACCTTTCCCGGCGATACGGCCATGAAGCTGTGCCGCCACCGCCCGCAGGTCAGTCCCCTCCGGCACCGCCAGGTTGCCAAGATCGACCCAGATGCCATTCGGGCCGGAAGGCCAGTCAATCTCGAGCGCCCGCTCACCCGCCTTGCCCACCGCGCGGATGGCCGCCCCATCCTCCGGTTTTAAACCGCACGTACGGACTGACACACCTTCGGGAACCGGGCCCGGCTCGTAGCCGCCCCGACCGGCTCGGGTCTGCTCGAAACCGGCATTGGCAAGCGCCGGCACCAGCGGATCGCTCACCGCGGCCTGACCGCCTGCCAGGCCAAAGGATTCCAGCGTCTTGCCGGCGCAGTTCCAGAGCACCATCGGCGTGCCGGACTGGTGCGCCTTCGCGATGGCGTCGCGCGTCCGCTCCTCGAGCCCTGCCGGATCACCCAGCAACCAGAGCACGTCATAGGCTGAGCGGTTCGTCACCGCATCGAAGACGGCATCGGTGAAGAGCTTGTCGGCCGGCGCCGTGTGCGGCATCCCCGAATACAAGCTCTGGCCGTCCTGCGCATGGCGGTGAATCTCTTCACTGCCGAAAAAGACCAGCTGGAACCGCATCGGCACCAGGCTTTCCGTCACCGCCAGATGGGTCAGCGGATTGTCTTCGGCCGGACGGCTGGCGGACGGTGGCGCGACAGCCAGCACCCGGAGCGGCGGCATCTCGTCTGCCCGCGATGTCCTGACTACCCCGAGCCATGCCCCGATCACGAGCAGTGCGCCCACGAGTGCGTGTTTCATCGAGCCACGATTTCCTTTCTTGCAGGATGTCACAATCGCTTTGCCGTGGCTGCGGCCTCCATCACCGCCTCGCCCCACTCCTTCGGCTCCAGCCGGCTTTCGCTGGGCACGTCGTTGATGATGCCACTGAGCTGGCTCTTGTTGGTCCAGTAGCTTCGCAGCATGCATTTGTTGCCCTGGGAGTCGCCGAAGAGATAGCCGAGGTCGAGACGCACGGGCTTGCCCGGCGCGGGCTTCCAGCCGAGCAGATCGAGCGGGATCGTGACGGTGGCGCCGAAGCCGACGCTGCGCGGCGTGTAGTCGAGCGTGATCTTGTCGCTCACTACCTCGATGGCGTCGAAGTTTTCGGTCGCGAGCGCCCCCGCCTGCACCACCGACGTCAGGGCGATCGGCTGCCCCGTGAACCCCTTCACCTTCGTCCGGTAAAGCACCGCCACCGGTTTCTTGGCCTTGTCCTGCGTCACCAGCAGCCGGATGTCGCCGGGCACGGCCTTGGCGCGCGCCGGGTCGGCCCCGGGATCGGTGGCGAGCTGCAGGTCGATGGCGTTGCCGCCGCGGAAGAGGATCTGGGGATTGTCGGTGTTGTTGACCAGTTGCGCGGGCGTGCGCACCTCGTAGTCGAGGTAGAGATTCTTCTCGTCCACGGCGAGACGGGCGTCGAAGCCGCGCTTGTCATCCACGGTCACCACCACTTCCGCCGCCGTGGGCAGCGCGGCCTTGCCGCGGGCGATCTTCAGCGACCGCGCCGCCACCTGCCGGGCGGCGTGCTCGGCCCGGGCCTGCTCGGCCTTGGCGATGTCCGCCGGGGTGATCTCATAGCTACCGCCGAACCGCTCGATGCTGTCGAGCCCGAGCACCTCGGTGATGCGGCCGTCGGTATCGCCGCCGAGGATGTAGGTGCAGCCCGTTTCTGGAATCCGGGCGAGGATGCCGCAGAAGTGCTCGGTGAAGAGCACGTCCGGGCCGACCTGCCCCTCGCGCATGTCGCGGAAGCATTTGGCCAGGTAGAGGCCGTCCTCGGTGAAGAGATGGAAGACGCCGAAATAGGAGGCCCAGCCGACGATCCCGCCGGCCGTCCGCATCGGCGAGACGATACCGTAGAGTTCACCGGGCCTGGCCACCGGCTGGGTGAGCGACTTCTGCCAGTGCAGCGTCGTCGAACCGCCCGTCCGCCAGAGCAGCTTGCCATCCAGCGACCAGCGGGCGACGCCGCGGCCTTCCGGCGAGTCCTGATTGAAAGCGAAGAAGCTCTTGCCGTCCTCGGCGAGGAAGAAGCCGGCGTTGTACTCCTGCAATGCCTTGTTCCACGGTTCGGCCGAAAGCTGCTCGGGCTTCCGGAAATCGTAAAGCGGCTGCCCCTTGTCGGTGATGCGCACGGGAGTGAATGCCACGCCCTTGCTGAGGTTGTAGAGCTTCAGCCCGCGATCGATCTGCCAGCCGCCTGCCGACGTCGTGTGCCAAAGGTCGTAGGCGATCCGTTGCACCTCGTCCGGCTGGATGACGCCGTCGTCGTTGCCGTCCTGCCAGGCGAAGAAAGGCTGCGTGTCGTCGGCTGGGAAGCGTTCGTTGTCTTGAAACACCGGCGCCGGGGCGATCTTCTGCCAGTTGGCATCCATGTATTTCCTGCGGCCAAAGATCATCAGGAACGGCCGCCCCACGTCGCCCTCGCGCCGCCACACGGTGAACGGCCTGCCGTAGGTCGTGTGCATGAAGAAATACTGCCGGCCGTCGTCGGCGGTCAGTGGCATCGTGGCCGTCAGCCCCTGGCTGCCCGGATCGGGCGGGTTGTTTGGATCGACCCTGCGGATCAAGGTGCTCTTCGGATACCAGGTGCCCTTCTCCAGGTCGATCTTCCAGAGCGTGTTGTGGCAAAACGCCTCGTCGGGCCGTGCGGGATCGACGGCGACGTGGGTGGCATAGGCGCCGGGGCCGAAGAATTCGTTCACGAGTCCGCCGCCGGCGGCGTCCCACACGCTGATCCGCTTGGGCGAGGCGTCGTGTTCCATCACCCAGAGCCTGTCTCCCGGCGCGATGGCGATACCGGCCGGATTGAACATGCCGTCTTTCTCAAACCCGCCCAGGCCGGGGCGGCCGCCCGGCTTGCCGATGCTGCGCAGGTATTTTCCATCGGGCGCGAAGACCGAGACGTTCTGCAGCGTGCCGCGATTGGAGACGAAAATCCTGCCATCGGCCGCGGCAGCCACCGCGAATGGCTTGTCGAGATGCGTGTCGGCAAGCGGGGTCACGCTCGCGGTGGCCTTGTCGATCCGTACGAGCTTGCCGTCGCTGATCGCCGCCAGCCCGCCGCCGGGCAACGCGGCGACGCCGCGCGGGGCTGGCAGGTTCAGCCGCCGCTTCTCCGCGCCGCTCACGGCGTCGAAGACGACAATGACATTGGCCGCCTCATACGCTGCGAACAGTTCGCCCCCGGCCCAGGCCAAACCAGTCAGCGGCAGCGGCGTCTTGCTGTCGCTAGCCTCCGTCGGCCCTTGCAGCGCGGTCGCGCCGTTGCCATAGGCCAGCGGGCGGCCATCGGCCACCCGGTGCACTCGCACGCCTGTCTTGTGATACGCGTTGAAGGCGAAGAACCGCTCGCCGTCGGTCGCCAGCCAGTCCGCGGCGAAGGTGAATCCGGCCTGTTTCCGCCCGGTGAGATCGGTGCGGATCACCCCTTTGCCAACCTCGCAGCCGTCCCAGCCGAGCAGCAGGAAGTCGGGCCCGACGCAGACGGCCATGGGCTCGCCATGGTCGCCGCCCCATGAGCCTGTCCCGTCGGCCGAAAAATATCCCGGCTGGCCGGAATTGTGGACGCTCATCACATGCTTCGTCGTGATCGGCTCGTGGTGGATTCCCTTCCAGGCGTATTTTCCGGCCGGCAGCGGCTTGCCGAATTCGTCGAGGCCGTCCCAAGCCACCGCGACCTTCCCCTGCTTGTGTTGCACCTGCGACTCGAGCGAGCGGACGTAGCGGCCCTGCGCATCTTGCAGCGCAATGGTCACCTCCGCATCTCTCGGCAGGTCGTAGGTGAAGGCGAGCGGCAAGGGCGGCGGCAGCGCCGTGGCGGGCTGCGTCACCTCGGCGGGAAGGTTGCCGGTGGGCGAGTAGATCGCCTTGCCCCAGCTGTCCACGGCCTGGAAGCCGAAGCCGCTGCCCATCATCACATCGCGGACCACGACCAGCTGATACACCGAGCCCGGATTGCCGTCGGCCCAGTGCAGCTGCATCGTCAGCGAGGCGACGTCGCCGGCCCGGGGCGGGTTCGTAGCCCCGAGCGTCGCCCAGGGAATCCGGTATTCGAACGTGTAGCGGTTGCCCTCGTGCTTCACGTATTTCGCGGTGAACTTGTCGGCCGGCACCACGCCCTTCGGATAGGCCGGATTGAAATTCGAGTCGAATTTCATGCCGCGGGCCAGGTGCAGCACCGGCTGCATCTTGTCGGCAAAGCACCAGAGCGCCAGGTGCATGATCCCCGGGGCATCGGTGCGGTTGAGCGACTGCGGCAGCGGGAATGGCAGGCTGCGATCGATGGCCAGCCGCACCTGCAGCGCGTCGCCGTTCCAGCCGAACTCCGGGTTCACGGCCGGATCGTTGGGATTGGTCAGCGGCACGAGATTGCCGACCTCGCCGCCGATGGAGAGCGCGTCGGAGTCGTGCATGAATACGAGCCGGGCGAACCGCCGGTCGCGGGTGGCGGGGTCGGCGAACAGTTCCAGCTGGCCCGAGCGGTCCCAGTCCTTGAGATCGCCATCGATCACGAGCGTGGCCGGCGCCGGCGTGAGGTAGACCTTGCGGTAGCGGCCGTGTTCGGTGGCCTCCATGGCGTGGCCGCTGGTGGTCCAGGCCAGCAGGCACAGAGCGGCAAGGATTGCTGGGAAGCAGCACAGGCGACGGCGTGTGTGGATCATCATGTGTGAGGACTCCTTGGTAAAAAGGGGACGCAGCTCATTTCGGCCCCAAAATGAGCTGCGTCCCCTTTTTCATCTAGCGAAACTCGGCCCGGCCCCAGGTGGCGGCCCGCTCGTAGACGACGATGCGCCGGGGCTCGTGGGGATTGCGGATCTCGACGAGCTGGTCGCGCCAGAGCCGGCCGGTCTCGTCGCTCCAGTGCACCTGCCAGACGGCGGCGAGCGTGTCGCCCCGCTGCGGCGGGTCGTCTTCGGCATGCAACACCCGCCACGGGATCGCGTATTCGACCACGTAGCCCTGCCCGTCGGCATCGCGGCGAAACGCGCCGACCACGCCGGGAGGATTCACGGTCAGGGCGTTGAGGTTCATCCCTTGAGCCACCGTGATGCAAGCCTTGCCGCTCGGGGCGTGGTGCCACATCGTGAGGTGGGAGATCCGCGGGTTTTCGGCCTTCACGCGTTCGGTGGCCGGAGGGTCGGTGCGGCGGAGGGCGTAGTACTGCGGTGCATTGGCGTCGGCGGGCCAGCCCATCGCGCGGTCCAAAGACAGCCGCACCTGCAGGCCGCCCCCCTGCCAGCCGAGCTCTGGATCGAGTTCGGGATCGATCACGTTCCGCAGCGGGTAGGGATCGCCCACGTGTGCCGCGATGTAGAGATGGTCGGCGTCATACATCATCCAGCCGGCGGCCCACTGGTCGTCACAGGCCGCTGGGTGGCGGGCCGCCTTGAAGCCAGGCTCGCCGCGCCACTCCGCGAGATCGCCGTCGATCGCCACAGGCCCCTTCGTCGGCATCACCGGGATCGAATCGAAGAGCATCCGGCCGAACTCCCGGATCTGTTCCTCGGGATCGGTCACGTGCTCCAGTTCCACGCCGGCCGTCGCGGGCACGTGGCGGACGAACCGGCCCTCGCTGTAGGGGATCGGCTCTGGCAGACCCGCTTGTTTCGCATCAAACCGCACGGCCTCGCCCGCCACGAGCCTCTTGGGAAACTGCATGACTGTCTCACCAGCCTTCCGCGTGGCCAGCACCTCGCCGTCATACACCTGCACTTCCGTGACGAGGCCCTGCCCTGTCTTCACGGCAAACTCGGTGCCGAGGTCGAGCACATCGGTGGTGGTGGTGTCGAGGCGGAAGCCGCTCATGCCCTTCGGCATCCGCACCACAGCCTTGCCGGAATGGAGAAACACGGCCATCTCGCCGAGCAGTTCCAGTTCGCCCGGGCCCTCGAGCACGATGACGACGCCGTTGCGGACGACGATCTCCACACACCCGGCGGCGACGCCGATCGGGCCGGCCGGCACCGCCGCTCCGGCGACGAGTGGTCGAGCGGAATCGCGGGGCACTGCGCTCCGCACCTTCGCGATCGTCGCCAGCGGGACGGTCGCGGGCGGAGCCGCGATCCGCGCGGCTGGCTGCCACCACCGGCCGGCGGCCAGCCCGCCAAGAGCCAGCAGAAACGCCATCACGACCGCCGCCGCGGCACTCGGGCCGGGCCACCTGCGGTCTGAATGCCCGAGGGGAGCAGCGGCAGCAAAAGCACGCGGTTCGGCGCCTGCCGTCGGCTCGGCAGCCGTGGCTAAATCGGCGGCGTTGCCCAAGGCCACGCGGGCGGCGAGGCGGGCGAGGCCATGCACTTCCGCCAGGGCCCAGAACCGCCGCCGTGCCGCGGCCGAGTCTTTGAGCGCGGCCTCGAGTTCGGCGAGCATCGCTTGGTCGAGTTGCTCGTCGAAGTAGGCGTGAACGAGGCCGTCGAAACGGTCGTCGGCCAACGGCTCTTCGGCGGTCGAGCGGGGAGAGTTTGTCATATGGACGGTGTCGAGGTTTATTGACCGATGAAAAGGAGATTCACGAGCAGCAGTGCCAAATCCCCGTCGCGATGCGACGGCAGACCATGAATCGTTTAATCAAACCTCAAGAGGTGGCAGTCCCGGCGGCACCGGGCTCGGCGAGCCGACGGTCGATGCAGTCGCGGAGGGCCACCCGGGCCCGGTGGAGGGAAACGCTCACCGAAGCGGCGGTCCGCGCGAGCAGCCGTGCCACTTCGGGCAGCGGATGCTCCGACTCGTAGCGGAGGCGGATAAGTTCCTGGGCACGGGGCGGCAGCGATTTCATGCACTCAGTGAGGGCCTCGAGCCGCCGCTCATCGCCCCAACTCTCTGGGCAGGCCACATCGAGCGACTCGAGGATCTCCGCCCCGAGGAACAGCCCCTTCTCCTTCCGTCTTGCCTCCAGGATCTTCAGCCTGGCGATCGACTTGGCCCAGGCGAGAAAGTTCGTGCCGGGCTGAAAGTCTGCGGCCTTGGCTGTGACCGTGAGAAAGACCTCCTGCACGACGTCGTCGGCCCGGCAGAAATCCGGCCACAGCGTCAGCACGTAGGCCGTCAACTGGCGGTGGTGACGCACGAACAGTTGCTGGACATGCAGCGTGGCATTGGTGGGGGAATTCATGGCGTAGGAATATGTCCCGGGAACGGAGAACATTAACCGCCATCGTGGCTGGCGGGCCCGGAAAACCTGTTTTCAGCGTGAAAACGAGGCGTTGTTAAGATTCGCGGGCTTTCTGACATGAGAGGTCATGAACACAAGGTTGCTGGGGGGGCATGCAAGCCCGAAGCGCGAGCGAGGGAATCCGCGAGGCGGCCGGAACCATTTCCGAAAAATCGAAAGACTTACGCAAAATCGAAAGAAAAAGTGGTTGGCGGTGCAGTTGACGGAAGCTATTCTTGCGTTCGTTGGATGGCGGGACGAACTACCAAATAGATTCCTTAACAAGCAGGGGTGAGAACCATGCGGGCCAATCTCAAAAACCGGTCTCACACGCGCCCGTCGGCACCGCGAGCCGCCGCGGGATTTACGCTGGTGGAGCTCTTGGTCGTGATCGCGATCATCGGCACGCTCGTCGGCCTACTCCTGCCGGCGGTGCAGATGGCCCGCGAGTCGGCGCGGCGCAGCTCGTGCAGCAACAACCTCAAGCAGTTGGGGATCGCGGCGCTCAACCACCATGACGCTCTGCAGCGTTTCCCGCCCGGAATCGTCTCGGACGCCATCAACCCACCGGGGAAGGGCGGCGGTGCGATGGGGTGGTCCCGGGCATGCTGGTTTCAGCGAATCCTGCCATATATCGAGGAAACGGCTTTGCACGATGCATATGTGGCGTGGCGGGACCCCCGCAGTGACGCCGCGGGATACAACTGGTCACGTTGCAACGCCGTCGCCCCGTCGATGTCCTGCCCGTCCAATTCTGCCGGCATGAAAATTAATGCTGGCAATTCGACAGGCCAAGGCTTTCATGGAACCTATCGGATGTGTGCGGGGAGTAACACAGTCATACAGACGAACCAGTGGTCATACGGGTGCAATACTCCTGGCGCTGGCGGGCAATGCAATGCGAACGAGAGACGCAACGGCATCTGTTTTGGCGATTCCATGACGAGAATCAAAGACGTGACCGACGGCCTCTCCAAAACGGTGCTGGGCACCGAGCAGGTGACGATCATCGGAAGCAACACCAACACGGATTGGCGCGGACGATTCTGGAATGCTTCCTACGGCGGTTCCAGCGTTCTCGTGAGCACCGCCCTGCCGCCGAACACCTCCGCGGCCGATGTGCTTCCCGGGTGCCTCGAGGTTCTGCCAACGGCTCCGTGCACGACTGCGACCAGCAACTGGGTCAGCTATGCCCGGAGCTATCACAGTGGCGGTGCGGGCGTCGTGATGGGCGATGGGTCGGTGCGGTTCGTGATCGACGGCGTGGACCCCACGATGTGGCAGCGAGCCGGCAGCCGTGCCGGTGGCGAGGTGCAGGATGGCGACTTTTAACCCGAGTACACGATTGCTCATGCACATCACTTCCTCACTGCACGGTGTGACGTTGGCGGTCGTGTGCCTGCTGGCGGGATGCGGCCGGGCCGAGAAAGTCGAGATGAACTACCCGGTGTCGGGAACCGTCCGGGTCGACGGGGAACCGCTGCGCAACGGCATGGTCAGCTTTTTGCCGGCCGATGGCAAAGGAGGCGGGACCAACGCGATCGTCCAGAATGGCGATTTCGAGTGCGGGGTCGCGCCGGGCGAGAAGATCGTGGGCATCCACGACGTGCAGAAGCAACGTTCGTACGAAAACCCTCAATCACCGCTCACCGCGATCGTGAAGCCGAACTCCAAGAATCACTTCGACTTCGATATCTCAAGCAAAAAGTAACTCCGTCACAAACGGGTCATTCGGGACGGGAGCGATTGCGCCGAACGCTCATGGAACGCAGCGGCCAGCGGGCTTCCGGTGCGTTCCCCGCAAGCCCCCGGCGGAAGCCGGGGAGTGACGCGTGGCAAACACGAACGACGCGTTTGATCCAATGCCCGGATGATGATGGCCAGCGTCATCCCCTCGCTTCCGCGAGGGGCTTTTGGGTGGAGGCGAAATCGGGGACGGGAGCAACTTTTGCGGGACGTTCTCACTCGCGAGAGCGACGCGGGCCGTTTCAATTCCAGCGACTGGAAATTCGCTCCCGTCCCAGTTTTCGCTCGGCCATCTCAACGACCTGCGGCAACAAGACCTCGTATTTCTTGGGCTTGCGGAGCGGAACGCTGACCTCGGGGCCACGGAATCCGCCCCGGCTGGGCATTGTCCAACGGTCACCATTCAGGAACTCCCACATGGTGACCTTGGATAGCATCGGACGCACGCATCCAGCGTCTATCGCAACGGCAGGTGAATGAGTCGGTTTTGGCACTCATCGACGGTCATTCCCGCCAGACACAGTTCGGCATCCTCGATCATCCGACCCATCGGTGTGCCCTGGGGCGCGAACAGAACCCCGTCGAACGTTATGCCTTGCCGCTGCCACCGCGCCGCGATCTCGAGGAAGTCGCTGTCCTGCGTGAACAGCACACGGCCAAGCACGGTCGCCCGTGTCAGGAGTTCCTCATCCGATATCTGGCCCGCCGAGTCCTCTTGGGCGGTGCGGACGTCGATCCGCTTGCGCCGAAGCCCTTCCGAAACTCCCGCCGGCACATGCACGTCCATGTAAACGGCTAGCGGCATGGGGCGGTTCACCCGTTGCGGCCGTGGGCCGCGGCCCGACGCCGGAGAAGTTCATCCCGGGAGATGGACTCTGGCCCACGAGCCCGCTCAGCCCGCGCTTTTCCAGCCTCGATGGCCGCCACGATGCTGTCGTGGTGGTCATGAAAGTAGGCCAGTGCGGCATAGACCTCGGCCGGCTGAAGATCCGGATGCTGCCGCAGAATCTCTTCCGCAGACCAGCCGTAAAAATACTGCTCCGCCGCAATGTGCTCGACGGTGTACCGAGTGCCTTCAATGACGGCTTTGCCGTCAGTAGCAAGGGCGATATGCGGGTATGTGTCGGCGGTCGCCATTTGAAAACTCCTTCACCGGCAGACAAAGGCATTCTACTGTGCGGCAGGTGGGGCCTCCTAGTCGGTCATCCGGTCGCTTGTCGGCAGGCCGGCGAGGCCTGGGCGGCGCGAGCCCCCCCCGCCCAGGGAAATGGGGGCCGAAAAAAGGGGCGGGAGCGAATTCCAGCCCGCCCCTCACGACGGAAATTACCGCTGGCAAACACAACGTCATCGACTTCAAGCTCGACCGGTAATTCGAGACGGGAGCGATTGTGCCGGTTGCCGAATGGCGACACGGAATCGCCTATCTGTTCACCCGACCTCCTGCATGGGACGCACGCGGGGAGGCGGTAGCTGCCGGCCTGACTGCTCGAAATGGGCGACAACTTCCTCGACGACCCGGGCCAGATCCGCGTACACGCGGACTGGATCATCGCCGTGGATGCCGGAAATGAGGTCGGGGCACTTCCCGATGTAGACACCGTCCTCGTCACTCCATTCAACCCACTTGTGATAGGAATCAGTCGTCTTCATGAATCTCCTCCAACGCTTTTCGGACCTGCTTTTCCTGATAGGGCTTGGCGTCGTCGCCCGCTTGTCCGCTGAGCGTCAATGCCCCGCGATATCGATCGTGGACGAACTTCCTGTGCGACCCCTTGCCACCGCCAACAACCTCCGCGAAGCCATTGGCCAGCAAGTCCGCAACGAGTTCGCGAACCTTTCTTGGCATGGTAAACGATCTCGACTCCAAGGTGGCTACCCGAAGTATATCCACGAGCGGAAAAGAGGGACGCAGTCCGTTCTGCACGGCACGGGGTGCGCACGACGGCCGCATTCCCTCGCTTGCGCTTCGGGCTTGGATGAACGGCCGGGAACAAAAAAGGGGACGCAGCTCTTTTCGTCCGCGTTCCCATAAAAGCCCCCGGCGTGAGCCGGGGGATCTTAGGCCGGTAACGGAATAGAGCTGCGTCCCCTTTTCTGGTGCTTTTCTGGTGCGGCGGGCCGACGAGTATCCTGTGGGCTCGTTCAGGATCCCATTTTCCGGGAGTCGATTCGATGCCGCACGAGGAAAGTGTTTTCGGCCGCCGCGGATTCCACGAGGACTCCGCCGCGATCATCATCGGCGGGCTGCTCGTCGCCCTGGCCCTAACGCTGGGCTGGACCGCCCGCCCGGCCGCGGATGCCGGCAGCCGCAAGGCCTTTCCCAAAGGCTGGCCGAATCCCCTCGCGGCGACGATCGACAAGCCGCAGACGTGGGACGCTTCCCCGACGCAGTCGCTCTCCGACAAGAAGGGCAAGCCCGTGACGGTGCCGATCCTGCTCGGCATGGCCTGGGTCGTCGGCGTGCTCGCCGGCGGCACGGCCCTCCGCGGCCGGAGCGTTTTCGCGGTGCTGCCCGGTGCGGCGGCGCTCGCGGTCCTCGGCGGCCTCGCCTATCTGCTCGCCGCGCAGAAACTCGTCAACCACTACAACCTCGAATATCCCCTCTGGGCCCTGCTCGTCGGCCTAGTCATCGGCAACACCGTCGGCGTGCCACGCTGGCTCGAACCGGCCCTCCAGGGGGAATTCCTCATCAAGGCCGGACTCGTGGTGTTTGGTGCGGAGGTGCTCTTCAGCCGGCTCCTCGAACTGGGCCTGCCGGGGCTGCTCACGAGCTGGGTGGTGACGCCGATCGTGCTCGTGGCGACGTATTGGCTTGGCGTCCGATGGATGCAGATCCCCTCGAAGTCGCTCTGCATGGTGATCTCCGCCGACATGTCCGTCTGCGGCGTCTCGGCG
>JBILWX010000271.1:0-2896 GCA_044369655.1 Pirellulales bacterium
AGAGCTGGCCGATATCTGGTCGTTTTTTCTTTGGCAGTGTGGCGACCCAGACTTTCAGCCCGCCTGTGGAGACCACGAGTGACGGCGAGGATCGTGCCGCGTCGCAAAACTATTCCGGGCCTGTGCCTGATCGCGGCGGTGCTCACCGCAACGGCCCACTTGGCCTACGCGGCCCACTTGGTCCACGCGGCACCCGAGTCGATCGATCCGCCGCCCCCGCCGCGCGAGCCGGTCGTCGCCGCCGCCTCCGACGAGCCGGCGAAGGCCGCGGCGGGGTTCGGACTGCCGGCGGAGTTTGCGGTCGAGCTCTTCGCCGCCGAGCCCGATGTCGCCAATCCCATCGCCTTCTCGATCGACGAACGGGGCAGAGTGTTCGTCTGCGAGTCCTTCCGGTCGAACAAGGGCGTGACCGCCAACCCCACCATGGAAATCCCGGGATGGCTCGAGGCCGACCTTGCGGCCAAGACGGTGGACGACCGGCTGGCCTACCACCTGCGGCTCTTGGGGGAGAAGGCCCGTGACTGGGTGGTCGAGACCGACCGCCTCCGCGAACTGGTCGACACCGACGGCGACGGCAGGGCCGACCGGTCCACGGTCTTCGCCACCGGATTCAACCGGCTCATCGAGGGGCACGGCGCGGGGGTGCTCGCCCGCCGCGGCGACGTCTTCTACGCCTGCATCCCGAACCTCTGGCGGCTGCGCGACACCGACGGCGACGGTGTCGCCAACGCGCGGAACGTGCTCCACACGGGCTACGGCGTCCGCGTGGCCTTCAGCGGCCACGATCTCCACGGCCTCACGCTCGGCCACGACGGGATGATCTATTTCACGATGGGCGACCGCGGCTACCACGTCGTGCACGAGGGCCGCACGCTCGCCGACCCAGAGAGCGGCGCGGTGTTTCGCTGCGAGCCCGACGGCTCACGGCTGGAGGTGGTGCACACCGGCCTGCGGAATCCGCAGGAACTCGCCTTCGACGACCTCGGCAACCTCTTCACGGTCGACAACAACTGCGACGGGGGCGACCGGGCGCGACTGGTGCAGATCGTGCCCGGCGGTGACACCGGCTGGCGGATGAGCGTGCAGTATCTGCCCGACCGCGGGCCCTTCATGCGGGAGCGGATCTGGGAGTTGCCTCACGACGGCCAGCCTGCCTGGATCGTGCCGCCGCTGGCCCACATCGGCTCGGGGCCTTCGGGGCTTGCGGCCTATCCGGGTACGGGGCTGCCGCCGCACTTCGACGGCCGCTTTTTTCTTGCCGACTTCCGCGGCGCCGCGGCCAACAGTTCCGTGCGGACGTTTCGCGTGCGGCCCAAGGGGGCGAGCTTCGAGGCGACGGACGAGGAGGAGACCTTCAAGCACGTGCTTGCGACCGACGTCGAGATCGGACCGGACGGCGCCGTGTGGGTAAGCGACTGGGTGCACGGTTGGCAGGGCGAGGGGAAGGGCAGGCTCTGGCGGTTCGTGCCAAAGCCCGAGTCCGCGGAGGCGGCCGCGGCCCTCGCGGTGGTTGTGCAGGATGTCCGCACGCTTTTGGCCGGAGACTGGTCGGCGATCGGGCCCGACCGGCTCGTGGCGCTGCTTTCCCATCCCAACCGGAGGCTGCGGCTTGAGGCCCAGTGGGAACTCGCCAGGCGGGTTGCGGGGGATCGCTTGCAGACGGTGCTTGCCGACACGGCCGCTGCGCCTCTCGCACGGGTGCACGCGATCCAGGGCCTCGCGCAGGTTGCCCGGCGTGGGGATGATGTCGTCGCAGTCGAGACGGCGATAGTCGCGGCCCTCGCCGATCCCGACTGGCGAATCCGGATGGTGGCGGCACGGTCACTCGGCGATCTGCGCGTGGCCAACGCTGCCGCGCCGCTCACGACACGCCTTGCACCCCTTCTGACCGACGAGCATGCCCACGTGCGGGCTGCCGCCGCGATCGCGATTGGGCGAATCGCCACAGCTGCCGGCGAGGCGGCGCGTGCCAGCATGCGGCCGCTGCTCGAAGCACTCACGGAAGCAATCAGGCGCGAGGCGACCGCCCCCGGTGGCTTCGATCCGCATGCACGGCACGCGCTCGTGATGGCGGTCGCCGGTGTCGCCGACTCGGCCGCGCTCGCACCACTCGCCGCCGATGCCGATCCGGCCGTGCGGCTCGTGGCCTGCCTGGCGATGCGGCGGCATTGCGACCCAGCAATCGCGGGCCTGCTCGACGACGCTAGCCCTCGGATCGTGGTGGAGGCGGCCCGCGCGATCCACGATGTGCCGATCCCGGCAGCACACACGGCACTTGCGGCGTGGCTCGACGCCGCCACGGTCGACGGTCCTGATGGCGACGCAATACTCAGACGGGCGATCGCCGCCTGCGAACGGTCGGGCACCGCCGCCGACGCGGACCGCCTGGCCCGATTCATCGAGCGACCCGACGGGCCGCTCGACCGCCGGCTCGAGGCGGTGGCGGTACTCCGCGGCTGGGCGAAGCCGCCGTCGATCGATCGGGTGCTCGGGATGTGGCGGCCGATTCCGGAGCCGCGGGATGCTTCGCTCGCGAAGCAGGCCCTCGAGCGGGCGTTGCCCGAGATCCTCGCGGCCGCTGGCAATACAAACCCGGCCCATCGAAAACTCCGCACAGCGGTGCTCGACGCGGCGGCCGCGCTCGACGTGCCGGGCGTCGGCGCACTGCTGGCGGCGATCTGCGACGATTGCGCCCTGGAACCGCTCGAGCGGGCGGCGGCCCTCGCCGCACTCGCGGCAACAAACGACCCGGCCGCGATGCCGCTGGCGGAGCGGCTCTCCGGCGACCGGGAGCCGTTCGTGCGGCGGGAGGCGAGGCGGGTGCGGGCCCGCGGGCTCGCCACGGCGGCGGGCGACGGATCGGCCGTTCCCGCAGCGATCCGCACGGAGCGGGCCG
>JBILWX010000117.1:0-10163 GCA_044369655.1 Pirellulales bacterium
TGTGGTCGCGGGAGGGCTTTGCGGTGCTCGTCGATGCCCAGCGGCTCCCCGACGGCCGCACACTCCTGCTCGAGCAGAACGGAACCCGCATCGAGTTGGATGCCGACGGCAACGAGCTCTCTCGAATCGGCGGCGTCTCGTCCAGCCGGCTCCTTGCGTATTAGGGCGGCATCGTCGCTGGCGAACTACCAATCGACAGAGAGGGGGGCAGCGTTCATGAAGCTGCCAGCCGACGGGTCACACACTCGGCCAGCAGCCGGCGGAGCGTGTTGAGGCGGTTGTAGAGCGTCTGCGGCGCACGCTCGAGGGCTCGGGCCAGTTCGGCGATCTGCTGGCCATGAACATACACCGCTTCGAGCAGTTCGCGATCCTTGGCGGGCAGTTCGTCGAGGCATTGCTCGAGCGCCGCCAGCCTGGCCGGCTGGTTGCGGATGTCGGCCGCCCGCTCCGCGGCGAGCAGGGCCAGGAGCGATTCCTCGAAGCAGTGTGGCGAGCGGGCCGCAAGCCGCTGGAAGTTTTTCGCCTCGTAGAAGCAGATCGTCGTCGACCACGCCAGAAAATCGGTGCCCGGCTCGAACGTGTCGAACTTCCGCCACATCGTGAGGCTTGCCTTCTGCAGCACGTCTTCGGCGTCGTGCCGGCGGCCGAGCAGCGAGAGCAGATACCCGAACAGGCGATCGTGCGCCGCCGTGAGCAAGACCACGAAGTGGTCGCGCGAGTCGCCGTCGGCTTCAGGCGTGTCGGCTGGGTCGGCTGTCATCGTGGCGGTTATACCAGCCCGGCCTCATGAACCTCGATCTGCAAGCCACGCAACCATCTTGGCCAGGAAGGCGTGCCAGGCCGGATCGTCGAACAGCAGTCGCCCGCCTCGCGGGGCAGCGATGCGCCGGCCGCCAGCGGATGATTCCCTGACGCGACGAGCGGCGACGGATTTTCCAGCCGGCCATAGTCGCCGCCGGTCTTGAACGCCGCCGGCGGCATCGCATGGAGTCGTCTCCTGGCGGCGCGGGCGAACAATCGTCGCCCGGCACCGTGGAGCACCGTATCACGGCCCGCGGTCCGTTTTTTCAAAGCCGGTGCGTTTTTGCGAGTCGCAGTCCATGAGTGCCGATTGGTACTCTGCACGTATGCAAGCAACGCTGAAAAGAGTCCTGACACCTTTTTTACTGGCGGTGTGCGCCGGCACGGCGCAGGCACAGGGCGGTGCCGACATGGTGCGAGGCATCCTCCTCCAGGAGGTCGATGCCGCGGCGGCCATTCATCGCCGCGAGTGGGAAAGCCTCGCCACACCGGCTGACATCGCCGTGCGGCAGCAGAAGCTCCGCGACGCCTTCCGCGAGGCGATCGGCCCGCTTCCGGAGCGAACGCCTCTCCACCCGCGGGTGACCGGCCGCGTGGAGAAGGCGGGCTACGCATTCGAGAAGATCATCTTCACGAGCCAGCCTGGCATCTATGTCACCGCCGCTCTCTTCCTGCCCGACGAGCGAGCGTTTCCAAAGCCGTGGCCGGGCGTGCTCGTGGCCTGCGGCCATGCCGACATCGGCAAGGCCCACGACGCTTACCAGCGGGCCGCAGCCCTCCTTGCCACGCACGGCATCGCTGCGCTCCTCTTCGACCCGATCGGCCAAGGGGAGCGGCGGCAGTTCTGCGATGCCCATGGGAAATCGACCTGTGGCGGCTGTCTCGGCGAGCACACCGCCGTGGGCGCGGCCTGCATCCCGCTCGGCCGCAACCTCGCCTCGTGGATGATCTGGGACGGTATCCGCGGCCTCGACTATCTCGGCTCGCGACCCGACATCCGCGCCGATCGGCTCGGCTGCATGGGCAATAGCGGCGGCGGCACGCAGACGAGCTACATCGCCGCCCTCGACGACCGCGTCGTCGCCGCGGCGGCTGGCGGCCGTGCGAGCGGCCCGCGGGCTGCTCGATGCCGTCGCGGCTCGCGAACGCGCCCGCCGCCGCAGCGGCATGCGATCGACCGACGCATCCACTGCTCGCGGAACCAACCACGATGCTCGCAGCGAGGATGGCGTGCGGATCGAGCGGCTGTCGCTTGAAACGGAGAAGGGTATCGTGCTGCCGGCCGACCTCTGGACGCCCGCGGCCGGACGCGGTGAGGCAGGAACGCGAGACATTCTTTATGTAGACGGGAACGGACGAGCAGCGGCGATCGAGTCGATCCGCGGCCTCGTAGCGGCAGGCCACCGCGTGCTCGCCGTCGATCTCCGCGGCATGGGAGAAACAGTCCCGCCACCGCAAAAATATTTCGACATCGCGCGGCACGGGGGAAACGGCCAGGATGCGTATCTGGCCTATCTGCTCGGCCGATCGCTCGTGGGCATGCAGGCCGACGACATCGTGGCCTGCGGCCGCTGGCTCGCCGCCCGCGATGCGAAGGCGACGGCGGGCGACACGCCGCGGCAGGTCGATCTCGTCGCCAGGGGTCTGGCCGTGATTCCGGCCCTGCATGCGGCGGCCGTGCACCCGGAGCTCTTCGCGGCCACGCGGCTCGAAGATGTGCCGCGGTCGTGGTCGTCGTACGTGGAGGAGGGCCCGCTCGCCTCGCGGCCGCTGCCGCTGGCGAGCCTCATCCACGGCGTGCTCGAAGACTACGACCTCCCCGACCTCATCGATCTGGTCCGCCCCGCCGCGGACTGATGTGCGGACGCTGGGCCCTTTGTGTTGACGCGTGCGGTGAACGGGCGTATAGATTCACGGCATGGCGAGGAGTTCGCATGCCGTGGTATGATTTCATCTGGAATAGCGAGTTCGGTGGCAATGCGTTGCACATCGCCGAACATGGCATCTCAATTGAGGACGCCGAGGCAGTCGTCTGCAGTCCGATGGCCATCAGGTTCAGTCGGGCGACTGGCAGACCGATGGCGACCGGCGTTACGGTAGATGGTCGTTTGGTTGTCGTTGTTTACGAGCTCGTCGATGACGTCACGGTGTACGTGATTACGGCGTTCGAGGTGGATGCATGAGCGACACGGATCGGCCCGAACAACGCGCAATGGAACAACACGCATTGGGCAAGCGAATTGTTCGCGAGGCCACGCCCGCGGAACGCGAGCGCCATGCCGCCATCCGGGCCATCGTCGAGGGGGAACTGCCGGAAATCGTCGCCTGGGCGCGCGAACAGTCTGCCCGTGTCGGCGGGCAGACTGCTGTCGGCACCGTGTTCACCTCCAACGAAATCACTGTGCTGGACGCCATCGATGCCTATGCGGCCAGTCATAACCTGCCGGGCCGCAGCGCCGTTGTGCGGGAGGCGATTGCCAGGTTGCTCGATATTCGGGTCGAAGTCGAGCCGAAGCGGTCCGCCTGACAGCAGGGCGATTTTGCCACGGGAAAATCCCCGTCGGTAAATCGGCCGGGGGCCGAGACATTCTCTTCCGGCAGCCGGCTTTGCGGCGTTCCGACACACGCCGCCGGAGCTGCCCTCCCGTCTTGGTAATCCCCTCGCATGTCACGAGAAGAGGCATCACAGCCCTCCGGCCTGCCCCCAGCCGCCGGCGACGACCGACTCCACCGGCTCATCAGCGGCATGGCCGACGGCACGCTTTCCGACGCGGAGTTTCAGGAGTTCTCCAGCCGGCTTGCCGAAGATCCCGAGGCCCGGGCCATCTGGTTCCTCCGCAATGACATCGACGTGGGGATCGCCCGCACAGCCGCCGCAGCCGGCCACACGGCTCCGGCCCAAATCCCGTCCGCGGCCCCAAGGGCCACGCCGCCTCGAGCCGCTGGCCGCCGCGGCCGACAGGTCATGGCTGCCCTCGCCGCCACCGCGTGCCTCGTTGTCCTTGCAGCATTTCTGGGCCGGTGGATGCCGGGAGCACGCGATGTCGCCCCGCAGCGGCGAGCTCCAGCGGCCGCTGCCGCAGTTGTGCCAGCCCCGCTCGCCACCGTCACCGACGCCCAGTTCGTGCTCACTGGTGGCGCCGTCTCCACCCCGCGGCTCGGCCAGCCGGTCGAGGCCGGCAGGGTGGGGCTCGCGGCCGGACTGCTCCAGTTCACGCTCCGCAACGGCGTCGTCATCACGCTCCAGGGCCCCGGCTCACTCGATCTCATCGACGAGGGCAGGGCGTTCCTCTCCGAAGGGGCGGCGGTCGTGAAGGTGCCCAAGGGCATGTCGGGCTTTCGCCTCGACACGGCCACCACCGAGGTACTCGATCTCGGCACCGAGTTTGCGGTGCGGGCCGGCAACGGCGGCGCCACCGACGTGCAGGTGTACGACGGCGCCGTCATCGCGAACCGCACCGGCGGCGGCTTTCCCACGCGGCTCGAGGCCGGCAAGGCGGCGCGGTTCGATGCCGCCGCCGATCGCGACCCGCTGCCGATTCCGTTCGTCGAGGGCCGGTTCATCCGCAACACGTCGGTCTCGCGGCCAATCGAGGACCACCGGTATCGCGACGACGACGAACGCGCGCTCCAGGTCTACGGCCGGCCGCGGTTCGAATCGATCCGCGTGCGACCCGCCCCTGACGGCGTGACGATCGACGGCCGGCTCGACGAGTGGCCCGCGCCGGGTTTCGCGTCGGCTCTGCCCGGCCGCGACGAGGCGACCCACGGCGTGCAGGGAAGCATGATGCACGACGCGGAGCATCTCTACATCGCCGCCCACGTGGCCGATCCTGCGGCCCTTCGCAACCAATACGATCCCGAACTCGACCCGCACATCGCCTGGCAGGGAGGCGGCCTGCAAGTGCGGTTCTCCGCCGACCGCCGGATGGGCTGGCCGGTCGATGCCAACTCACCGGAATACTATCTCGCCCGCCGGATCTCACCAGACGAAGCCGAACGCGAGAAGTCGCAGAATCAAAAGCTCTCGCACCTCACGCTCTGGCACCACGCACCCACTGGCAAAGCCTGCGTCTCGATCAATCACGGCACCCGCTATGCCGATCCGATCGTCAACCCGATCGGGGCCCACGGGGCCTTCACGGCCGACGCCGACGGCCGCGGCTACACGCTCGAATACGCGATCCCCTGGCGGCTCTTGAACGCGGCCGACGATCCGCCGCGATCGGGCGATGTGCTCGGGACGGTGTGGCAGGTGTTTTGGTCCGACGAGTCGGGCCGCCTGTGGCGGGATCAATTGATCGAGGTCCGCAACCTCGAAGAGCCTGCACGGATGTCGCCCCACGAGCGGGCCGCCTGCTGGGGCAGGGCGGAGTTCGAGTGACAGGGTTTCATTTCAGGACAGGCTTCGAGTGACAGGCTTGAGTGACAGGGAGGATGCCACGGTGTTGATGGCCATGGATGCATCGCTCAATCGAACGACCACGGGACGCGAGCCGCGGCCGCAGGAGGCGACCGTTGCCCTGTTGTTTGGCGACCGTGTCGGTGCCGATCGTGAGACCGCCCGGGGCGTAATCGACTACGCCCGCGAAGGCCGCGACGCTTTTCCCTCCGAGGAATGGCAGCGACGGCCGCCGGCGTGGCTGCCCGCACGGTCACCCGACTGGTCGATCCTGCTCGACGCCGATGCTGCGGCAGTTCAACGCCAAACCGCCGGCATCATCGGGACGTCATCGGATCGGCGTTTCATCGAAGCAGTAAGGAAGGGGCGGCTCCCTGCCGTGGCGATCAGTTGCGGCCTGCGGGAGGCCGGCTCGGCGAGCCTGGGCGTGACGGCCGAGGTGCGGTGCGATCACGCGGCCGCGATCGGCCTGGCGGTCGGTGAACTCGTGGCTTGCGGTGCGAGGACACTCGTCTACGTGCCAGCCTCGAAAGACGATCCACACACCAAAGCCTTTCAACGGCATGCCCGCGCCGCCCGCCGCGAGGCCCAGGTCGCCGTTGCCGCCGAGTTGACCGGGGCCGCGGTTGCGAAAGCGGCCGCCTGGTGCTGCTCGCTTCCCGGGCCCGTGGGCATCGTGGCCAGCCACGATCGGCAGGCGGCATGCCTGCTCGATGGCGTGCAGCGACAGGGGGCGAGCGTGCCGGGCGACATGTTCATCGTCGGCATCGGCAACGACGATCTCGTCTGCGAGGCGGCCACGCCGACGATCACGAGCGTCGATCTCGGGCAGCGCCGGCTGGGAGCCGCGGCAGCGGCCATCCTGCATGCCGCGATCGGCGGCCGCAGCCGGCTTCCGCGGCGGCTGGAGCTGGCACCGCTCGGCCTCGTGCGTCGCCGATCGACGTCAGGCCTCGTGGTGCTCGACGCCAAGGTGGCCGAGGCCATTCACCAGCTCCACGCCAGCCTCGCCAACGACCTCACGCCGGCGGCCTTGGCACGGCGGGTGGGCCTCTCACGGGCCTGGCTCGACGAGCGGTTTCGCCGCGCCTTCGGCCGGACGGTCCACGAGCAGATCGTGCACGTGAAGGTGGCGGAGCTGAAACGGCTGCTGGGCGAGCCTTCGCGGCCGCTCGCCGACGTGGCCGCCGCGTGCGGCTTCGGCTCGACGCAATACATGACGACGTTTTTCAAGAAGCACGTCGGCATGACGCCCGGACAGTTTCGCGAACGCGTCGACGGAGGGCTTGAGCCGGCGTCAGGACGATCAAACTTCGAACAGACTTGAAAAGAACGCACAGTCAAGCAGTGGACGAGAAATCCATCCCACAATAGTTTTTCCAGTGGCGGGAACGACGGTCTCTACCGAGCATGTTTTTGCGGAGAACACCCATGCGAGCGATGCAGCAGGTGACGCGAGTCCAATCGCGAAGACGGTCGGCCTTTACGCTGGTAGAGCTTTTGGCGGTGATCGCAATTATCGGCGTGCTCGTCGGCCTGCTGCTGCCCGCGGTGCAGGTGGCGCGGGAGGCGGGTCGTCGCGCGGCTTGTCTCAACAACATGAAGCAACTCGGGCTGGGAGTGCTCACCTACGCAGATGTCAAGAAAATAATCCCGCCTGGGAGCGGCGCGACCGAACTTCCGACAGACGTGCGGTCGAGTTATGGCTACACGTTCGCGATCCTGCCGTTCATCGAGCAACAAGACGCCTATAACAAGATAGTGCCGTATGCGAATGACATAACGGTCACTTCAAGTTCTCGAAACAGTCAGAACACCAAGTACAATCAAGTCCGGGAAACGGGATTCATCTCCACGCTGGCGTGTCCATCTGACCCGGCCATAGCGGCGCGGCGGCAGAGCAATGCCTCAAGGCCCGCGGTGCAGCCGCTGAATTACGCCGCAAACTGGGGCGATGTGCTTGTCGGATCCAATGGCAGTCATACGAGCATTTCCAGCCTCCAGATGAGAGGCCCGTTCGTGAACTGTTGGAGCACGTACGGCAGCTTTACCTACCGAGTTCCCGTGACTCCTCTCAGAATCACGGACGGCCTCTCGCGGACGGTGCTGCTCGGGGAAGTGGGTGTGGTTGAAAACGCCACGGATCGAAAGTTCGGACTGAAGGCGAGTGTCGCCAATTGGTCTGGAGGGTCGACTGCGCAACCATCGCCCATCACCTGCTTAAACGCGAGTTCCTGGGTTCCACCAGCAAACACCATCCTTGATCATTGCTGGGGGCATGGCATGCGCTGGCTCGAGTCAAGGGTTGATTTCAGCGGTTTCTTCACCATCCTCCCCCCAAATTCTGCACCCTGTAGTAGTGGGACGAGTTTTGATGGAGGTGCCGGCACGATTTCGAGCAACCATCCTGGCGGCGCCTGTGTCGTGATGTGCGACGGCGGCAGTCGCTTCATTGCAGACACGATCGACTGTGGCGACCTCAATGCCACCCCTCCGTTGGGGGCTGGCAGTGATGCAAAGCGATACACCGGCCAGTCGATCTGGGGCGTGTGGGGCGCGATGGGAACGATCTCCCGCGGCGAAGCGTTGACCATCAATACTGATTGAATCGCCGCTCGAGCGGCTTCACCAGACTCGAGGGGATACGGATCGCATGGAACCGACATGGTCCGAGAACGTCTTGAACGCCCCGAGGGCGAGTCCGAGTTGTCGCTGGTACATCGCGATGTCCGTCTGCCTGCTCTCCGTCACGATCGGCTGCGGCCGCAAAGGGCCGGCGGTTGAATTCGTGGAGGGCACCGTGCTCGTGGACGGGGGGCCAGTCGTTGGGGCGGATGTGGGCTTTTCACCCATTTCCGTCGGACTGTCAGCGCACGGTAGGACGGATTCTGCGGGGAAGTTCCGTCTCACCACGGTCCAGGGCGGGCGTCGCCTCGGTGGCGCTCCGGTTGGTGACTATGTCGTGACGGTGATGAAGTGGCGGAATCGTCTCGAGGATCTCGGCCCGAAGCCAGACCCTTCCGATGCCACCGCCGCTGCCAAGTGGCAGGCCGAGGCAGACCGGGTGGAATCACTGCCGCCCGACTACATCGTGCCGAAGGCATATGGCGACAAGGCCACCTCGCCGTTCAAGGTCACGGTGAAGAAGGGCCGCAACACCGGTCCGGCATTCACGTTCGACCTCACGAGCGACCCACCGAGCGACTCGCCCGACAAGCAGAGCAGTCGCTAAACCCGCTCGCTTCCAAGACACGCCCAGGCGCATTGCCCGGCGCGAACATGCGGCCCCACCTCTCCAGGAGACCTTCCTTGAACCACACGACGACCCGCACGAGAAACCGCTCCAGCCTCGTCGCCTTGACCTGCTTCTTGTCGTTGTCGCTTGTCTTGTCGCAGCTCACCACGAAAGCCGTGGCGGCCGATGCCGCGCCGGCGGGACTCGTCGGCTACTGGCGGCTCGACGAGGGCGTCGGCACGACCGCCTTCGATTATTCCGGCAAGGGAGCCCACGGCAGCGTGGTCGGCGGCACGGAATGGGTGACGGGCGATGCGGGGCCCGAACTCAAGCTCGATGGCAAGACGGGCTACGTTTCGGTTCCCGACGGCGGCTGGAACGTCGGCAGCCCCGTCACCTACTGCTGCTGGTACAAGGCGACGAAGGAGGGCAGGGTGTTCGACCACGAGATGGGGGGCAAGATCCCCGGCGTGTTCTCGCTCCAGTCCGGCGGCCGATTCGCCGGCTACGACGGCCACCCGACCGACACAGCGCTTTCGCTCGGAGCGAGCAAAGAGCCCTGGACGTTCGTGGCCATCACGATCACCCCCACGACGATCACGGCCTACCGTGACGGCCTGCCCGTGGCGACGAAGACGATCGAGGGCATGCCGCGGCACCCGGGCCCGCTGGCTCTCGGCGCCCGTGGCTGCGTGCCCGACAATTTCCTCGAGGGCAGCGTCCGCGAGATGGCGGTGTTCGACCGCGTGCTCCCGGCCGAGGAGATCGCCGCGATCCAAGCCCGCTCCCGGAAGGGCCAGCCGCTCTACGAGCCGGCCCGCGGGCTCAAACTGCTGGCGGTGCGGAGCGAGCGGAGCCTCCACAAGCCGTCGGAGTCGGCCGTCGTCGAGGTGGTCGTGAAAAACTTCTCGGCCACCCCGGAGAAGGCCGAGCTCGCCGTCGGCTGCATCGGCCGCCTCGCCGATTGGAAGGAGTCGGCGCGGCAGACGCTCTCCCTCGAGCCCCGCCAGTCGCGGTCGCTCCGCGTCGAGCTGCCGCTGGCGGGCCAATCGTTCGGCACCGCCGTGGAGGCGAGGCTCTTTCGCGACGGCAAACCGTTCGACCGCGCCGAGGATTTCGTCGGCGTCCACGACAACCCGTGGATGGTCGGCATCGGCGGCACGCTGCCGGGCGACTTCATCGGCCGCGCGAAGCCGGAGCAGGCCGAAAAACTGCTCGACCTGGCACGGCAGAAATACGCCAACTGGCTGGAGGTCTTTTTCTGGGCGCCCGACGACTGGGGCAACCTCACGCCCACCGCCGATCGCTGGTATAGCGGCCAGGCCAGTTACCTGATGGAGCCCGGCAAACTGAAGCGGTTCATCGAATCCGCGCATGCCCGCGGCATCAAGGTGGTCACCTACGGCAAGCATGTCGCCTGCGGTCCCGACGGCGCGGAGTTGATGCGCAGGCGTCCCGAATGGTTCCGCGGTGGATGGGGCGACGTCCGCCAACTCGACGAGTGGAACGACGACGCGGCCCGGGCGAAGAAGGGAGCCGTGTTTTCCTGGCAGCAGTTTCCCATCGACTTCAACCGGCCCGACGCCCTCGCCTACGGCATCCGGCAGATCGCCGACTCGGCAGCGATGTTCGGCTGGGACGGCGTGCGCTTCGACGGCCACTACACCGTCTCGAGCGATGCCGTGAGCGCCTGGAACATCCGTCAGCTCAAGGAGACGCTCTGGG
>JBILWX010000118.1:0-10160 GCA_044369655.1 Pirellulales bacterium
GCGTGTAGATCTCGATCCAAACGTTGCGGTAGCCCTCGAGATGCAGGTCGGGATGGTGCTGCTCTCGCTCAGCGAGGGCCCCCACGTTGTTCATGAGCTTGATGCACTCGCGGAAGTTCTTGAGCGAGAGGTCGCGGCGGATCCGCGTGCCGTCGTGCGTGAGCCGCCAGGCGGGCAGCGTGGCCAGCTGTGCCTCCGCTTGGGCGAGGGAATACTTCGGCACGCCCCCTTCACAGGGCACGCACTTCTTGGCGGAGAGATCACAGGCTGCTTGAGGTGTTGGCATCGAAAGGGGCCTCAGGGGATTCAGGTCGCGTGCCGTAAGGATAGCACGAGTGCCCCGGCTGCCAGACGCAGGCAAAAGACCCACCACGCGAACAGGCCCCCGGGGACCGTGTTTGTGGCGGTTCAATACCGGGCTTCGAAACCGGCGAAGCCGCCGTGGATGATCGTGCTCGATCCGGCGTCGATGCCGGAGAGGCTCGCCGGGTCGGCAATCACCGTCGGCCACTGGCCGTCGGCCTGCGCGATGTTACCCACGCCCACCACACGGTAGCCCATCGACAGCGTCCAGCGTTCGGTCACGTCCCACGCCACGCCCGTGTCGACCGACCCGAGCCAGGAAAACACGCCGAGCGTCGAATGGACGTTGACCGGCGCCCCGGAGGCAAACAGGGCCTGCGTGCCCGAGCCGGTGGCCAGCGTCGTCGTGTTCGTGATCGAGTTGCCGGCGATCATGAACTTCGGCACGGTGGAGAACCGCACGCGGGGCAGAAACCGCCAGTCGAACTTGGCGCCCACCTGCGCCCCGTAGAGGTTGTTGTTGGTGGCCACGCCGAGGTCGAGCGTGCCGGGAGCGCCGCCGCCGGGAAAGCTCGTCTGCGTGAGCACGTCCTCCAGTTGGAAGAACCGAAATCCCGCCAGCCACATGAGATTGATCGTGCGGCTCGGGGAGCCGGGATCCCGCGACAAAAACTCGGGCCGCTCCCAGAGCGAATAGAGCCAGTTGATCTCGACGTCGTTGACGAGATCGGACCGGCTGATCTGCTGCGCCGCCGAATCGACGAGATAGGCGGAAGCGGCCGTGCTCCCCACCATCACGCCGGGCGCCTGCGGGATGGCGTCGATGCCCGCGGCCGTGACCGTGTCGGACGAGCCGATGCCATACACGCCCCAGTAGATGAACTCGACGGCATGCTGCTGCCGCGCACCGAACCAGCGGCCCACGTGCAGGTCGACGCCGCCCGGCCAACTGGCCCCGGCATTGCTCGTCGTGAGCTGCACGCCCCCCGCCGGCTGCATCGTGGCCGTGCCCGCGGGAAGCGTGCGGGTCATCACGAGTCCGCTCGCGCCGGCGAACCAGCGGGGCCAAGTCGGCAGCATGTCGGCGGCAGTGCCGACGGGAATACCGGCGAAGCCCGCGGCAGTGAGCGGATCGGCGATATACATCGGCGGCGGGTCGCCCACGGCCGGAAGCGCGACATCGGCGATCGACTGCCGGCCGGCCACCGGCTCGATGGCAGCCGACACGCCGGCACCGCCGCTGCCAGAGCCCTCATCCGGCGCCGTCTGCGGCTCGGCCGACCGGCCCGTCGCCGACATGAACGCCGCCAAGACGAGGACGCACAGACACCGCCAACTCGCCGCGGCGCGGCGGAGTCCGCGGGCGGTGATCGAACGCGACGGGAATGCGGGTGAAGGCATGCGACAGAACCGGCGGGGCACGGGAGGAACGGGTGCGGGAGGGTCTGGAAACGCCGACCGGGGGTCAAGCCCGCTTTGCCTCCGCCCAGGCCATCCCGACGGTACAATGCCCCGCCGCCCAACCGTGGCAAAAGCAGCAGTCGTGGGAGTCTGAGGAAGATGCCCGGTTCACGGAACGAGCGGTACACGCGGGCATCGGCGTTGGCCTGGCTCGACCGCCGCATCAACTTCGAGCGGGCGGTGCCGACCACCGCCTCGCCGGGCACCTTCGGCCTCGCTCGGGTGCGGCGGTTGCTGGCCGCCATCGGCAATCCACACCACCAGTTTCCCGTGGTCCACGTCGCCGGCACCAAGGGAAAAGGCTCGACCGTCGCCATGCTGGCCGCGGTGCTGCAGGCGGCCGGACACCGGGTGGGCCGCTACCTGTCGCCGCATGTCGACGCGATCGAGGAACGCATCTGCGTGGGCGGCCGGCCGATCTCCGCCGCCGACCTCGTCCGGGCCTTCCACCTGGTGATCCCGGCGGTCGAGCGGATGGACCGGGCCGCCAGCCGGCGCGGCGGCAGCGGCCCGACCTGGTTCGAGGTGCTGACGGCGGTGGCGTTCGTGCATTTCGCGCGGGCGCGAGTCGATCTGGCCGTGCTCGAGACCGGCCTCGGTGGACGGCTCGACGCCACCAACGTCTCGCGGCCCGTGCTGTCGATCCTCACGAGCATCAGCCTCGACCACATGCATCTGCTCGGCTCCACCGTCGGACAGATCGCCACGGAGAAGGCTGGCATCATCAAGCGCGGCTGCCCGGTGATCTCCTCGGCGGTCCACCCCGAGGCCCGGCGGGTGATCGAGGCGACCGCGGCCCGCCGCCGCGCACCGCTCGTCCAGTTGGGCCGCGACTTCGAGGCCGCCGCTCTCGCACCCGACACGAGCGATCCCGACCCCGATCCGCTCGCCCCCGGCCGCGTGGCGGTGACGCTCGCCGACCCGCAGACTGCCGGGCCGCTGGTCTATCCCCTGGCCATGCGTGGCGCCCACCAGGCGATCAACGCGGCGGTGGTGGTGATGGCGGCCCGCAGCCTCGATGCCCGCGGCTTCCGCGTGACCGACCGGGCGGTGGCCAAAGGCCTCGGGACGGCCTGCCTGCCCGCGCGAATCGAACGGATCGGCGAGAAGCCGCTCGTGATCCTCGATGCCGCCCACAACGTCGCCTCGATGGAATCGCTCGTGGCGACGCTCGCGCCGGCCGCGCAGGCCTTCCGCCCGACGGTGCTCCTCTTCGCCGCCAGCGCCGACAAGCAGATCGCCGAAATGCTCGCCGTGGCACGCGGCTGCTTCGACCACCTCGTGATCACCCGCTATGCCACGAACCCCCGGGCCGCGACGGTGCCGCAACTCGTGGAGGCCTGCCGACGGGCGGGGCTGCCCGCGCCGCAGGTCGCGACCGCGCCGGCGGAGGCGTTGCGGCTGGCGCGATCGTTGGCCACGCCCCGCGGCCTGATCTGCGTGGCCGGCAGTTTCTTCCTCGCCGCGGAGATCCGGGCGTTGATGTGATCACCCGCACCGGCACGCATCAGCATGGCAGCCGGTATCCGCTGCACCCCCGGAGTCCCCCGGCTTCCGCCGGGGGCTTCTAGGAAGCCGGTTCACCATCGTCCGCAAGAAGCCCGGAGCGGAAGCGACGGGACTCCCTACCGGTCAATCGCGTTCGCGGAGGGCGTCGACCGCCTTCGCCAGCACGGGATCGACGTGCCGCGGCAAGACGGCATGCGACGGCGACGGCGGCACCACGCTCCTGCCCCCCTTGGCAGGCACGACGTCACGCATTCGCCGCCAGGCCTGCAGCGTCTCGATCTGCCGGCCCGTGGGCATGATCTCGCAGCCACGGTCGGGGCTCACGCCCCAGGCGGCGTTCTCGTCGTCATCGCTGCGCCGGTGGATGTTCACGCGGCTCGGCCGCAGATACTCCGACGTGGTCAGCTTCACCAGGCCGCTGCCGTCCGACAACGGCAGGAGCGACTGCACGCTGCCCTTGCCGAATGACCGGCTGCCGACGACGACCGCGCGGCCGTGGTCCTGCAGGCAGGCCGCCACCACCTCCGCGGCGCTGGCGGTGAGCCCGTCGACCAGCACCGCCATGGGCAGATCGGCACAGGCGGCGCCGCGGGTGGCCCGCCGCACGTCGAGCGCCGCCGCATCGTCGCCGGCAACAGCCGGATCGCGGGCGGCCCGCCCCCGTGTCGACACGATCACGCCATCGTCGAGGAAGAGGTCGCAGACCTCGACCGCCGACGACAACAGTCCGCCCGCATTGCCACGCAGGTCGAGCACCAGCACGGCGTCGTCGGCCTGTGCCTCGCGGCCGGCATCGGTCAATCGGCTCGTGATCACTTCCAGGGCCCGTTGCAGTTCGCCGGCCGTCCGCTCGCCGAAACTGTTGAAGCGAATGATCGCCGCAGCAGGTTCGCCCTCGATCGTCCACTCCCACGATCCATCCGGCCGCCGCCGGTCACCGAGCACGCTTTCCGTCGTGACCCGTTCCCGCACCAGGGCGATGTCGCGAGTGGACGGCCCGTCGTCGGCGGCTATCGCCATCGCGAGCCGCACGGGCGTGCCCGGCCGGCCCCGCAGTCGCCGCAGGGCCTCGTCGATCGTCATCTGCTGGGTCGACACGCCGTCGATCGCGAGGATGCGGTCGCCGGCGGCGATCCCCGCATGCCACGCCGGCGCGCCGAACACAGGACTCACGACGACGATGCCGCGGGCCGCTTCCGATGAGGTGAGTTCCAGCCCCACGCCGCCGAACTCCTGGTCCAGCATGCTCTCCAGTTGGTCGCGGCGATCCCCCGTCATGAATGCCGAATGCTCGTCGAGCCTCGAAAACACTCCCTCCATCGCCGCATTGAACAGCCGCTGCTGGTCGACCGGCTCGAGATACGTCCGCTCGATCGCCCCGAGCACCTCGGCGAAGCGCCGGCCATGGCCGGCGCGATCCCGTGCCAGCCACGCCACGCCGGCGACGGCGATCATCATCAGCAGCACGAAGAGGTTGCGTTTGGGCATGGCGGTGTGAAAGACGCGAAAATCAGCCGACGGACACGGCGTGTGGATCGGCCGCGAGGGCGTGGCCCTTGGGTACCACGGTCACGCCTTGCGGCGAAACCGTCAACCCCCGGGCAGCGTCCTCCTCGGGATTGAAGCCGATCGACATGCCTGACGGCACCCGGACGCCCTTGTCGATGATGGCACGCCGCACCCGGGCGTGGCGGCCGATGTCGACTCCCTCGAAGAGGATGCTCTCCTCCACCCAGGCGAAACTGTTCACCCGCACGCCAGGACCGATGATCGACCGGGTGACCCGGCCGCCGGAGATGATCGCTCCCGGGCAGACGAGACTGTCGGTGGCCTCGCCGCGGCGGGCAGACGGCCCCTCGCCGGCGAACACGAACTTCGGCGGCGGATAGGCCGGGTGGTGGGTGCGGATCGGCCACTGGCCATCATAGAGGTTGAGTTGCGGATCCACGTCGATGAGGTCCATGTTGGCCTCGAAGTAGGCGTCGATCGTGCCGACGTCACGCCAGTAGGCGTCGGTTTTCCGGTTCTCGTCACGGAACGGAAAGGCGTGGACGCCGTGGGTGTCGATCACGGCCGGCAGCACGTCGTGGCCGAAGTCGTGCCGGCTCGCGCGGTCGTGGGCGTCGAGCTTGAGGCGTTCGAGGAGGAACGGCGTCGAGAAGCAGTAGATGCCCATCGAGGCCAGGCACATCTGATCGTTGCCCGGAATGGTGGGCGGGTCGGCGACCTTCTCGCGGAAGGCCCGCACCCGGCCCGCACCATCGACCTCCATGGTGCCGAATTCACGGGCCGCCTCGCGGGGCACGGGCAGCGCCCCGACGGTCACGTCGGCGCCGCTCTCCTCGTGGGCGTCGATCAGCTTCTGGTAGTTCATCTTGTAGATGTGGTCGCCGGCGAGCACGACCACCAGCCGGGGCGCCGCCATCTCGATGGAGTAGATGTTCTGATAGACGGCGTCGGCCGTGCCGAGATACCAGTTCTCGTCCACCCGCTGCTGCGGCGGCAGCACGTCGAGAAACTCGCCGAGGTCGCGACAGAAGAAACGGTGCCAGCCGACGTTGATGTGACGGTCGAGGCTGCTGGCCTTGTATTGCGTGAGCAGGAGCACCCGCCGCAGCCCGCTGTTGAGGCAGTTGGAGAGGGCGAAATCGATGATGCGGTAGCTGCCGCCGAACGGCACCGCGGGCTTGGCCCGGTCGCGCGTGAGCGGCTCGAGACGAGCCCCTTTCCCGCCGGCCAGCACGACCGCGACGACATCGCGGACCCGCATCTGGTCCACGTGTTGGGAACGCATGCACAACTCCTCTCCCGCAGGCCGCGACCGTGCGGAGGTGATCGTGGTTCAGCCACGTGCCGAAGACTATACGCTGAACCCCCCACTGTTGGCGATGCCGGTGTTCTCCTGCCACTGCCGGGAACCGCCCTTTTTCGGTCCGAAGCGATCTGGCACCGTCCCCGACCGATCCCTACCCTCCCCGGCCCCTGCCCGGATTCCGCCGCCGTCTGGATACGGCGGGAACGAGGGCGCACACCCGGAAACCACTGCCATGGCCAGCCGGTCAAAGGCCCATTCCCGCCGTGAACGCGACACCGACTCGGGCGACTCGCTCAAGCCGCTGGTGGTGCTCGTGCTGCTCGGCACGATTCTCTATGGCGCCTGGTCGATCGTGAATAAAGGCCCCGGCGGACCGGCAGCCGCACCCGCGGAGCCCCTGCGGGCCGACCTGGCGTCGGCCCCGGCCTTTGCGCCGCAGGTCGAAGTCCCCCAGCCCCAGCCCGTGGCGGCCGTGGCCGCACCGAAGCAAACCGTTCCCCCACAGTTTCCCGCCGCTGCCGGCCTGCCGGCCACACCTCCGGCCGCGGTGGCTGCGGCTCCCGCCGACTCGTCCCCCACCTACCTGAGCGCCGTCTCCGCCCCGCCACCGGTGGCCGAGCGGGCCGTCGCAACCGAACTCACACCGCCGGTGGCCGGCGGCCAGACGGCGGCGGCGGCGACCATGCAGCCGCCCATGGCCGTTCCGCCGGCGACCGCATTCGACCCGGCACACTCCCAGCAGATGCCGCCGCCGTCGACCTTCGGCAGGGAGGCACCGCCGTCGGCCGCCTTCGCATCGGCGTGGGCCGACGCCCACGACAAGCTCGCCGCCGGCCGGTATGCCGAGGCGTTGGCCGTGCTGTCGACCTGGCATGACGATCCGTCGCTCGGTCTCGAGGAGAGCCAGCGGTTGGAGGATCTCCTCGGTCAGCTGGCCGGCACGGTGATCTACTCGCAGCAGGATCTGCTGCTGCCGCCGCATATCGTGCAGCAGGGTGAAACCCTGCAGTCGATCGCCACGCCGCTGGCCGTGTCGTGGCAACTGCTCGCCAAGATCAATGGCGTGTCGGATCCGGCCAGACTCGTGCCGGGCGAATCGCTCAAGCTCCTCCGCGGCCCCTTCGACGCCGTGGTGAGCGTGTCGCGGCGCCGCCTCAGCCTGCGGGTGGGCGGCAACTATGCCGGCAGTTTCCCGGTCGTGGTGGGCAGGCAGGTCCGCGACCGCGTCGGCTCGGCGTTGCCGGTGGTCGCCGTTCAAGACGCCGCGGCCCCCGCCCCCCAGCCGACTGCCGCGACCCAGGTGGCCTGGTCGCAGCCCGGCCCCAAATCGATCGGCCTCGCGGACGGCCTCGCCATCGAGGGTGTCATCGATCCGGCCACGGTCTCCGACGATGCGATCCCGGCGACGAGCCTGATCGTGGCGGAACGCGACCTCGCGGAGCTTGCCGACATTCTCGGGGCGGGCTCCCAGGTGCTCGTGCGACAGTAGACGCCAGTGACCGGGAGAGCCGCACGCTCCTGATGCTTTGGAGCATGCCGCGACCGGCGAACCGATGAGGGCGGCCTCAACCGTTCAGCAGAGCCGCCGTCGCCCGCTGAATCGCCTCGTCCACCGCGGCGGCGTCGGCCGCCTCGGCCACGATCCGCACGATCGGCTCGGTGTTGCTCGCCCGCACGAGCAGCCAGCCACCCTCCCAGTCGAGCCGCAGGCCGTCGAGTCGGCTGGCGCGAGCCTGAGGAAAGGCCGCCGCGATCCGCTCGAGCGCCGCCGCGAGGGCGGGACCGCGGGTCTCCGCCGAGAGATCGACCTTCGTCTTCTTCATCACCACTGACGGCAACGCCCGGGCCAGGCTGTCGATGCTCGTGATGCCGCCTGCGCCACGAGCGCTGCCGCCGGCCGTGCAGATCCGCTCGAGCACGAGGGCCATGGCGACGAAGCTGTCGCGGACGAGCACCACCCGCGGATCGATCACGCCGCCATTGCCCTCGCCGCCGAGGATCGCCCCGGCCGCCAGCATCGCGTCGACGACATTCGCCTCGCCCACCGCCGAGACATGGCAGGCCACCCCGTGCCGCGCGGCGATCGCCGCCGCCATGCTGCTCGTCGAGCAATTCACCACGATCGGCCCCGGCGTCTTCTCAAGCACGCTCTCGACGGCCAGGGCGAGCGTCGCCTCCTCGCCGATGTATCGCCCCTCGGCCGTGGCGATCGCCAGCCGGTCGGCGTCGGGATCCTGGAAGAAGCCGACGTCGGCGCGGGCCGCGGCAATCCTCGGCAGCATGTCGACGAGGTTGTCGGCCGTCGGCTCCGGAAGATGTTCGAAGAGGCCGTCGGACTCGCCCCCCTCGATCACGACCTCGCAGCCGAGATGCTCGAGCAGCGGCCGGGCCACGCGGCTGCCGGCGCCGTGGCCCGAGTCGAGCCAGACCCGGGGACGGCAGCGGCGAATCGCGTCCACATCCACCGTCTTGGCCACCAGCGCGATGTGCGCCGGGCCGCCGTCGACGGTGCGCACGGTGCCCACGTTCGCTGCGACCCGGCCTGCATGCTCGGCGGGGGAAGCCGTTCCTTGAAATCGACGCAGCACCTCGCCGCCGGCTGCTGCGGGGAGCACGCGGCCCGCACCAGAAAAAAGCTTGAGACCATTATAAGGAGCCGGGTTGTGGCTGGCGGAGATCTGCACGCCGCCGGCGGCCTGCTCCTGCCGGACGACGATCCCGACGGTGGGCGTGGCCGCGATGCCGCAGTCGATCACGTCGCGGCCCGCCCGCGTGAGGTGTTCCGTGATGGCCGTCGCCAGCAGCGGCCCGGAGGTGCGGCCGTCTCGGCCGATCACGATCGGCCCGGGAGGCAGCGTCGCGGCGAAGGCCGCCACATAGCGGACGGCCACATCCGGCGTGAGGCTGCCGCCGACGATGCCGCGGAGTCCGGAGACGCTGACGATCAGCGTGTCGCGCGGGGATTCGCTGCCAGTTTCGCCCATGATGCCTGCCGGTCCTGTGTTCGAGGTGTGCTGTCCGCGGGGTCGGGAGTATAAAACCGCCGGCGTCATTCAGCACACAGTACGTCACCTCGCACTTCCAGAACCGCAGGACGGAGCCTCCCTTCCATGTCCACCGCCCCCGCTGCCTCTCAGGCCCCCCGTCTCGTCGCCATCGATGCCGCCCACGCAGCGGGCACGATCACCGACCACTCCGCCCGCACGATGCGGGACTGGCTGACGCAACCCCGCTACGCCGAGTTTGCCGGCGAACTGGCGACGCGAATCGACCGGGCCGCCACGGAGCCGGCCGTATGGAAGGAACTCGACGACGTCTACTGGACGGTGATCCCCTTCGGCACCGGGGGCCGCCGCGGCCGGATGTATCCGGTCGGCTCCAACGCCATCAACGACCGCACGATCGGCGAGAGCGCGCAGGGCCTGGCCGACTACGTGCGAAGCGTGGTGCCGGCTGGCACGGAGCCTTCCTGCGCGATCGCCTACGACACCCGCCACCGCTCGGAGCACTTTGCAAAGCTCTGCGCGGAGGTGCTCCTCGCGGCCGGCTTCAGGATCTTCTTCCTGCGCGGCTTCCGCAGCACGCCGGAACTTTCCTACGCGGTCCGCCACACCCGGAGCACCTGCGGGATCATGGTGACGGCCAGCCACAATCCGCCCAGCGACAACGCGGTGAAAGTCTACTGGGCCGGCGGCGTGCAGGTGCTCCCACCGCACGACAAGGGGATCATCGATCATGTGATGCGGTGCGACGCCGTACACCGCGAGCGCTTCGACGCGGGCGTCGCCGCCGGCCGCGTGCAGTTCGTGGAGCAGGAGATCGACCCCGCTTTCGTCGCCGCGGTGCTCAGGCAGTCGACCACCGGGCCGCGTGATGTCTCCATTCTCTACACGCCGCTGCACGGCGTGGGCGCGAGCGCCGTCGTGCCGGTGCTCCACGGCGCCGGATTCCAGAAGCTGCGGCTCTACGCCCCGCAGGAGATGCCCGATGGTGATTTTCCGAACGTGCCCGGCCACGTCGCCAATCCCGAAAATCCGGCGGTGCTCGCCGGGCCGATCGCCGAGGCGAAGGC
>JBILWX010000272.1:0-2874 GCA_044369655.1 Pirellulales bacterium
CGATACCTGGACGCTCGCCTTCACGAAGTCGCCCACGCTCGTGGACGAATTCACCGTCTTCAAC
The DNA here is from genome assembly GCA_044369655.1 of Pirellulales bacterium. Classification (GTDB taxonomy): domain Bacteria; phylum Planctomycetota; class Planctomycetia; order Pirellulales; family UBA1268; genus CAMCQY01. The sequence continues at coordinate 65 of JBILWX010000272.1, forward strand.
TGGGCGATGGATCCGAACGAGGCGTGGAACGCCTACGCCCGCTGGCTGCCCGACGCCGCCGAGCAGATGAAGCCGTTGCCCGCCTTCCAGACGCAGTTCGATTACTTCGCCCACTCGTGGGACCGGAAGGAAAAGCTCGTGGCCACCGTCGGCTGCCTGCCGGTGGGCGACGCGAAGCCAGTCAGTGCCGACCTCGAGATCCGCACCGCCGCGGGCGAGGTGCTGCTTGCCGCCGAGAAGCAGTCGCTCGACGAGGGGGGCACGGCGAAGTTCACTGTGGACAAACCGCTTCCGTTCGGCCGCTATCCCGCCGTCGTGCGGTCGCGCGACGCCTCTGGAAAGGTGCTCAAGGAAGAAAGAACCGAGTATGTCCGCGAGAAGCCCGAATGGCTCGGCAACACGCTCGGCGAGGAGCGGACCATCCCCAAGCCCTGGACGCCGATCAAGGCGAGTGGCCGATCGCTCGAACTGATCGGGCGTCGGATCGAGCTGGGATCCGGGGGGCTGCCCGAGAAGATCGAGACCGTCGGCCGGCAGATCCTCGCCCGGCCGATCGTGATGCGGGCCGCCGGCCCCGGCGGCGATGCGGTGCTCGCGGGCGAAGGGATGAAGCTCGGCGCGACGGCCGATGATCGCGTCGAGTGGCAGGCCGCCCTCGTCGGCGCGGGCATCAAGGCCGATGTCGACGCCTGGCTCGAATTCGACGGGCTTCTGTATTGCACGGTTACGCTCAAGCCAGCCTCCGGCGCGGAGGCCGCGCTCGACGAACTCGACGTCGACGTGCCCATGGTCGCCGCCGAGGCCACGCAACTCCTGGCCAACGGCGGCGGGCCGGACTTTCGCGCGTCGTGGCTCGCGACGATGCTGCCCGCTGGCGAAGGGAGCGTCTGGCGGAGCAGCGACAAGCCGTATCCCGCGTTTGTCCGCGCTGACGGCGTGACCAACTTCATGCCGCACATCTGGCTTGGAGCCGACGACGTGGGGCTTTATTTCGGCGCCGAGAACGACAAGGGCTGGACGGTCGACGGCCCCAATCCCGCCCAGGAAATCCTGCGTGAGAAAGACGCGGTCGTCTTCCGAATGAACGTGATCCGCGAGGCTACGAAGATTCCCGCCGCCGGCCGGACGTTTCATTTCATCCTGCTGCCCACGCCCGCCAAGCCCGAGCCAGTCGACTGGCGGAAGCAGATGGCTGCGGGGGGCGTGAACTTCGGGTCGTGCGACACCTTCGGCGGGTTCGACATGAAGACTGATCCCTCCGATCCGATGCAGGGAGACGATTTCCGGTGGGAGCCGCGGTCGTGGGAGCATGCCGAGGCGATGTCGCCGCAGTGCCGGGCCAAGTGGGGCCGCTGCATCCTCTATGCCGATGCATCATGGCCGCGAATGGGGCCGGCGTTTCGTGACTGGGATCACGATCTCTACACCACGGGCCGGCTCGCCTGGACGCCCGCGTGCGAAGACTATGCCGTCTGGGCAGTCAACGAGTTTCTCAAGCGGGGCATCATCGACGGCGTCTACTGGGACGACGTGAGCGTGGGCACCACCTACTCGCTCGACTCGACGGCCTATGAATACGCCGGCGGCAAGAACGGCCGCCGCGTAGGCTTCACGTCGCTGGCGCTTCGCCGCGTGAACATGCGGCTCTGGCGGCTCTTCGAGGCGGCCGGTCGCGAGCCCTGCATCTGGGCCCACATGACGGTCTGCTACGAGGTGCCGCTCTTCAGTTTCTGCCGCTACCTCTCCAACGGCGAGTTCGTGACGGGCGTCGAGCCCTACGGCAACCGCGACGCGATGGATTTCTGGAAGCCGGAGACACTGCGGGTTCTCGGGCCCGCCGAAAAGTGGGGAGCCGGTGTGAATTTCCTCACGACGCTGCCGCGGCAACTGCCGCCCGGGCCGGCAGCCGAGCAGTGGTCCTATCCGCAGCGGCGGGCTGAAGACGCGCTCTACGCGACGAGCGGCATCCAGACGCTCTCGGAAGGACTCACGCGGAAGCTCGTGGCCGAGAAGGTCTATGACAAGCCGCTCCGCTTTTTTCCTTGGTGGCGGGCCGACAAGGTGTTGAAGGTCGCAGTGCCGGAGAAGGCGAACGTGCTTTCGGCCGTGTATGCGACCGACGACCGGGCGATCGTGTTCGTGTCCAACTGTGAACGCGACGTGGAGCGGGAGGTGACGCTGGAGCTCGATCTCGCGGCCCTGTTTCCCAACCGCAAGGGTGGCGGCACGGTGGGCTGGCGGGATCTCGATCCCGGCCTCGACCCGCCGAAGGTGGAGGTGGCCAATGCGGGCGAGATCGCCAAGGAGACCGCCGCCGCCGCGAACGCGGGTCTCGACGCCAAGGAGCGACCGCTCGACGACGAGGAGATCGGCGACCTGCTCGAAGGCACGACGCCCGAGGGTCGGGCGAAGGGCCGGATGGAGATCAAGGCGGAGGGATCGAAGCGACTACCGCGTGCTCGAAGCCAAGCCGGGCGGCTGACCAGAAAAAAGAAAAAGGTGCCAGCCACCAAATCTGGGTAATTTGACGCAGCGTTTGTATGTGGTATACAGATGTGCATGTCTCGCCCCAATCGCGTCGCACCTGGCGGTCTGCCCTTTCACGTCCTGAACCGCGCCGTGGGACGGCGTACAGTCTTCGAATCAGCCGGCGACTACGAAGGCTTTATCGAGTCAATCGCCGAAACGCTGCGGATCCGACGGATGCGGATTTGCGGCTACTGCGCGATGCCGAACCATTGGCACATGGTGCTCTGGCCGGAGCAGGATGGAGACCTGTCTGCTTTCGTGCAGCACCTCACAAACCTGCA
>JBILWX010000273.1:0-2855 GCA_044369655.1 Pirellulales bacterium
GCGCTACCGGCTCGTGCTCAGCGTCGGGCACGACGAATACTGGTCGTCGCCGATGCGGGATCACCTGGAGTCCTTCATCAAGAACGGGGGCAACGTGGCGTTCTTCAGCGGCAACACCTGCTGCTGGCAGGTGCGCAGCGAGGACGGCGGCAGGGCCCTCACGTGCTGGAAGCAGTTCTTCAACATGGACCCGCTCTACCGCGACGGCGACCAGCGGCTCTTGAGCACGCTTTGGAGCCATCACCTCGTGGGGCGTCCTGAAAACGAACTCACCGGCGTGGGCTTCCTCTGGGGCGGCTACCATCTCAATCACGATCAGGTGATGGATGGCGACGGCGCCTACCAGGTACACCGGCCTGACCACTGGGTGTTCGCGGGCACGGGCCTCGCCCGCGACGCGAAGTTTGGCGGCGAGCAGACCTTGGTGGGCTATGAGTGCGACGGCTGCGAACTGGAGTGGCGGGATGGCCTGCCCTTTGCGACGGGCCGCGACGGCACGCCGGAGAATTTCACGGTGCTCGCCACGGCGCCGGCCAGCTGGGACTTGGCCCTGAAGCGGTTCTACGACCGGATGCCGCTGGATCGCACGGGGCATGCCGTGCTAGGGCTCTACACGAGAGGTGGCACCGTCTTCACCTGCGGCTCGACCGACTGGGCGCACGGACTGAATGGCAAGAATCCGGTCGTCGAACGGATCACCCGCAACATCCTCGACCGGCTCGGGTCTTGAAAAGAGTGACCTGCAGGCGGAGGATCGTCTCCTGCGTGGCCCCCGGCTCCAGTTCGAGCGCATGTCCGGCCGCGATCCCGCGGGAAAGCTGCGGCGGACCGGTCCAGGGTTCGAGGCCCACCAGATAGCCGCCCGCAAACGGCTCCGCCTCGCCGCCACCGTAGAGCTGCCAGATCCAGAGCCAGCGGAAGAGCGTGGGATCAAACTCGAGCATCAACCGCAGGCCGAGGGCCGGATTTTCGAGGCCGACGAATCCCTCGCGAAAGCCGGTGAGCAGGCAGAGATCGTGGCTCCGCTGCTCCCGCGGCTGCACGAGCGACACATCGACGTCTTGGCCGCTCACGCCGCGGCCCGTGGGCCATTCGAGCCCCCCGGTGGCCGCAAGCCGCGAGGTGCCGTCGCATGGCACCGTCTCCAGACGGCTGCCCGCCGGCGCGATGATCCTCGCACCCGGCCCAAGCAATGGCCCGCCGAAGACCGGATGATGGCCCCAGAGGATCCGCGCGGTCGCCGACCCCGTGTTCGTGAGCCGCTCCTCGATGACGAGCGCCGCCTCCGCGTCGTCGAGCGAGACCGTCCGCTCGAGGCGAAGCGGGGGCCACGCGAGATCGACCTGCATGGCAAGCGACGTGGCCGAGCGGCGCACCACATTCCACGGCCGGCCCCACGACTCGCCGTGGAACGAATGCCGGATGCCGTCCACCTCGCAGGGGGCGTCGCCGTTGGGAAGGAGTTCCTGCCAGCCGCCGGCATACCAGCGGTTGAACATCGCCTCGGTCGCCGCCGGCGCCGCGAGGGCGTGGCTGCCGTCGTCGGGCGGCGTCGGCCGCAGTCGCCCCAGCAGTTCATGCCCCGTCCGCCGGTCGAGCAGCGAGACCATCTCGCCCCCCTTCCCCGGCAGGAAGACACAGCGAAGATGGTCGTTCTCGATCACGGCCTCCGGCCAGCCGCCGCCCCTTCCGACCATAGGTCTTGGGTTCGTGGCAGCAGCCGCCGAGGCCAGTTGCTTTTTCGACGGCGGCATGTCGTTGGCGGGATTCAAGGTGATAAAGCCTGACCTGTTACGCAGAAACCCGATGGAGGCCGCCGGCATGTATGAGCGACTTGGGCGGTTCGAGGATATGGCGGGGGGCGGCGGACCTTGGCGGCTCGCTGAAGGGGGCCTCGTCCTCGATGGTGCGGAGCTTCACAATTGACGAATGAGGGTACGAGTGTATACCATACATCCTTAAGGGCACCGATCCCACGGAGACTGCCATGAGCCCAGCGAAAGAGTCGATGATCGACATCATCGGTCGGCAACCTGACGACAGCACGTACGACGAAATCCTGCGGGAGTTGGCATTCGCACGAATGGTTCAGCGCGGTCTGGATGATGCCGCCGCCGGCCGGATGCACACCGCCGACGAGGTGGCTGAGGCGATCGAATCGTGGCGGAAATAAGGTGGACTTTCGAGGCATTGCGTTGCCTCGAAGGGATTCACGAGTACATCGCGGCCGACAATCCGCGGGCCGCTACCGATGTCGTGCGAGGCATCTACGCCAAGGTCCAAATTCTTTGCGTGCATCCGCGGCTCGGTCAGCGATATGAGCCAATAGCCGACCGGGAAGTTCGCGAAACGTCCTACGGCCACTACCGAATCGCATACCTCATCGTGCAAGACACACGCATCGAGGTGCTCGGTGTGTTCCACGCAAGGATGGATATCGAGCGGCATCTCCGCTGATCCCTGTTAGTGCACAGAACGGGGTGGGCTCGCTGTCAGCCACTCAATCCGGGATCGCGGCGGCGGTCAGGGGCTGGGCTGTTGTGCATGCGCGATGTCAGCGGATGTGCAGGACCTCCGTCGTGAAGGGCTTGGCGAGCGGCACATCCACGCCCTCTCGGACGAGCGAGCGGCCGTCGGCGCGGAGCGTCGTCCCGGCATCGACGAATTCCACGACGTAGCGGCCCTCGGGTGGCAGGCCGCGGAGCCGCACGCGGACCCGGTCGCGTGAATCGTGGTTGCGGAAGACCTGGGCCATGCCACGGCCCTGCGCCGGCGACCAGACGAACCGCCCCTCCCAGCCGTAATGATCGGGCTGCTTTCCAGGGAAGAGATTGTGAATCTCGCCGTCGAGAAAG
>JBILWX010000274.1:0-2833 GCA_044369655.1 Pirellulales bacterium
GCCGCGGCTCGAGCGCCGTGCGAACCTCGCCGCGATGGCCGGCCAGCGTGAGCCCTTCGGCGGCATGCATCGCGGGCCAGAAGTCGGCCTCATCGCGTGCCTGCAGGCCGGCACGCAGAATCGCGAGGGCCTTCTCGTGGATAGCCTCGGTGGTGTTGTCTTCGGGCAGAACGGACGGACAGGAAGCGATTGTCATGGCGATGGCTCCGAGCAGGAAAAAGCGTGAGTGCATACGAGAATCAGCCAACCTTCAGCTCACGAGCCGGGCGAAGCCCGTGTGTTTGACGGGGCCGCCGATCCGGCGGCGGATAGCGGCCGGCTCCTCGCCGACCGTGTCGCGAAGCTCCCGGCAGACCTCGTCGAGCGCGGCGAGATAGGCGCCGACATGCCGCGGCTCGTGGGCGAGCATCGCATTGAAATAGCCTCCCGCCAGAAATCCCTTGGCGAGCATCCGCACCGTGAGCAGCGTCATGAGCGCCGCCGCCTCCGGGTGGTCGAAGACAAGCGACGCGTTTTCCGGACGGCCCGCGGCCCGCAGCGGCAGCGAGTGTTTTTCCGCCAGCCTCCGCCAGCCGTCCATCATGAGCCGGCCGATCCGGCCGAGGTGGGCCGGCACGTCGATGCGCTGCATCTTGCCCACCGCCGCGCGGCCCGCGGCGGGGCCCACGCCCTCGGTCCAGTAGGCGCTCGAAATGAAGGTGGTCTGCACCGCCTCCATCACCGGCCGCGTGCCGATCACCGCGCCGAGCGCGAAGCCGTTGGAGATCGCCTTGGCGAAGGCCGCCAGATCAGGCTCCACGCCAAACTTCAGGTGCGCACCGCCGAGGCAGAGCCGCCAGCCGATCGTGATCTCGTCGAAGACCAAAAGCGTGCCGTTCTTCGTGCACCGCTCCCGCACCCCCTCCAGAAACCCGGGCTCCGGATCGACGCCGCGGGTCGATTCCATCACCACCGCCGCGAGATTCTTGCCGTGGGCCGCGAAGACCTGATCGAGCTGGTCGAGGCGGTTGTAGGCGAAGGTGTGGGTCAGGCCGCCGAGCGGCCGCGGCACGCCATTGGGCTCGAGGCCTGGCAGCAGATGGCCCGCGAGCGCCGCCGTGCCCGCGGCTTCGGTGGCGGGGGTGCCCTGCACGTCGGGCAGGTTGGCAGCGAGATACCAGTCGTGCCAGCCGTGGTAGCCGCAGATCGCCACGTGGTCGCGGCCGGTGAAGGCCCGCGCCGTTCGCACGGCGACGGCCATCGACTCGCCGCCGGTCCGCGTCAACCGGGCCATCGCCGCCCAGGGATGGATCGCGAGCAGTTTCTTGGCGAGCTCTACCTCGTCGAAGGTCTGCAGCGTGCTCATCGAGCCCGCCTGCACACGCCGCATCACGGCCGCATTCACGTCGGGGTCGGCGTAGCCCAGGATGCAGGCGAGGATGCCGCCGGTCGACATGTCGATGAACTTTCGCCCCTCGGTGTCGACCACCTCGCAGCCGCGGGCCTCCTCGTAGTAAGCCGGCCACTGGTCGGGCGCGAAGAGTTCCGGCCGCTTGGAGAGCAGCTGGGTGCCGCCCGGAAAGATCGCCTTCGCCTCACGGTATTGCGTCTGCACGTCGACGGTCGGCCTCACGGGCGGCAGCCCGAGCATCTGCCGCGCCGCACCGCCGAAGATCAGCTCGATGTCGCGGTCGTTCAGGTGCATCGTCATGCATGCCTGCCTGAGGGCGAGAAGGTTTTCGATGCCCACGAGCGTGGGCTGCGAGAGCGTCTGCCGCGACCAGTCGATCTCCGTGTCGTTCGTCCAGAGAAAGCCGTCGCCGATGCCGACGCAGCGGCCGCGGATCGAACTGACGGGATGGTCGAGGCCGAAGAAGAGCCGAGTGGGGCCAAACACCCGGAGGATCGCCTCGTGCGCCGCCGCCTCGCAGTTGGCCGAGTTGTCGAAGAAGACGTTGTCGAGGCCGCGGAGCGAGTCGATTCCCTCGACGGTGTGCCGCGGATTGAAGCCCCGCGCGCAGTGGGCGAGCACGAGCTTCGCATGAGGATAGGCCAGGCACCGGTCGCGGATGTATCGCTGGTTTGCCACGTCGGCCAGGGCCCGGGGCTTCACCATGTGGAGCATGATCGCCAGGCCGCGTGACTGAGAGATCTCCCAGATCCATTCCGGGATGAAGTCCTCGCAGTCGGCGTGAAACGTGCTCACGAGCGGCGGGCTGCCGGCGGGCCGCCGCGCGAAGACGTGATAGACCTTGAAGCCCCGCCAGAGATCAGGATCGGCGTCGAGCTGCCGCTCGATCGCCGCGGGATCGTCGTCGGGCATGGCCAAGAGCAGGCCGCGGGAGCCGGGATCGCCCCGCAGTTGGTCGGCGAGGAAGGCATTCTGTGCGAGCGTGTCGCCCGGGGCGGGCCAGGGGAAGAAGAGGCCGCCCGCCGGCAGCCGGTCGCCCATCCAATCCCCCACCATCCGGTCGTAGGCGGCCCGGTCGCACGTGGCGACGCCAGGCGGCAGAAGGTTCGTCCCCGCGCCGCCCACCAGCCGCGGATCGAAGAGATGCGCGTGCGCGTCGAAGCTGCCGGGGGGCACGAAGCCCCGCAGTTCACTGGCAAACAGGTCGGAACAAAGGGGATTCATGGTCATTCCTGTTCGGCATGGGGTGGTCTGGCGGGTCGTATTCCCTTGCTCCCGGATCCCCTTGCTTGCGCTGCGGGCTTGGGTAGAGAGATCACGCCGGGCGGGCCCGGGTGTATTCCTCGCGGAGCCGCTGGTCGTCCTGCGTGTGGCTGCCGCGAAACACCATCAGCAGGCCGCAGCGGGGATGGTCGGTCTTGTTGGGGCTCGAATAGTGGATGG
>JBILWX010000275.1:0-2829 GCA_044369655.1 Pirellulales bacterium
TCAGCCTCGCTCCAGGACTTCAGTTCGAGGACCAGGCCGTTGTCGTTGGTGCCGTCATTGCCTGCTAGTAAGACGTCCACTCGGGATCGGCCAGCGGCGGAGATGTGGTATTCGATGGCCACCTGCATGTCGTCATCGACATTAGAGCGACGAAGCGCGATTGAAAAGCGAGTGTATTCATCCGCCCAGACGTGCCGATCGGCGGGCACACCGCCCGTCTGTCGTTCGAAGCCATCGATCAGCCGCCGTTCGAGCAGGTTTAGGTCGACGTCTTCGAGAAATTGCCGCTTTGTCTCGGCGTAGATGATCACGGCTCGTGCAACTCCGTGTATTTCCGAGCATTGCCGCGGGCGAGGGCAACGGGATATTTCTTTTCATTCGCCGCGAGTTTGTCGGTGATCGCCTTGCCGACGTTGATGTCGAGGCGATCCGCGAGCAGGAGAGCGAACATCAGGACGTCGGCGATCTCCTCGATGACGGCATCCCTTTTGGGGCCTTCCTTCAGATTTCGCGCGATCTCCTTATCGGTCTTCCACAGGAACTGCTCCTGCAGTTCCGCGGCCTCGATCGCGATCGCGGCCGCCAGGTTTTTTGGCGTGTGAAACTGCGACCAGTCCCGCTCGTCGCGGAATCGGCGGACCTCGGCGATGAGCGCGGGTAACGAATCTAATTTCTTGACTCTAGCCCGGCGGGGCGAGGTGGTTTTCTTCATGGCGGGGAGTGTACCGCCCGGGGCGGCGACACGCCCGCAGGCCGTCGGGTAGCCCTGACCAAGGTTGACCGGCCGGTGGCTAAACTGCCGCGATGCCACCAGACGCCCCCTCGCCGTTTCTGACGATCCCCGAGAGTGAGTGGCTCTGCGCGAACGCCCTTTGTTTCGCGATTTTCGATTCGTTTCCAGTGTCGCCCGGCCATGTGCTCGTGATCACGCGGCGGGTGGTACCGACGTTCTTCGACGCGACCTCGGCGGAGCAGGGGGCTCTCATGGAACTCGTGGGTAAGGCAAAGAAGTTGCTGGACCAGCAACTCGATCCCAAACCCGATGGTTACAACGTCGGCTTCAATGCCGGGGCCGCCGCCGGCCAGACCGTGCCGCACGTGCACGTGCACGTGATTCCGCGGTACTCGGGCGACATGCCAGATCCCCGTGGCGGCGTTCGGCACGTGATTCCTGAGAAGGGGAATTATCTTGCCGGCTCACCCGCGGCGGCGGCGGCGGCAGACTCGGCAGGGCTCAAGCTTTCGCTGACCACTGGGCCCAAGCTTCCATTGTGGCCGCGGCTCGCTGACCGCCTGCCTGGCGCGAGCGAGATCGACCTGCTCGCGTCGTTCGTCCAGACCTCAGGCCTTGACCACGTCCGCGACGCGCTCTTTAGTGCCATCGCCGCGGGGGCCCGAATCCGGCTACTCGTGGGCGACTACCTGGGGATCACGTCGCCCGATGCCCTGCGATTGCTCGTCGGCTGGATCCAAAGCTCCGGTGCCGCGTTCGAGGCCCGGCTAGTCAAACTCGACAGACTTCGAGGCCGGCCCGCCTCCTTCCACCCGAAGGCGTGGCGGATCGCCGACTCGTCGGGGGGGATGGTCGTGGTAGGGTCGAGCAACCTCTCACGGGCGGCGCTCGTATCGGGCGTCGAGTGGAACCTCGTCGGTGAGACGCCGGGCGACGCCCCGATCGATCGCGAACTCATTGCCGCCTTCGACGATCTCTGGCAACAGGCTACGCCGCTATCGGACGACGTGGTCGAGCGGTATGCCGCCCGGGCCGCCCCCGCCGCCGAACTGCGACGTGTGTGGGATCGCGAGGGCGAGCGGGCAGATGATGTGGCTGCTGTGCTGGGTGAGATCCGTCCGCGGCCCTGGCAGTCAGAAGCCCTCGCGTCGCTCGCCCTGATTCGCGAGCGGGGCTATTCAAAAGCTCTTGTCGCCGTGGCCACGGGCCTTGGGAAAACTTGGCTCGCCGCGTTCGACGTCGTGGCGGTCGGCTACACCCTCGGCCGGCTCCCGCGCGTGCTCGTGGTCGCCCACCGGGCGGAGATCCTCGCCCAGGCCGAAGCCACGCTCCGGTCGGCACTTGCGGCCGCCGCGCAGCAAGCCGGCTGGCCGGCGCCGCAGACGAGCTGGTTCGTAGGCGACGCGGGCAATCTCGTGGGCACGCTCGTCATAGCCTCCATCCAAAAGCTCTCCCGTCCAGCGGGCCTTACGGCCCTCGGTGCGGCCGAGCCGTTTGATTACTGCGTGATCGACGAAGTGCACCACGCGGAGGCCCCGAGCTATCGCCGCGTGCTGGCCCGCCTCAAAAGCAGTTTCACGCTCGGTCTCACGGCTACGCCCGAGCGGACCGACGGTGTGGACGTGGCCACGCTTTTCGACGACATCCTCGCGTATCAGGCGACGATTGGCGACGGGATCGCGGAGGGTTCGCTCGTGCCGTTTCGGTATCGGGGTCTCAAAGATGACGTCGATTTCGAGCGGGTCCCTTGGCGCAACGGCCGCTTCGATGTGGGCGAGCTTGAAGCCGCACTAGAAAGTGCTCCCCGTATGGAACGCCTCTGCGCCGAGTGGCAGGCCACCTCGGCCGGCCGCACGCTCGTCTTCTGTTGCTCGCGGCGGCATGCGGTGTTTGCCCGGGATTGGCTCCGCAAGCGGGGTGTGGCCGCGGCGGCCGTGTTTTCCGGCGACGGGAGCGACCCGCGCATGGCCTCCCTCGCCGCGTTCCATGAGGGCCGCCTCGAAGCCCTCTGCGTGGTGGACCTCTTCAACGAGGGCGTCGACATCCCGCTGGTCAACCGCGTGGTGATGCTCCGGCCCACGGAATCCAAGATCGTG
>JBILWX010000120.1:0-9947 GCA_044369655.1 Pirellulales bacterium
CGGCTCCATGGGAACGAACATATCGGCGGCGTCGCGGTGGGCGAGAAAGGCATCGACCGCCACTTTCCGCGCGGCGGCTGTGCTCACCAGATCGATCGATTCGCCCAGCGCGCTCTCGAGCACAGGCTGCCAGAAGAGGCGGATGACACGCTCGGGCTGTCCCACCGATTCAAGCCATCGAAGCGCCGTGTCGCCCGCCGGGCCTCCGGCCCGCTCGCGATACCTCGCCAGCTGCAGCATTCCCAGCCCGAGCGACACCTTCTCGCGAAACGAGAAGTGCCGCATGCCGAGCAGCAGCGGCGCGAGGTGCATCGGAGCCGGCAGCAGCCGTGAGGGCGTGCAGGCGGCCCGAGCACCGTCCGGACCGATGAACCAGAGCGTGCGGTCGCGGCGGAGGGCGTCGGCCAGCCCGGCCTGCCGACAGAGATCGAGGAAATTGGTGCAGCAGCCCATCGCCACGTGCTGGCAGGCATCGACGAGCCCGCCCGCCACCGGATCCTCGAAGGAGGCTGCCCGACCGCCGGCGCGACGGCGGGCCTCGAGCACGGTCACCCGGACGCCCGCCTCGGAGAGCGCGGCGGCGGCGGCGAGACCGGCCAGCCCGCCTCCGACCACGGCCACGTGTGGCCGCCGAGCGGGATCGGAAGCGGATCGTGAAGGAACGCTCATGGCTGACAGACTCGAATGACGCAGGACAACGCTTTCAGCGAGGAAACCACCGCCGCCGTGGGCCGACGAGCAGGGTCGCCACGCCGGACCCCACGATGCGCGATTTTCCAGGCCGCACCCGCTCCGAAAAGATCCGCGGGCCCGCCCGACGGACCGCCGCGAACAAGGCCGCATAGACTCCAAACATCGCCCGATACACGATACGGCCGTCGGTGGAGAGGAGCGGGTCGAGCCGGGCCGCCTGCCGGTAGCAGTCGGCGGCCCTCGCGACGTTCAGGCTCGCCAGCCGAGCAAACCCCGGGCCGATGCGGCCGTCGCGGAGATCACCTGGGCTGCAGCCACACTCCCGAAAATCCTGTTCCGGCAGGTAGATGCGGCCGCGGGCCAGATCTTCGGGTACGTCGCGCAGGATGTTCGTCAATTGAAACGCGAGGCCGCAGGCGTGCGCGGCGGGGATCGCCTCCCGCGGGGACCGAAAGCCCCAGATGTGAATGGCTGCGAGCCCCACGGCGCTGGCCACGCGGCGGCAGTATGCCTCGAGTTCGGCATACGTCTCGTAGCTGCTGCGATCGAGATCCATCCGGCAGCCGTCGATGATGTCGCGGAGGTATTCAGCAGGCACGGCGAATCGACGAACCGCATCGACGACCGCCCTGATCACCGGATCCGCCGAGCTCCCGCCGGACAGTGCCGCGGCAAGATCGGCCTCGAACGCCGCCAGCGACTGCCGGGCGGCGGCTGGATCGCACCCGTCGTCGACGATGTCATCGGCACGCCGACAGAATGCATAGAGCGCGGTGGTGCCGCGGCGTTTCGCCTCCGGCAGCAGCCGGATCGGCAGGGCGAAGTTCGAGCCCGCACGCTGCATGATGCGGGCGCATTCCTGATGGTCGGCGGCGAGCGTGCTCATGGGCGGCCACCCGAAGCACGGATCCCCAGCACCTGCAGCTTCCACCACGCCGACGCGGCCAGCCGGAGCTTGGACCACTTTCCCACCGTCGGTCGCCGCGCGAGCGTGTCGAAGCCGGCCCGTTCGATGGCGTCGGCCACGGCCCGGCCACCGGCCAGAAACATGCCGATCGCGGGCCGCAGCACCGGCGGCGCAAGGCCCTCGAGGGGCGAGCCTGCGTCGAAACATTCCCGTGCCCACGCCACCTCCGCACGCAGCAATTCCTTGAGCGGTGCCGCGGCCTGCGGGGCGTCGAGCATCGCCTCCTCGACACCGTGCCGCTGCATGTCATCGCGCGGGAGATAGATACGGCCCGCGAGCCGATCACGACGAATATCCTGCCAGAAATTCACCAGTTGCAGACCCGTGCAGATGGAGTCGGACATGGCGACGAGGGCTCGGTCGCGGCAGCCCTCGAGCGCGAGCACGATCCGCCCCACGGGATCGGCGGAGCGACGGCAGTAGGCGACCAGGGCATCGCGGTTTGCATACCGCACCGCCACGCCGGAAGCGTCGAATGCACGGTCTTCCTCGAAGGCATCGAGCAGGTGGGCGAACGGCTCGATCGTGAGGCCGGTCTGGCGCACGGTTTCGGCGAGCGCGAGGTAGACCGGATGCCCGGGCCGACCGGCAAAACACTCCTCCAGCCCCAGACGCCAGGACGCAAGATCACGGGCAGCCTCCGCCGGACTGGCCGCCTCGTCGGCCAGGTCGTCGCTCCACCGCGCAAAAGCATAGACGTTGGCCAGATGCTGCCGCAGCCTTGGCGGCACGAGTCGGGTGGCGACGGTGAAGTTTTCGTAGTGCCGGCCGGCCACGTCGCGACAGAAAGCCTCCGCCGTGGCGAGATCGCCGGCCGTGGGGACCGGGACGAGATGCCAGGCCGTCGGGTCGCGATGGGCGGGCTGCGCTGGTTGCGAGGGCATCGGCTCCACCGACTTTACGCGGTGTTTGCGGAGGAGGACCTGTTCTTCACTGGCAGGGCGGAATCGCCCCCACTACCATAGCCTGTCGACCTGTTTTTGCCCCAGCCGCGACCACAGCATCCCCACCCGGAACCATCGCGATGAAGATTCTGCTCGCCAGCCCGCGCGGCTTCTGCGCCGGCGTGAACATGGCCATCGACACGCTCGAAACGGCCATCCGGCTCTACGGCACCCCCGTCTACGTGTTCCACGAGATCGTCCACAACAAGCACGTCGTCGACCGGTTCGTTCGCGAGGGGGCGGTGTTCGTGAACGCCGTGGAGGAGGTTCCGGAGGGGGGCGTGCTGCTCTTCTCGGCCCACGGTGTGGCCCCCGAGGTACGGCGGGTGGCCGCCGAGCGGCGGCTGCGGGCCATCGATGCCACCTGCCCGCTGGTGACCAAGGTGCACCTCGAAGCGATCAAGTATGCCAAGGCTGGCTATCACATCATGCTGATCGGCCACGAGGGTCATGACGAGGTGATCGGCACCATGGGGCAGGCCCCCGATTCCTTCACCTTGGTGGAGACGACGGAGGAGGTCGATACGCTCCCGTTCGGCCCGGACGACCGCCTCGCCTACCTCACGCAGACCACGCTCTCGGTGGACGACGCCTCGCGGATCATCAACCGGCTCAAGGAGCGGTTTCCGCAGATCGTCGGCCCCCCGAAGGACGACATCTGCTACGCCACCCAAAACCGCCAGGAAGCCGTCCGCCTGCTCTCCGACGGGGCGGATCATGTGCTGGTGCTCGGCAGCCAGAACAGTTCCAACAGCCAGCGGCTGGCCGAACTCGCCCGCGAACGAGGCATCGCAGCCCACCTCATCGACGGCGCCAACGAGATCGATCCGGCCTGGTTCACCGGCGAGGACACGGTGGTGATCACCGCCGGCGCCAGTGCCCCGGAGAGCGTCGTGCAGGACTGCGTGGCCTGGCTGAAGAATCGCTACGGGGCCACCGTGGAGGAACGGACGATCCGGGAGGAGGACGTCTACTTCCCGCTGCCGAAGGAACTCCGCGCCGCCGCGGCGGCCGCGCAACTGCCGATGGCGTAGGAGCCGGTGCTGCAGCGGTCTTCCGACGCATCACGCGCTTCTGCGACCTCCGTACAACCATTCAAAAGCGCGGCCCCGCAGCGTGTGCTGAAATAATGAATGCGCGGCGAACAACTCGTCACGCGACTCGAAGACTCCGGCGTCGCCAACCACGAATCCCGACAGATCGCACGCGCCGGACGCACACGCGGCGGTCTTCCCGCCAAAGTCGACTGCCACATGATCGATGGCATCGAAAAGTGTTTCGCCGTCGTTGGCGAACCCGCGCGGGTTCCGCTCCGCAAGGGATGCAGGGGACTCGAATAACTCTTCGACACTGACCCACGCTCCATCGAGGTGGAACTGCGGCCAGGCCAGCAGCACTCGCAACGGGATGAATGGCATGGCCACCCTGAACCGCCGATTCCAAAATCTTCCCGCCACCCAGAGCCCGCGGACTCGCGTACCGATTCCCGCCGCCCGCGCCATCGACTCAAGGCAGGCAAATCGCTGGCTGCACGACCCGCGGCCTTTCGCCAGCGTGACGGACGTCGGCTGCAATTCATCCACCGTGTAGACAGGACACACCGCTTCGCGAAGGACTTGATAGCCGGCCTGCAAATACGCTCGCGAGGCAGGGCTC
Organism: Pirellulales bacterium; assembly: GCA_044369655.1. Lineage (GTDB taxonomy): Bacteria > Planctomycetota > Planctomycetia > Pirellulales > UBA1268 > CAMCQY01. Next base: position 4,261 of record JBILWX010000120.1, read on the forward strand.
GACGTCTTCACCCGCCGGACGAGAGCTCGAACATGCTGGTGCTCGTGGTCAAGGATGGATGTCGGCCGCAGATTGCCCTCGCTGACACGTGGAGACGACATGGTGCTGCTCCGCACGCACAGTTGAATCAGCGGCTCACGGCCCTGGGCGAACCACAACGATCGATGTTATCGCGAGTCAGCTGTATTGGCCGGCTCACCGTTTCCCCCGCGGCCACTTCGACGAACGGGAGACATATCCAGATAAACCCCTACCCCGCACTCAGACCATAACCGAGCACGCATGATTCCGGGGTGCCATCTGACACATCCCCCAATGCATTGCGGTAGTCGCCATTTCCCGGATACTCGACGATGATCGGATAGCTTTTGTCCGGCAACCAGTCGGTCGGAAGGTACACGACATGCCGCACTTCGGTCTGCTGCCATCCATGCGTGGTGGCAGCGACCCGTTTCCCAGCGGCGGGATTGCCCCGGACGACGATGGGCAATTCCAAGTCGGCCTGCAGATGTTCAATATTGTCGGCAGAAGCGTCGAGGCTTGCCGCCGAGGCGAGTGCTCGCGTGAGCACGCATGCGGCCGATGAGATTTTCAATGGCGAACCGGCTTTCCGACACTGCTGCGAACGCCAGCGATGAGCGGCTTGGGACATTGATCGAACCCTCCCGACCGATTGTATCGCGTGTCCATTGCATCGGGTGGATCGTACGCATCTCGTCGCTGGCTATCGGATTCCTTGGCCCGAGAAGGCAATCCAGAGCGACGCTGCATGGAGCGCACTGATAACCAGATTCCACCACGGAACAGGATTCCTCCAATCGGCGACAAAAAATACGGTCAGCGTCTTGTAGAGAATCTGGAGTGGCAAGAGCACCGCAACAATGCCCATCCGCAGCGGCGCGACGAGCAAAGCCACCGCGCTTGCTGCAGCGATTGCAAGATACAGGCACGACAAGATTCGTCGCGAGGGCGTGTCGGGCCCAAACACGACGTCGAGCTTCGGAAGGATTGAACTGAGGCTAAACCCGGTCGCGAGGCCAAAGAAGCCGGCGACAAGCACATTGACAACAAGGGAGGCCACGATGATCGGCATGACAATCCTCAACCCGATACTGCGAACTCGTGATTCTACCGAACTCGACAACGTGCTGCGCCGTCGCATCCCTGCGGGACTGCTACGGCTTACGCGTCGGCCGCCACGAAGGCGGCCAACGCATTCGAGGCACACCTCGGCTGTGACTCCGAATGCGGAAGCCCGCCGGGGCCATGGATGGCCCGGCGGGCGCGATATTTAGTGCGTGAGCTTCTTGTGACGGAAGCGGTGCGGCTCGTCGGCGGCCACGCCCAGCCGTTCCTTCCGGCTCCGCTCGTAGACCTCGAAGTTGCCCTCGCAGACGTGCACGTAGCCATCCCCCTCGAAGGCGATGATGTGCGTGGCGAGCCGGTCGAGAAACCAGCGGTCGTGTGTGATCACCACGACGGAGCCGGCGAAACTGGAAATACCCTCCTCGAGCGAGCGCAGCGTGTCGACGTCGAGGTCGTTGGTCGGCTCGTCGAGGAGCAGGAGGTTCGCGCCGCCGCGGAGCAACTTCGCCAGATGCACACGGTTGCGTTCACCGCCGGAAAGCGTGCCCACCTTCTTCTGCTGGTCCGGGCCCATGAAGTTGAACTTGGCGACGTAACTACGGGCGTTGACCGTCCGCTTGCCCAGTTCGATCGTGTCGTGGCCGCCCGAAATCTCCTCGAACACCGTCTTGTCGGGATCGAGCGCGTCGCGATTCTGGTCGACGTAGCCGATGTCGACCGTCGCCCCCACCTTGATCGTGCCGCTGTCGGGCTTCTCCTGACCGACGAGCATCCGGAAGAGCGTCGTCTTGCCGGCGCCGTTGGGCCCGATGATGCCCACGATGCCGCCCGGGGGCAGCCGGAACGACAGGTTCTCGAAGAGCAACTTGTCGCCGAACGCCTTGGAGATGTTCTCCACGTCGATCACCTGATCGCCGAGCGATCGGCTCGCGGGGATGAAGATCTCGATTTCCGAGTCCCGCACGGCGGCCTGCTCGGCGGCCAGCTTTTCATAGGCCGCCACGCGGGCCTTGCTCTTGGCCTGCCGGGCCTTGGGCGACATCCGAATCCACTCGAGTTCCTTGTCGAGCGTCTTTTGGCGGGTGCTCGCCTGCTTCTCCTCGAGTTCCAAGCGGGCCTTCTTCTGCTGCAACCACGAGGTGTAGTTGCCCTCGAAGGGAATGCCCCGGCCGTGGTCGACCTCGAGGATCCACTTGGCGACGTTGTCGAGGAAGTAGCGGTCGTGCGTGACGGCCACCACCGTACCGGTGTATTCGGCGAGATGCCGCTCCAGCCAGTCGACGCTTTCGGCGTCGAGATGGTTCGTCGGCTCGTCGAGCAGCAAGAGGTCGGGCTTCTCGAGCAGGAGCTTGCAGAGAGCGACACGGCGGCGCTCGCCACCGGAGAGGTTCGTCACGCCCCAGTCGCCCGGAGGCAGGTTCATGGCGTCCATCGCGATCTCGACCTGCCTGTCGAGATCCCACAGGTTCTTGGCGTCGATCTCGTCCTGCACCGTCGCCTGATCGGCGAGCAGTTTCTCCATCTCGGCATCGTCGAGCGGTTCGCCCAGCCGGGCATTGATCTCCTCGAATCGACGCAGCACGGCCCGGGAATGATCGACCGCTTCCATCACGTTTTCGAAGACCGTCTTCGCCGGATCGAGCTGCGGCTCCTGCCGGAGGTAGCCGACGGTGTAGCCGTCGGCGAGACGGGTTTCGCCGTCGTATTCCTTGTCGAGCCCGGCCATGATCTTCATGAGCGTGCTCTTGCCGGCGCCGTTGCGGCCCAGCAGGCCGATCTTCGCCCCCGGATAGAAGGCGAGGTTGATGTTCTTGAGCAGCTCGCGCTGGCCGAATTTCTTGGTCAGATCGGTAATCTGGAAGATGAAGGCTGGGCCCATCGGAAGGCGATTCACTCCGTGATTGCTGAATGGAACTCGGCGACGTGGAACTCGGCGGCCTGAATATCGGCCACTTGAAACTCGGCGACGGCCCGTACAGACCTCCGCCGCTCGGGGGCGGCAAGCCGCGACTCCCGCCTCAGCTTACAGCAGCGGCCTCGCTTCAACGAGGGTCCATGGGCAACACTGCGAAGTGTCCGGGCCGCATCCGCGGCACAACGTCGGCTCGTTGCAGGCGGGATGGCTATGGACTACCATTCGGTGCCGTTTTGAGAGCCCTGCAGCGAAGGAGCATTGGTTCATGCCCGACTACGCACACCCCGACGTCCTCGTGTCCACCGACTGGGTGGCGGAGCATCTGACCGATCCCACGGTGCGGATCGTGGAATCGGACGAGGACCGGGCTCTGTACACGCAGGGCCACATTCCCGGCGCCGTCGAAATCGACTGGCAGGTCGACCTGCAAAACCAGGTGGTGCGGGATTACATCGACCGGGCAGCCTTTGAAAAACTCTGCGCGGAGCGGGGCATCTCCAACGACACGACGGTCGTCTTTTACGGCGACAAGAACAACTGGTGGGCTTGTTACGCCTTCTGGGTGTTCAAGCTCTACGGCCACAAGGACTGCCGGGTCATGAACGGCGGCCGGAAGCGGTGGGAGCTCGACGGCCGACCGTGGACGAACGACCGCGTGAACTATCCGCACGCCCGCTACACGGCGACGGAGCAAAACGGCTCGATCCGGGCCCTGCGGGACGAGGTTCTCAAGCACCAGCGGGCCGGCAAGCAGTTGCTCGACGTGCGCTCGCCCGAGGAATACCGCGGCGAGCGGATGCACATGCCGGACTACCCCAACGAGGGTGCTGTCCGCGGCGGGCACATCCCCGGAGCCGTCAACGTCCCGTGGCCGATGAACTGCAACGAGGACGGCACGTTCAAGACGGCCAAAGAGCTCGAAAAGCTCTACCTGCGGGAATTGAAGATGAAGCGTCGCTCCCCCACCGTCGCCTATTGCCGGATCGGCGAGCGGTCGAGTTTGACGTGGTTCGTACTCACCTACCTGCTCGGCTTCGGAAACGTCAAGAACTACGACGGATCATGGCTCGAGTGGGGCAACTGCGTGGGCGTGCCGATCGTGAAGGGCGCCGAGCCGGGCGGTACCGCCGCCACCGCCGCATCTGCCGTTACGCACGCCTCCTGACGGCCTCGCCGCGAGGCCGTCATCAAGCCGCACATCGCCCACAGCCCTCTCTCTCTCAACCGCATGAACGGCGTTAACGAGCGGCTCAGTGCGATCATCGGCGAATTCGCCGACCTCGACGGCCGTGAGAAACTGGAACTGCTGCTCGACTTCGCCGCCGGCCTGCCGCCGCTGCCCGCCGAATACCAGGCCCGCAAGGGAAGCGAGGATCGCCGGGTGCACGAGTGTCAGACCCCTGTGTTTCTCTGGCCGGAAGCGACTGATGGCACTGCCCGGCTCATCGCCGAGGTGGCCCCCGAGGCGCCGACCGTCAAGGGATTCGTGGCGATTCTCGCCGACGCGGTCAACGGTCGCCCGGTCGCCGAGGTCGCCACGATTCCCGAAGACATGCTCGAGCGGATGGGGCTCGCCGACGTGCTGGGAATCCTGCGGTCGCGGGGTCTGCGGGCGATCCTCGCTCGCGTGAAACGGGAACTGGCCGGAACGACACCGGCCTGACGATCGTGGCAGGGCCTTCGGTGGCAGGGTCCTCGGTGGCAGGGAAAGGCGACATCTCGTGACAAGCGCAGGAAAATCAATGAAGGTCGTGGCCGGCGTCGATCTCGGCGGCACTGCGATCAATTACACGTTTCTCGACCAACGGGGGCAGTTCCTGATCGACGGGCTCTGCGAGCATCCGGCCCGGAGCGTCGAGGGGCCCGACATCTGCCTCGGGCAGATCGCCGATGGCTTGGCCATCGCCGCCGAAGAGGCGGGCATCGATGTTGAGAATGTCGTGGCCATCGGCCTCGATACCCCCGGCCCCGCCAGCGCCACCGGCGTGCTCAGCCAACGCGGCTCGACGAACTTCGTGCACGCCGAGTGGGCGGGCTACGACATCCGAGCCGGCCTCGAGCGGCGGCTCGGCCGACCGGTGACCTACCTGAACGACGGAAACGCCGCCGCCCTCTGGGGCCACGTCGCCATCTTCGGGTCGCACAACACGGCAACGAGCGTCTCCGCGATCATCGGCACGGGCCTGGGCGGCGGAGTGGTCACCGCCGGCAAGGTCATCACCGGCCGGAACGGCTTCGGCGGGGAACTCGGACACGTGTTGATTCCGTTCTGTCTGATCCCAGACACCGAGGGGATGGTGCCGGCCTGCAACTGCGGACGGACGGGCGACCTCGAATCGCTCTGCTCGTTGACGGCGATTCGCCGCACGCTGCTGCCGCACTTCCTGGCCCGCCATCCCGACCACGAACTCGCGAGGGAGGGCGACGTCGCCCAGGCCGCCAAGCGGGTTCGCGGGCTCGCCGAACAGGGAGACGAACTCTGCCGCGGGATTTTCCGCATCCAAGCCCGCGCGTTGGGGCTCTTCTTCGACGAGATGATCAACGTGTTCGATCCCGACGCGCTCGTGGTGGGCGGCGGCGCGGTGGAGACGTCGGAGGCATTTCAGGCGTGGTTTCTCACCGAGATCCGCGCGGGCATGCCCTCGCAACGCGAGGAACAGGCCGGCATCCCGATCCACGTCATTCC
>JBILWX010000121.1:0-9944 GCA_044369655.1 Pirellulales bacterium
CATCAAGCAGTACGAGATGGAGACGAATCTCGTCTGCCACCTCGTGCTCGACGTCAGCGCGTCAATGCGCTACGGGCAAGGGAACCAGCAGAAGCTGCTCGCCGCCGCGCAGCTGGCCACGACGCTCGGCCACTGCGTCATCCGTCAGGGGGACAAGGTGTCGCTGGCGACGTTCGACGAAGCGGTGCTCGCCGTCGTACCGCCGGCCCGCTCGATGGCGCAGATCGCCCGCATGACGGAGCACCTCGATGCGATCGAGCCGGTGAAGAAGACGCGGATGGCCGACTGTCTTTCCGACCTCGCCGGCCGGATGGGCCGCCGCGAGATCGTGCTCGTATTCAGCGACTTCTTCACCGATCTCTCCGCACTCGAGGCGGTGCTACAGCGGCTGCGGTTCGCGAAGCACGAGGTGGTGCTCTTCCAGGTGATGCATCACGACGAGCTGGAGTTCCGGTTCGAGGGGATGGTGAAGTTTCGCGGGTTGGAGACGGCCGACGAGCTGCTCACGCAGCCGAGCGAGCTCCGCAGTCGGTATCTCGAGGCGGTGCGGACATTCAACGACCGCTTCCAGGAGATCTGCCACCGCAACCGGATCGAGCGAGTGCTCGTCGATACCAGCCGCGACCGCGCCGAGGTGCTCATCGACCACCTGAACCAGCGCAGCCTGCTCAACCGCGGCCGGTAGCGGACGTGGTGATCAGTAGCGAGGCACCTGCGGATCGACGTCGGTGCTCCAGGCGTCGATGCCCCCCTGCATGCTCGAGACGGCCGCGAAACCGCGGTCGCGGAGCCAGTGCGTCACCCGCAGGCTGCGGACCCCGTGGTGGCAATGGACGATGATCGGCTTCGTCTTCCAGGCGTCCAGTTCGCCGACGCGTGCGGGCAGTTCCTGCATCGGCACAAGCAGCGATCCCGCGATTCGGGCCGTCGCATGTTCGTCGGGCGTGCGGCAGTCGAGCAGGAGCATCTCTCCTGGGTGTGCCTCCCAGAGCAGGCGCTTGGCTTCGGCGGCGGAGAGTTCGAGTGGCGGGTCGGCCATAGGGTGGTTCCATTCCAGCGGGAGCGGGTGCCGCAGGCGTTGTGAGGGATCGATCAGGGCGCGGTTGTGAGGAGAAGAGCCTACTCCGTCTCGCCGTCCTTGGCATCGACCGGAGCGCTATCCTTGGCCTGCTGCTCCTCGAGCCGCCTGGCGATGGCGGCCACCTGCTCGTCGAGGCGGGCCTTCAGCTTTGCCACCTCGCCGTCCACCTTCTTCTCCGCGACCATTATCACCTTCTCGAGCTCCGCCGCCGACCGCTGCTCGATCCTCTTCAGTTCGGCAGCCGTCTTCTCCTCGATGTTCTTCGCCGTCGCATCGACCAGTGCCACGGCTTTCTTCGATTCGGCATCGACCCGATCCACGGCCTTCTTCGTATCGGCGTCGACCCGTTCCGCCGCTTTCTCGGCCGCTCGTTTCGATTCCGCCACGGCCTGCTCCGCCGCCTTCCTGCCGGCTTCCGCCAGCTCGGCATCGATCTTCTTCCTCAGGTCCTGCAGTTGGAGGTCGAACCGCTCGCGGAGCGCCTTCGATTCGGCCGCGAACGATTCGTTGAGTGTACGAATCTCGCTGCCGAAGCGGTCGTCGAGTTCTTTCGAGCCCGTGGCCAGCCGCGCCTCGAGCTTTGCGGCCTCCTCTGCGAACCGCGTGTCGAGGGAGTCCTGGATTTCTGTCTTTGCGGCGCTGACGCGGGAGTGCACGCGGACCGACACGTCCCGGGACAGCCTCGCATAGAGCTCGGCCCGGCGCTTCTCCCAGACCTGGCCGAAGGGCCAGGCCGAAGCGGCATCCGCCGCCATGAGCGTCACGAGCACTGCGACCAGCCCACACGTTGCCTTGCGCATCGATCGCCTCCTTGCGGACCACCAGACCCGCTTCAGGTGATTCGGCGATGAGTCGTTCTAGGGCATACGCCGGGCGCGGCCGGAGCAACCAGATTGCCCGACACGCGAGGTTGAACCGGCACGACCCGTGCGACTGCACCGGTCCCGCCGGAGCAGTTTGCCCAGCCGGACCGAGCGGCCTCCCGGCAAGAGAGGCAAACGGTGGGCGAGATGAGCGGCTGGCCAATTGTCTTCGGCTCGCGCCACGCCAATCGCTCGAAGACCTCATTCCCCCGATCGCCATCCATTTTCGGGGCTGCGGGCTCGGCAGTGAGAAACGCCCGCTCCTACCAGATGCCCGCACGAACGAGGACCGTGTCGGATGAAAAGGATCGTCCGGCCAACGGCACTTCCGCCACGGTTTACCGCTCGGTGAGTTGCATGTGAGCCCCGGCTGGTGCCTGGCTGGTGCCTGACGGGTAGTAGGTTTTCGGGGGCATTCCCAAGCCCCGGCGCTCCCTCGGAAGCGCCGTCAACACCGTCTCCCCCAGCAACTCCAGGCACCCGTCGAAACTTGTTTGCAGCACGGGCGACACGTTCGCACAACCAGGGAGGACCTCCAGGGTTGACAACCCCTCTGACACCACCGACATGCCAGGGCGCTTCGCGCCCGAGAGCCATCGGCTCGCTTGTAAGGACGTCTTCCTAGTTTGACATCATGATGCACCTCAGCTACACTTTGATGCATGCGGACGACCATCACCATCGGCGACGACCTGCTCCGGCAGGCGCGTCAGGCTGCGCTCAAGCGTTCCTGCACCCTGAGCACGATCGTTGAAGAGGCTCTCAGAAAAGCCCTCGCGGCCTCGGTGCCGCCGACATCGGCCCGTCCCACGCGGCTGGTGACGTTTCGCGGCCGCGGACTGCGGGCGGGTATCGATCTCGATGATTCCGCCGGCCTGCTCGACGCCATGGATGGACGATGATCCTGCTCGATGTGAATGTGCTCGTCTATGCGCATCGGGAAGATGCCGCGAGGCACGTCGAGTTTCGCCGCTGGCTGGAGTCCGCGCTGGATGCTCCATCCGGGTGCGCCGTGTCGGAACTCGTGTTGAGCGGCTGCCTCAGGGTGCTCACCCACCCGCGGGTCTTCGATCCGCCGACGCCGCTCGCCCGGGCGATTGAGTATGTCACCATGCTGCGGGATCACCCGCGGCTCACCGTGCTCGCACCCGGGCCGCGTCATTGGGAGCTCTTCCTCGATCTCTGCCGACGGGCTGAAGCCCGCGGCAACCTCGTCAGCGATGCCTACCACGCGGCATTGGCCATCGAGACCGGCTCGGAGTGGATCACGACCGACCGCGATTACGCCCGCTTTCCGAGCCTCCGTTGGCGGCACCCGCTCGATCCGGCGTAGGTGCCGTTCTGTGGCCGATGCTTGGCGCGCCGAGCCGGGCCTTCACCAGGAGCGGAACCCGCTGAAGCCCCGGAGGGCACCTTCGGGGGGCTAGTACCAGATGCCCGCGCGAACGAGGAACGTGTCGCTGGGCCGGTAGTCGGCGGTGTCGGTGACGTAATACTCGACGAGTCGTCCGAAGACCCAGCCGGTCTCGAATCGCCAGCTGACGCCGAGGTCGGCCGGCCGGCGCTCCCAGCCGGCCAGCATCCGGTAGTCATGGTAGACCACCACGTCGTTGACGCCATTGTCACGACGGACCGCCCACTGGTTGCCGCCGAACTCGCCCGCCAGGTAGACCCACTGGGCGGCGCGGTCGCTTTCGGCCACCCGCCATGCCAGTCGCGGCCGCGGAAAGATCAGCTCGAACCGCTTGTCGTCGGCAGGCGTCCAGAGCAGGCCGCCGGCGGGCAGGATGTTGACGTCGTAGCGATCGAGATAGATCACGCCCGCCACGACCCGCAGGTCCTTCGAGTATTCCCAGGCTCCGAAGCCGTGCCCGGTGACGCGGAGGGCCTGCGAGGTGTCGTTCGTGAAGTCGCTGTACCAGCCCGGCGCCACGGCCAGATCGACTCCGAACCGCTCGCCGATCTTCCGCAGCCAGCGGGCCTGCAGCCACGACTCATAGAGCTGCGACGGGAGCCCCGGATCGTCCGGCCCGCTCGCCTCGTCGACGAACGTCGTGCCGAAGCCGGGGGTGACGAGCAGGGGTGAGTTGACCGTCGGTGCGGGGAGGCCGATCGTGAGGCTCGTGTCGAGGGTGGTGAGGCCGAGACCGTCGGAGCCGAGGCGGGGGAGTTCGGTGGTCGTGAAGATGAGCTGCTGCAGGGCGCCCGGTTTCGCGCCCGGCGGCAGCTTGCGGCCCGCCGGCGGCTCGAACTCCTGCCGGGGCTGGCCCGGCGGGGAGACGTCGTCGGGCAGCAGCGGCTCGGTGAGATCCTGCGGATCGCCGAGGGCTGCGAGCCGGATGCGGTCGAAGATGGTCGCGTCCGGCTGTTTCTCCTCCAGCTCCACCGGCGGCAGCGGGATGACGGCGGGTTCGGCTGCGTCGTCGGCTCTGGCGATGCATGCCACCCATCCGGCCAGCGCCACGAGCACGAGCGGGTGGCAGCCGGCGCTGCGCCAGTGCCATCGCCGCGTATCCACCGGCGACGCTCGGGAGGTGGATGCGTTCATAGAGGGCGGCCAAGCGAACATGACCCGGAGGGTCATGGTTCGCGTCCAGTCAGTAGGCGAGGCCGACGCGCAGCATCAGCGTGCTGTCCAGGTTTTGGTACTGTCCTTGAGGCGGGCCGTCGACGTAGAAGAGCTGCCGCGCGAAGACGTAGCCCACCTCCATGTTGCCGGTGAGTCCGTGGCCTGCGACCGGCACGAACTCGGTGCCGAGCGTGACGCGGACGTCGTTGTAGTCGAAGGGGGAGATGATGTTGCCGTTGGGGTTGTACGTATCGCGTCGGAACGTCCACGCGCCGCCGCCGTATTCGCCGGCGAGATAGCCCCAGACGTTGCGATTGGCCATGGTCGTGAGCCGCCGTGCCACCCGCGGAGTGGGAAAGAGGATGTCGTACCGCGTGTCGGCGTCGGGCGTCCATGTCACGCCGAGCACGGGGAGCAGCTTCACGAGGTTGCGGTCGAGGTAGACGATGCCCGCCTTGCCCTGCATGGTGGGGGTGAGCTGGAGCGTGCCCACCGCCCGGCCCATCAGACGCCAGCTCTGCCAGACGAACACGTCCCAGTTGGTGTAGATCCCGACCCGCAGGCCCAGCTCGGCGCCGAAGAGCGGCGTGAACCGCGGATTCCAGGCGGTATCGATGAACACGTCGTAGGTGCTCGGCGGGAGGTCGGCGGTCATGGTCGGCGTCGTCTGCGGACCGTCCCAGAGCTGCAGGCCGAAGCCGGGCGTGATCAGGAGCGGCGCGTGGTTGAGGTTGGCCTGCGAGTTGTGGAAGAACGGCACGGCGAACGTGGCCGTGGTGTCGAGTTCGTTGACGCCGACACTCGTTCCCTGCCCGTTGCCGAACAGATACGCCCAGCTGCCGCGGGCCCCCTGGTAGAGCCTCATCGTCTGCTGGAACGAGGAATTCTGTGACGGGTAGCCCGGGGGAAAGAGCGAGCCGCTCATGTTGGGCGGCCCCTGCGTCGGGGTGAGCGACGGGGCGGCGGTCGAATAGCCGGGATAGCCGGGCTGTCCGTTGATCGCGGAGGGGGCCCAGGTCGACGGCGTCGGCGCGCCGGAGGTGGGCGAGGGAAACACCTGACCGGCCTGCGGCGCGTAGGGATCCCAGGCGGGGGGCGGCGGGAGTGGCGTGCCGTAGGGAGAGGCCTGCGCGATGCGGTCGAGCGAAGATGGGGCGGGGGGCGGCAGTGCGACCGTCTGCGCAGCGGCAGGCCGGCACCAGCACGTCGCGCACGTGCTCGTCAACAGCGTCAGGAAGAGAAGCAGCTTCGAGCGCACAGCCTACGCCACTCCGGGCGGGTTTCCGCCGCCGGACTGAAATACCCCGCCGCAGTCGACCACGGCGCAGGAGGGGGGTACCGCGCGTGGCGCGGGAGGGTCAAGGCCTCGCGGCCTGCCGGACGGCCTGGAACCGCTGCCAGACCGCCACCTTTGCCTGAACTGCCGGCGCAGAGACGTCATCCCCGCCAGATCAGCTATTTTACCGGTCGCATCCGCGCGGAGCGGACTGCTTCCTTCAGTATTCCAAGCACGATGAACCGCGTCTTCGATGCGCCTGACGTGATCGACCCGGCTGTCCTTCTGGACCGGGCCGGGCTGGTCACGTTCGAGCATCATGCCGTCGTCGGTTCGACGATGGAGCGGGCGCGAGAGCTGGCGCTGGATGCGGACTGCCCCCTGCCGGCGGCGGTGGTCGCCGACACGCAGTCGCTCGGCCGTGGTCAGCGGGGAGCCCGCTGGTGGCAGGCTTCTGGCAGTCTGGCCGTGAGCGTCGTGGTCGACGTGGCGCACGTGGCCCAGTCATCGCACCCTTCCATGGCCCGGTCCGCGCCGCCGGCAGTGTGGTCGCTGGCGTGCGGCGTGGCGCTGGCCGAGTCGGTGGCGGAGGTCGCGCCCGGCATCGATCCGTTGGTGCGGTGGCCCAACGACATCGAAGCCAATGGCCGCAAGCTCGCCGGTATCCTCGTCGAGGCGACGTCCGGCGGCCGGGCCATCTTCGGCATCGGCGTGAATACCACCGGCTCCTGCCGGGATGCGCCGCCGCCGCTCGACAAGAGAATCGTCACGGTTCCCGATCTGACCGGCAGCCCGCTGCCACGGGAGCGTTTGCTCGTGGACCTCCTGCCCCGGTTGTTCGGTCTGTTGGCGGCGACGGCGCTCGATCCCGAGGCCTTCGTGTCCCGATACCGGGCGCGGTGCGGCCTCGACGGCCATCCCATCACGGTCTTTTCCGGCGCTGAACGGCTGACGGGCATCTGCCGGGGCATCGCGGCCGACGGCACGCTCCTGCTCGACACGCCAGCCGGACGGGTCCACGTGACCTCCGGCAGCCTCACCAACCCGGCCGACGTCTGGCGGGGCGGCTGAGGAAGGTCATGCGCGGCGGGTTTTCAACGCCACCACGCAGATCTCCCGGCCGCCGGTGGAGACCTGCCGGGCCCGGGGAGCGAAGCCCCATGACCGGAATTGATCAAGCCAGGCCGGCAGCTCGTCGGCCCGCGACCAGTCGGGCAGCTTGAGCGTGGCGATGATGCCCGTGGGCCTCACACCGGCAGACGTCACGATCCTTTCCACCGAGGCCAGGGTGCTCCGCGGGTCGATGTTCATGTCGGCGACGATCCAATCGAAGCCGCGAAAGTTCTTCACCTTCACGTCACGGGCCCGCATCCGCCACTGCTCGAAGTTGGCGTGTGCCGCCACGCGGGCGTCGACGAGGGCCGGATCGATGCCGACGACCTCGAGCCCCGCCTCGAGCAGTCGCTGGCACGCGCCGCCGGGCGAGGCGCCGAGTTCGACGGCCCGCTGGCCGGGCTTGAGATCAACGCCGAAGGTCGCGATCGCCTCGTCGAGCTTCAGCCATGCCCGCGAGACCTTATCCGCTGGCAACTCCGTCGGGTGCATGCCGCCGGGCTGGCAGCTCATCGGCGTGGCAGCGCGATGCCAGCCCACCCACCAGCGGTCGGCCGTATCGATCAGGCAGTCGAGCACGAGGTCACCGGGCCGCGCCGTCGCCGGGAGCGCGGCGGGTTTGCCGGCGGCCGTCAGGAGCGCGGCACGAATGGCCTGCGGGTCGACGTCAGCCTCCAGCCGGCGGTCGCGGTGCCAGACGTGGACGGTGTCCCAGGCGGCAGGGGCGACGAGCGCCTGCACCGCCGCGACGCGTTCCTCGTCGGACGCTCCCGACACCTGGCCCAGCGACCGGACGACCGCCCGGGCGTAAAGAAGGTCCGGGAAAAAGTCGTCGGGCGGATCGCAGTCGCCCAGCCGGAACGTCACGACTCCCCGCCGCCAGGCCGCCTTCGACAGTTCGGGCAGCACGAGTTCCTGCCGCCGGCAGAGGCTCGCCTCAGCGCCCCCCTGGCAGGTCGCCAGCAGAAAGGCTCCCCGCACGGCGGGGGCCGGGGTGATCCCCAGACCGGCGCGGCGTGGGTGTGGGCTCGGGGAGGGTGTTCGGGGCATGTCCCAATCGTACACCCAAAAAATCAGGCCGGCCCGGGCGCCCAAGGGCCCGGGCCGGCCTTTCTCGTCTGAACGCGGAAAAGGGACGGGAGCTGGGCGAAACGATTGTTTCGCCATGGTTGAAAGAGGCCCCGAAAGGACTCAATCAACCATCTGCTCAGCCGTGGCCCTTCTTCTTCTTGGCGACCTTCTTGGCAGCCTTCTTCTTCTTCTTCGCCATTGTGATGGCTCCTTAACCACGAGCACCCGCACGGTTACACGACCATTCCCCCGGGTGCTCTGGGGGAGGGAACGGCCGACGTTTCGCATCGCATCGAGGCGAGCCAGACACCGCGGTGAAGCGGTGCATGGCAACGCTCCACGCGCTGCGCAGAGGAGTTGTGAAGGATGACAGTGAAAACTGTCAAGAGAAATCCGCAAAATTTTTTCGGATTTTTTCCGAGAAGGTCTCGGTTGGTGGTCCGCCGACACCGATCGAGCAGTCACACCTTGCGGTGAGCGGTCGCCCGATCCACTGCGTCGGCATGGCTCGTCGCCCACGTCGTGAGCATGCCAAACTGCTTGGAGAAGTCCTGTTCACTGACACCGAGCGGGCTTTTGAAAAAGCAGGCGAGCCACTCGAGCACGCCGTATTCACCCGCGCGGTGTGCGCGTTCCACCAGCCGGACGAGGTCGAGCACGAGCGGAGCCGCCAGGATCGAGTCGCACCCCTGCCAGGTGAACTGCATCGTCATCGGCGTGCCGAGGAAGCCGCGGAAGTGGATGTGATCCCAGGCCGTCTTCCAGTCGCCGAGGCTCCTGATGTATTCGATCGAGACATGGGTCTGCGGCGGATAGCCGAGGATGTCGGCCAGAAGATGATCCTTGCTGCGGACCTTGGCCTGCTTGTTCCGCGGGTCGTCGAGGACCTTGCCGTCCATGTTGCCGAAGATGTTGTGGCCGACCCAGCTCATCACTTCCAGATGCCGGGCGGCGAACATCGGCGCCAGCACGCTCTTGAGGAGCGTTTCCCCGGTCTTGCCGTCGCAGCCGGTGTGGGCGATCCGCCGGTCGCGGGCCACCTGCTGGAGGGCTTCCGGCGTGGCGCCCGTCGAGGGCGTGAAATTGATGTAGGACGCCCCGGCTTCGAACGCGGCCAGGGCATAGAGGCTGCTGGCCGGCAGCGGGCAGGCCCGCGGATCGTCGAGCAGGGGTTCGAGTTCGGCGAACGTGCGCGGGATCGGCAGCGCCGGAGGCGGCTCGGTGGAGGCGACATTCACGACCACCACGTGGCGGAGTCGTTCGGCAGCAGCGAAGGCCTCGATGTCGGAACGCACGCGGTCGATCGCCTGCCGGGGTGTTTCCACGATTGCCGCGAGCGAGTCGTCGGCCAGTTCGCGGATCTTGTCGCCTGCGGCGACGACGGTGCCAGGCCGAAGGCGGGGTTCCGTCTCGGCGAAGCAGTCGGCCGCGCCGTCGAGCAGCTCCGGCAGGATCGCGCGGCTGTCGGTCCACATGCGGCGGGCCTCATCGGCCAGCCGGCCGGGCCGGATGTCGTGGCCGCCCACGACGATGTCGGCAAAGTCGACCAGATCGAGCCGCGTGAAGGGATCGAGCGCGGTCACCAGGCCCACAGGCTCGATCGCGCCGCGGGCGAGATTCGCCAGGCCCGTGATCGTGGTGGTGGCGACGCCCCCCTTGGCCCCGATGAGCCACAGACCGACACGGCTGCCTGACATGGGAAGTGCTTTCTGAGGAGAGACAGGAAGGAAGGGGGATGCCGGTCGTGGAGCCGAAGTCTAGCCGTCGGCATCAGCTGGGAAACAGGCAGACGGGTGGTATCATTCTGGACACGCACCCACGCATCACGCAAACGAGGAGCCTGCAAAAGGCCGCATGAACACAAGAGAGTCTTCCCAGAGCCTGCATCTGGCCCGGCGCATGCGAGCGCTCGAGCCTTCCGCCACGCTCGCCATGGCCGCCCGCGCCTCCGCGATGGCCGCCGCCGGCGTC
>JBILWX010000157.1:0-7193 GCA_044369655.1 Pirellulales bacterium
TCTCGCCCGCAACTGGTTCCTCTTCAACCGCACGCCGTGGATGGACGAGACGGTGGAGCACGTCGGCAAGGGGCTCTTGGGCCTGACGATGAACTGCTCCAAGTGCCACGACCACAAATACGACCCAGTCACTCAAGAGGACTTCTACCAGATGCGGGCCTTCTTCGAGCCGATCAGCGTGCGGCTCGACGTCGTGCCCGGCGAGGCCGATCTGGAGAAGGACGGCATCCCGCGGGTCTACGACGGCCTGCTCGACACACCCACCTATCTCTTCGTGCGGGGCGAGGACACGAAGCCCGACACGTCGAAGGCGATCGAGCCTGGCGTGCCCGACGTGATCGCGTTTCAGCAACTCGCCATCAAGCCGGTCTCGCTCCCCCAGACGGCCGTCGAGCCGGAACGCCGGCCGTGGGTGCTCGACGCCCATGTGGCGACGGCCCGCCGTGCGGTGGAGTCGGCCGAGGCCGCGGTCGCGAAGGGATCGACGCCGGTGACGCAGCAGGCGGTGTATGTCGCCAAGGCTGAGTTGGCAGCGGTCGAGAAGCGTGCCGAGGCGACGCGGGCCGCCTGGGCCGCCGCGGACTCTACTTCCGCTTCCGAGGGCGATCCGCTCCGCAAGCAGGGGGCTGAGTTGGCGAGAGCTGCGGTGCGAGCGGAACGGGAGCTGGCCGTGGCCAAGGCATGGGGCAAGGTTGCGGAGATTGCAGGCAAGGTCGCAAAGGTGGCTCAGGAAAAGAAAGAGGCTGCGTCGGTGGCACCTCTGGAGAAGGAACTCGCGACGGCCCGTGAGGCGGTCGAGAAGACGGTCAAGGCGGTGGGCGAGGCCGACGAGAAATTCACGCCGCTCTTCGGCGCGAAGTGGACGCCCACGCGGTTCAAGGGTTCCGGCGCCGATGATCAGCCGGTGGCATTTCCGGCCACGAGCACCGGACGGCGAAGCGCCCTTGCCCACTGGATCGTCGATCCGCGGAATCCGCTCACCGCCCGCGTGGCGGTCAATCACATCTGGATGCGGCATATCGGCAAGCCGCTGGTCAGCACCGTCTTCGACTTTGGCCGTAAGGGCAACGCCCCGACCCATCCCACACTGCTCGACTGGCTGGCGAGCGAACTGGTGGATGGGCCGCAGGGAGGCCGGGGCTGGAGCATGAAGCACCTGCACCGGCTGATCGTCACTTCGGCCGCCTACCGGATGGGCTCGACGACCGCGGGGGCCGAGGCCAGCCTGAAGGCGGATCCAGACAATCAGTTCCTCTGGCGGCGGGAGCCGGTGCGGCTGGAGTCGCAGGTGGTCCGCGACTGCATCCTGGCCTTGGCCGGCACGCTCGATTCCACGATGGGCGGGCCGTCGGTGGGTGCGGGCGACACGAGTTCACGCCGCCGCAGCGTCTACTTCTGGCACTCCGACATCGAACGCAACCTCTTCCTGACGATGTTCGACGACGCGACGGTGAAGGAGTGCTACCGGCGTGACCAGAGCATCGTGCCGCAGCAGGCCCTCGCGCTCTCCAATGCGGCGATCGTGCACGACTCGGCCACGAAGATCGCGGAGCGGATCATCGCTGCTGGCACGGCGCACGGTGCCAGCATGAGCGACGAGGCGTTTCTGGAGCGGGCGTTCGTGATGCTGCTCGACCGCAGCCCTTCGGCCGACGAGCGGGCCGCCTGCTCCGCGGCGATCGGCAAGTGGCGTGCGCTCCCGAAGCCGGCCGGCCCGGGTGCCGATCCGGCTCTTGTTCACATGGTGTGGGCGCTGCTCAACCACAACGATTTCGTGACGCTCAGGTAACGCGAGGAGAACCACCCATGCATCACCTGCGCCGACGCGCGTTTCTGGCCGACATGGGCCTCGGATTCACGGGCCTGGCGCTCGGCGCGATGCTCGAGCGTGACGGGCTCGGCAGCAGCGCCGTCTGGACCCCGCCCGACGGCAGGCCGCACTTCGCGCCCAAGGCCAAGAGCGTGATCTGGCTGTTCATGAACGGCGGCGTGAGCCACATGGAGAGCTTCGACCCCAAGCCGGAGATCACGAAATACGCCGGCAAGACCATCGCCGAGAGTCCTTATGCCGAGGTGCAGAATCCCGCCAAGCTCGCCAAGGAGCGGGCCCCCGTGCCCGACGCCAACGGGCAGCAGCGCAATATCCTCTTTCCGCTCCAGGTGGGCTTCAAGAAGCACGGCACGAGCGGGATCGAGGTGAGCGACTGGTTTCCGCACACGGCCAGAAACATCGACAAGATCTCGATCGTGCGCTCGATGTGGACCACCGACTCCAACCACGGCGCCCAGGGGCAGTTTCACACCGGCCGCCACATGCTCGACCCCGAGCAGCCCACGCTCGGCGGCTGGGTCGATTACGGCCTCGGCTCGCTCAACGACAACCTGCCGCAGTTCATCTCGATCGGCACGCGTCCCTACTGGAACAAGAAAGACGGCGTCTACCTCGGCCCGGCCCACGATGCGGTGCCGCTGCGGATCGACCCAAACAACCCGCTCGATTTCGGCAGGCCGGAGCGGCCCTTCTCGCGGGAGGCGCAGACGGTGGGCTTCGATCTGGTGGAGCAGCTCAACGGCCTGACCCGCGTCGAGTATCCGAACGACCCGGCGACGGCCGCGCGGATCGCGTCGTATGAGCTCGCCTTCAAGATGCAGCGGAGCGTGCCGGAGGTGGTGGACTTCGCCGACGAGACGGAGGAGACGAAGAAGCTCTACGGTCTCGACCTGCCCCACTGCAAGGATTTCGGCATGCAGCTGCTCGCCGCACGGCGGTTCGTGGAGCGGGGCGTGCGGTTCATCCAGATCCAGCACGGCGGCGGGGGGGCCGGCGCCTGGGACGCCCACGGCGGCCTGAAGGCCAACCACGAGAAGCTGTCGTTGGAGGTCGATCAGCCGATCGGGGCGTTGCTCGAGGATCTCGACCGCCGCGGCCTGCTCGACGAGACGATCGTGATCTTCGCGACCGAGTTTGGCCGCACCCCCGGCTCGCAGGGCTCCGACGGCCGCGACCATCATCCTTTCGCGTTTTCGGTCTGGATGGCCGGCGGCGGGATCAAGGGGGGGCATGTGCACGGCGCGACCGACGAGCTCGGTTTCCATGCCGTGGAGCACCGACACTACGTCACCGACATCCACGCCACGATCCTCAAGCAGCTTGGTCTCGACTCGCACAAGCTCGACGTCCCGGGCCGCAAACGGCTGGCGATCGACCACGGCACAGCGATCGACGACATCATCGCGTGACGTGCGCGTCGGGCTTGCATGGAGCCCGCCGCGACCATCCACCCCCGCTGGCCAAACCGCGTTCATGCAAGCCCGCAGCGCGAGCAAGTGAATTCGGACGACCGGGCTCGGCTGCCGCCTGGGCAAAATAGACGCACCGCAGGCTTGCGAGTGTTGCCGCGACGCCGAACGAGCCGAACTACACTATGCACCCCCCACCCAGGCAGGGGTGTCGGGGAGGGGGCATGCAACGTCGCACGCAGCAGCGCGGGAAACGGCCGGATCGGTCGCTCACGCTTTCAGTCGAGGCCATGGAGCCACGGCGAGTGTGCGCCGCCGGACTTTCTGTCGCGCTTGTCCGCGACACCGGTCGCATCCCGAACGACCGCGTCACCAGTGACGCCATGCTCGTCATCAGCCGCCCGTTGGCGGCCGGACAGCGGGTCGAATACCGGGTCAACGGCTACGCCTTCCAGACTGCGGTGATGGCCGATGCCCGTCGCTTCGTGCCGGAGGGCATCGGGGCGGACGGCACGTATCGGGTGGCCGCGCGGCTGGTCGATGCCGCCGGCCGTGCGACCCCCGTGGGTCCGACGCTCACGTTCCGGCTGGATCGCTCGGTCGCACCGCTGCAGGTGGCCCTCAGGCAGGATACCGGCGTGTCAGCTACCGACCGGATCACGACCAACGGGAGTCTCGTGGTATCAGGCCAGGAGCGGAATGCGACGCTGCAGTACAGTCGCGACACTGGCTCCTGGGATCCGGCAACAGCCGTCTGGGGCGGCTACGCACCGCAGCCGGGCTTGAACCGGTGGCGGGTCCGGCAGGTGGACGTGGCCGGCAACGCCTCCGCGCCTGTCGTGATCGACTTCGAACTCGACGCGGCACGCGACGAGCGGGTGACGCGGGTCGAGGGACCGCCGTCCGGCCCCTTCGTGGCGGCGGAAGGGCAGCGGATCGCCTGGGTGCTCGAATTCGAGAAGCCGATGTACGTGTCGTCGGTCGCGGGCAGCGTGCCCGGCATCCAGTTCACGTTTCGTGGGCAAGAGCTCATGGCGCGCTTCAGCGGCGGGAGCGGCACGAACCGGCTCGAGTATTCCTACGTGTTTACCGCAGAGCAGGCGGGCGCGGGCACGCTCGTGGCGCCGACGCATGCCTGCCTCTGCTTCGGAGGCCTGATCACCGACCCGGCCGGCAACAAGCTCCGCAAGCACGAACTGCCCGCCGTCGCGGCCGTGTGACCAGACACGCCGTCACGGGATCTCGGCGGTGAAGGCGGCTTCCACCCGCATGCCGGCCTGGAGTTCGACTCCGTAGGCGCGGCGGCAGACCGGGTGGCTCCCGAAATACTCCTTCCACACGGCGTTCACCGCCGCGATCTCACCCCGCACGTCTTGGAGATAGAGCCGGGCGGTGCAGATCGCGAAGCGGTCGACGCCAGCCTCGGCGAGCAGGAGGTCGAGCTGCCGGAACGCTTCCCGCATTTCGGCCGCGGCGCCACCCGCGACCGGCGTGTGGCTGCCATCGGGGATGCCGGTGACCACCGCCTCGAACACCTTGCCGCCATGCACCACGGCGGAACTGATAGGAAACTCGCGGTCGGAATCGATGAATCGCATGGATGCTCCAGTCTCAATTCTGGCGGGGAGTCGCTGCAGCAGCTTACGGCACGATCGTGATGCACGCCGGCGAGGGAATCGCCGCCGGATCGCCGACCGGCGTGAGCCGGCCGGAGGCTGCGTCGATTCGGAACACGCCGACGTTGTTGCCCGGCATGTTCGCGCAGAGCAGAAGCGACCCGTCCGGTGTGATCGCCAGGTTTTGCGGGCCCTTGCCGAGGCTCGGCACGATGTCGACCGTTTCGAGTAGGCCGTCGTCGCCGATCCGGAAGATCGCGATGCTGTCGTGGCCGCGGTTCGTGCCGTAGAGAAACCGGCCGTCGGGCGTGATGCGGAGGTCGGCCGTCTTCGTGTCGACGGTAACGCCGGCCGGCAGCGTTGGAATCGTCTGCCGCTCGGCGAGCGCCCCGGAGACCGCGTCGAAGGCGTACACGCTCACGCTGTTGGCCAGTTCGTTGATCGCGTAGAGCATCCGGCCATGCGGATGAAACCGCAGGTGTCGCGGGCCCGCGCCGGCGGGCGACTTTGCGAACGGCGGGTCGTTCGGCGTGAGCGATGCCGTGGCTGCGTCGAGCCGGTAGCAGAGGATCTGGTCGGTGCCGAGATCGGCGGCGTAGACGAACCGACTCGCAGGACTCTTGCCCGCGCCGGTGGCCATGACGGGGCTCGGGATGATCGCGTGGGCGTGCGGCCCCTCCTGGCGAGCGGCGTTCACGCTCTTTCCCTCGTGCTGGAAAAACGACGTCGCAACGCCGAGCGAACCATCCGCCTGAATCGGCAGCGAGGCGACGCTGCCGCTCGTGTAATTGGCCACGAGCAGGGTTCGGCCCGTGGAGTCGGTTTCGAGATAGCACGACGCCGTACCACGGCTCGACTGCCGGTTGAGCGGTTCGAGCGTGCCGTCGCGGCCCACGATCCGCCACGCCGCCACCTCCTCGTCATCGGGCGAGCCGAACTTTTCCGCCCAGATCGAGAAGAGCGTCGTGCGGTCGGGCGAAAGGGCGAGAAAAAACGGATGCGGGATGCCGCGGGTCTCCTTCGCGGCGACGAGTTCTCCCGTCTTGGGATCGAGGTGGAAGGCACGGATACCGCCCTGCTCCGCCGGGGCAAACATCGAAACGAAGACGAGCAGCGGCAGGGACGGCGACACGGCATTTCCTCCTGAGTCGTCAGACTATAGCCTCGCCAGAGGCTACGCTGCTTGAACGCCATGAGGAATCCCTGCAGGGGAAGGCCGTCGCGTCGTCAGGATGCGCGGCGCGGCCCGCGATGCCGCGGGCGTTGAGATTGATGTCCCAGTCGATCAGTTCGGCGACACGTTGCCGGTCGAACGTGCAGCCATGGCCGGTAGAACTCGTGCTATGGCCGACATGGCAGTGTTTCAGGCACCACGCTTCAGGTGCGGGCGGCTGTCTGTCGCGGGCCCCTGGCCGCTTTCTCGCGGCCAGGGGTCGGATTGGCTCGTGGGCCACTCGAGAGCCATAGGATTGGCATCGGAGGCCTTTTCATGGCGAATCCACGCCCGTTGATCCTCTGCATGTCGATCCACCACGGGAACACAGCCCGGGTGGCCCAGGCCATGGCGGCCGAGTGCGACGCCGAAATCGCCGTCCCCGAGCAAGTCCCGTACGCGAGCCTCCAACGTCGCCAGTTCGTCGGCTTCGGGGCAGGCGTCTTTTACGGCCGGATGCACGAGGCCCTCTTCGACTGGCTGTGCGGCCTGCCTGACGACCCCAAGTCCCAGATCCCGGCATTCGTGTTCTCGACCTCCGGGCTCCCGTGGCTCTCTTGGCTGTGGCACCGGCCACTGCGACGCCTTCTGGCCCGCAAGGGATTTCGCGTCGTCGGAGAGTTTTCCTGCGGCGGCTACGACACCTGGGGCCCGCTGTGGCTCATCGGGGGCGTGAACCGAAAGCGTCCCAACGAGCGGGACCTGATGCGAGCCGGGCAGTTCGCCCGGAGGCTCATCCAGAAGGTGGCGGCGGGGCGGGCAGAACCGACCTGTCGGTGCTCATGAAGACCTCGCACCGCTCGGCCGCAACCGCCTTGAGGCTCTCCGCGAGCGTCGGTGTCTGGTGCGCTGTGGTTGCGATGCTCACGGGCTCGACTGCTGTTCGAGCGAGTGACAGTGCCGCTGCTCCCGACGACCGTGCCGACTCCGTGGGGCATTGGACTGTGATCTCGGTCGAATGGGACGGCAAGCCCGTGGATCCCGAGTTGCTCGCGATGCTCGGGGTGGACTACAGGGCAGACGGCTCGTGGTCGGTGTTGTTCAAGAAGCTCCCGATCGCTCAAGGAACGAGCATCTCCAACCAGGATCAGTCGCCCAAAACGTTCGAGATGGTCACCCACGGC
>JBILWX010000281.1:0-2729 GCA_044369655.1 Pirellulales bacterium
GGCAGGCCTCGGCCGACGGAGTTCTCGGCCCCGAAACGCAGCGGCCGCATGCTCGTAACCCTCAAGCGGACAGGGAATCTATGACGCCGGCCGCACGGTCCCTCAATTGCGGTTCGGGCTCTTCTTCCCGCGTGCTGCTGGTGCGCAGGTGTTCTAGGTGACATGACGGTTGGCGGCTGCTAGACTCCGACCCATGAAAATCACCGCCGTCGAAACCCATGTCTGCAACGCCCGGATGCGGAATTGGGTGTTCGTGAAGGTCGTCACCGACCAACCGGGGCTCTGGGGCTGGGGCGAGGCCACGCTCGAATGGCACACCCGCGGCATCGTCGGGGCCGTCGAGGATCTTTCCCAGTTGATCGTCGGCGAGGACCCCACCCGGGTCGAATACCTCTGGCAGATGATGTTCCGCCAGCACTTCTGGCACGGCCACGGCATCGAACGGGCCACCGCCATCGCCGGCATCGATCTGGCCCTCTGGGACATCCTCGGCAAGGTGGCGAACCTCCCCTGCTCGAAGCTCTGGGGTGGCCCCGTCCGAGACCATGTCCGCACCTACTGCCATCTCGGCGGTGGGAATATGGAAGATTTTTATGAGACCGCCGCCGACGATGCGAAGCGGTTCGCCGACCTCGCCCGCCAGGCCGTGGCCGATGGGTTTACTGCCTTCAAGAGCATGGCCGTGCCGCCGACCCTGCCGCTCGAAGGCCTCAAGCCCCTGCGGGTGGCGGAGCAGGCCGTGGCCGCGATGCGGGAGGCGGTCGGTGAATCGATCGACATCATGGTCGACTGCCATGCCCGGCCATCCCCCACGATGGGGCTGCAGTTTGCAAAGACGCTCGAGCCCTACGGCCTCTATTTCCTCGAGGAGCCCTGTTGGCCGGAGAGCATCGAGGGCCTCCGAGAGATCAAGTCGGCCGTCCGCACGCCGATCGCCACCGGCGAACGAATCACGAATCTGGCCGAGTTTTCCAGGCTCTTCGCCGCCGGGGCCTGCGACATCTGCCAACTCGACATCACCCACTGCGGCGGGCTCTCCTCGGCCCGGCGGATCGCCGCGATCGTCGAGGCCCACCGCCTGGCGCTCGCCCCGCACAATCCGCAGGGGCCGGTGAGCACGGCGGCCTCGCTCGAATTCGGCTTCTCGCAGCCAAGCTACATCATCTGCGAAACGGTCCACGCCGACGTGCCCTGGCGGCAGGACGTGGTCACGGAAGGTTTTACCGTGGAGAAACAGGGGCGGATCGTCCGCCCCAACACGCTGCCGGGCCTCGGCATCGAGATCAACGAGGCCGAAGTGAAGAAGCATCCGTTCGAGCAGGAACTGCCCCAACGGGTGTTTTACAGCGACGGCAGCGTCGGCGACTGGTAGGTCAAAAAAGGGGACAGGCACCTTTTGCTACGCAAAACGAGCCAGTCCCCTGTTTAGGAAATGACTCATGACGACTTTGAGCCCAGACCTTCGCAGGCTCGCCGGCGTGCTGCCGATCGTGCACGTGCCGTTCGATGCCCGCGACCAAATCGACGCGGCCGACCTCCGCCGCGAGATCGACTGGATTTTTTCGGTCGGCGCCGACGGGCTCGGCACCGGGATGGTGTCGGAGGTGACGCGGCTCTCGGCCGACGAGCGGGCCCGGCTCACCGGGCTGCTCGTGGAATACACGGCGGGCCGTGGCAGTGTGTTCGTGAGCGTGGGGGCGGAGACGGCGACCGTCGCCCAGACGCAGGCCCGAGACGCCGAGCGGGCCGGCTGTGATGCCGTCATGGCAGTGCCGCCGATGACGACGCGGCTCTCCGCCGACGCGGTCGTGGCCTACTTCCGGGGCATCGCCGAGAGCGTGTCGCTGCCGCTCATCGTGCAAGACGCCTCGGGCTACGTCGGCCAGCCGATTCCGCATTCGGCCTGCGTCGATCTGCTCGACCGCTACGGGCCCGAGAAGATCATCTTCAAGCCGGAAGCCTCGCCGCTGGGGCCGAATCTCTCCAAGCTCCGCGATGCAACCGCCGGCCGCGCGAGGATCTTCGAGGGCTCGGGCGGAATCCTGCTCGTCGACAGCTACCGCCGCGGCATCGTCGGCACGATGCCGGGCGTCGACCTGCTCGACGGCGTGGTGGCCCTCTGGCGGGCGCTCGAGGCGGGTGACGACGAGGCCGTTTACCGGATATCGCTGCCGCTCTCAGCGATCGTGGCGCTCCAGATGCAGGCCGGCCTCGACGGCTTCCTGGCGATCGAGAAATACCTGCTCGTGAAGCGGGGGCTGTTTGCATCGGCCCGCCGCCGCGAGCCCCACGGCTGGTCGCTCGACGACGAGACGGCCCGCGAGGTCGACCGGCTCTTCGACCTGCTCGCGGAGGCGGTCGCAGCCCCATGCGCTACGCGATCCTGACATTCCTCTGGGCGGTGGCGCTCGTTGCCTACGTGCAGCGGTCTGCGATCAGCGTGCCGCTCCAGGAGATCGGTCGCGATCTCGCGGTGCAGGACAGCTGGTTTGGCGACGCCACGCGGGCGATCGGCTTCCTGCAGTCGGCCTGGCATTTTGGATATGCCCTCTTCCAAATCCCTGCGGGCTGGCTGGCCGACCGGATCGGCGGCCGGCGGGCGCTCGTCTTCTATTGCCTCCTCTGGTCGCTGGCCACGGCCGTCACCGGCTTCGCGCGGTCCTACTGGGAGATCGTGGCGGCGTGGACAGTGATGGGGGCGCTGCAGGCGGGCGTGTTTCCGTGTGCGG
>JBILWX010000036.1:0-30776 GCA_044369655.1 Pirellulales bacterium
ACGCTCAGGCGTGCCTCGTCGCTGACGTTCAACCGACTCTATGAGCGGAAGCTGACGGCTGCCGACCGCCGGGCCATTTTCGCAGTGGAAATCCCCTGTTTTTTACGGGCGGCGCTGATTCCGCTCCTGGTGGTGCTGGGGCTCAACCACTGGACGCGGATACCGATGCTCTACCTGCTGGCGGTGGCCACGGTGCTGCTCAACCAGCTGCGGCAGCTGGCCGACCATCATTTCGAGGGCGATGGCAGCCGGGTGGATCTGGCCTCTCACATCATGGACTCGTGCAACTTCACCCGCAACGATCCGCTGACACTGCTCTTCTTTCCGTTCTCGATCCGCTACCACGCACTGCATCACCTGTTTCCATCGCTCCCGTACCACAACCTCAAGAAAGCGCACGCGCACCTCGTCGCCACGCTGCCGGCCGATTCACCCTACCGGCAGCTCGATCGCCCGAGCTGGTGGAGCGTGGCGAAATGCACCATCTGCGGGCCGGCATCGGCCGGCGCGACGGGGTGACGGCCACGCGGGACTGCGCTAGCCGCCGTTCTTCGCGGCTGTCCCTAGCCGCTGTGCCTAGCCGCCGTCTCGAGCGGGAACCCGAGTCGCTCGCCGTGCCGGTCAGCGAGCCTGCTGCTTGAGCAGATCGCGGATCTCGGTGAGGAGTTCCTGATCCTTGGTGGGGGGCGGCGCGGGCGCCTCGGCGGCCTCGGCGGCCTTGGACTTCATGACCCAGCCGAGGAACTTCACGATGAAGATGAACAGGGCGAGCGCGAGGATCAGGAAGCTGACGATGTCGCCCAGGAACTTGCCGTAGGGGATCGTCTTCTCGCCGATCGTGATCGCCCATTTCTCGTAGCCGTTGTTGCCGGGCAGGATCACGCCGACCACCGGCATGATCACGTTGTCGACCATGCTCGACACGATCTTGCCGAAGGCACCGCCGATGATCACGCCGACGGCAAGGTCGATGACATTGCCCTTGAAGGCGAAGTTCTTGAATTCCTCGAACAGGCTCATCGCGGCCTTGGTGGGCAGTGCCATGGTGGACTCCTCAAAAAGTCTGGGGAAGAGATGCGATTCAATGGGGTGTACGTCGTGGAAAACCTACACGGTGGCGGCACCAACCGACAAGCGTCCGGCCCCGCCATGGCTGCCGGTGTGGCTGGCGCACGAAATCGCCACGATTTGCTTGCAAGCGAACGAGGAAAATGCTTCCCTATCGTTTCGTGGGAAACGCATCATCGAAACCGAAGTCGAGGGCTGTATGAACGTGGTCGAGAAGGGCCTCCGGGGCTGGCGCCAGAAGGCGGAGTGGTTGTTGCTGGTCTCGCTGCTGCCGGCCGGTGCGGCGCCGACCGCCGCGGTTGCCGCCGAGGTGCAGTCTGTGGTCGTGCCGGCCAAGACAGCGGAAACGACCCCGGCCGGGGCCGAGATCACGGCGTCGCCCGAGTTCGAGGCGTTGATCCGTCGCGAGATGGAGGCCACCGTCAAGGCCTTCAACGCAGCCGATGCCGACGGCATGGCGGCCCTCTTCATGGAGAAGGGCGAACTCGTCGACGAGAACGGCAACGTCTACACCGGCAGGGCGGATATCGCCGCGGTCTTCAAGGCGTTTTTCGCCAAGTTTCCGAAGGCGTCGTTGGCGATGGACGTGACCTCCGTGCGTTCCATCGGCGACAGCCTGGCGGTCGAGGAGGGCATTCGCCAGGTCACGGCGGAAGAGGGAGCCGTCGCCGCCCAGGTGCGGTATGTGGTCCTGCGGGACAAGGTCGGCGACAAGTGGCCCATCGCCTCGTACCGGGAGTTCGCCGACGATCCCGCCCCGACGGCACAGGAGATGCTCGAACCGCTCTCCTTCCTCGTCGGTGACTGGGTGGACGAAAGTCCGGAAGGCCGGACCGCCATCAGCTACCGGTGGAGCGAGGAGGGCAACTATCTGCTCGGCGACTACGTGCTGTCGGTGGGCGGGGAGGCCGCATCGAAGAGCACACAGCGGATCGGCTGGGATCCCGTGGAGGGCGTGATCCGCTCCTGGACCTTTGACTCGGACGGCGGATTCAGCCACGGGGAGTGGACGCCGGTCGACGACGGTTGGGTGGCGAAGACGGAAGCCACGATGCCGGATGGCAGCACGGCCTCCGCCACGGTCATGCTGGCGGTCAAGGATCAGGATCATTTCGTGGTGCGGAGCACCGACCGGATCGTGGGTGGGGGCGAGGAGCCCGACTTCGAACTGGTGATCGCGAGAAAGCCGCCCCAGCCGGGGGCGGCAGCGCCGGCCAAGCCGGCGGCCAAGTGAGCGGGCACGCAGTGGTGCAGCACGGCACGCGCGTGCCGTGGGTTGCGGAAGACCTTCAGCAGACGATCCTTCCCCGGATTCATTGAAGCGGTTTCATCGAAAGGTTGCCTCGAATGCGCCGATTGCTTGCCTGTGCCTGCGTGGTGTTGATGTGCTCTGCCGCCGTCGATGGCTTTGGTGCGCAGCGAGGCCGGGGCGGACCGGCCGGCGGCGGACGTCCGGCCATGGCGAGGCCTGCGGCGCCCATGGCACGGCCGGCAGCGCCGATGGCGAGGCCTGCAGCACCCATGGCACGGCCCGCGGCGCCGATGGCGCGGCCTCAGATGCAGGCCCGACCTCAGATGCAGGCGCGGCCCCAGATGCCGCAGATGCAGGCCCGACCCCAGATGCAGCGGCCGAATATGCCCACCATGCAGGCGCAGCGGCCGAATTTTCAACGGCCCAACGCGGGCGGCATGCCGAACATGTCGCGACCGTCGTTGCCGACCGCCTCCGCGCGGCCCATGCCGCAGATGCAGCAACGGCCCGGGATGGCCGCGCCGCGTCCCGGTCTCGGCACGATGCGACCGACCGGCACTCCCGGGCTGACTCCCGGGTCGGGTGTCGGCGGCCTCAATCGACCGGCAGGTCTGCCTGGGAATGTCGGTGGCATGACCCGACCCAGTCCGCAGCCGGGCGGCGGCTTGGGTGGCCTCAATCGGCCGGGCAGCCTCGGTGGTGGGGCTGCCAGCCTGCCGGGCGGCGGGTTTGCGAATCGGCCGGCGCCCTCGTTTCCGCAGCCCGGTCAGCGTCCGGGCGGTGGTGGCGGCATGGGGCAGCGGCCCGGTGGGCTTGGTGCCGGCGGCGCGACGACGTTGCCCGGAACCTTGCCCGGGACGGGTGGTGTCGGAGGTGGTCGGCCAGGGCTTTCGACCCGGCCCATGAATCGTCCCAGTCTGGGAGGGGTTCCCACCACCAAGCCGTTCCCCCAGCCCGGAATGGGTGGCGGTGGCGGGATGGGCGGCGCGGGTGGCAATCGTCCCGGCCTCGGTGGTGGCAATCGCCCCACGACGCTGCCGGGGCAGATCGGCGGCGGAGCCGGCGGCGGCGGGGCGCTGGGTGGCGGGAATCGTCCGGGCTTTGGCGGCGGCAATCGCCCGACGACGTTGCCCGGTCAGCTCGGTGGCGGCGGCATGAACGGCAACCGTCCCGGGATCGGCGGCAACCGTCCCGGGCTTTTGGATCGTCCGGGTGAGCGGCCCGGTCGGCCCGGCATCGGCGGAAATCGTCCCGGCATTGGCAATGGCCTCGGCAACAATGTGGGGAGCGGCCTGGGCAACAATGTCGGCAGCGGCAACATCATTAACAACGGCAACATCAATAGTGGCAATTGGGGCATCAACACCAACACCAACCACTTCAACAACATCAACGTGAATGGCGGCTACGGCGGCTGGGGGTATGGCGGCGGCTGGGCCAACAACTGGAACAACGGCTACGTCAATCCGCACTACGGCGGCTGGTACAGCGGCTGCTGGAACGGCAACTGGGGCAACAACTGGGGCGGCTACGGGTACGGCGGCGGGTACGGCGGCGGTTGGTGGGCGCCGTTCGCCTTCGGTGCAGCGACCTGGGGCCTGGCGTCCACGATCGGCGGCTGGGGGCTGGGCTATGGCACGCTGGGCTACGGTGGCGGCTACGTGAACCCGTATTACTCGGCGATTCCGGCCGCAGTCGTGGCCTCATCGCCGTACGACTATTCGCAGCCCGTGGTGGTGAACAACTACATCACCAACGATGGTGACCTGTCGAACACCACCGATGCGCAGGGCGGCGCCGCCACGGCCGCGCCGGCAAACAACGAGGCGAATGCCGCGGTCGACGACGCGTTGGCCAAGTTCAAAGCCGGCGACTATGCAGGTGCGTTGGCGGGATTCGATCGGGCCGTGAAGGCCTCGCCGAAGGATTCGGTGATCCACGAGGTGCGGGCGCTCACGCTCTTCGCGCTGGGGCGATACCCCGAGGCGGCGGCCACGCTCAACGCGGTGCTCGTCTCCGCACCGGGCATGGACTGGACGACGATCAGCAACGTCTACGGGTCGGTCGATGCCTACACGGCGCACCTCCGTAAGCTGGAAGACTACTGTCGTGCCAACCCCGACAGTGCTTCGGGCCACTTCGTGCTCGCCTATCACTACCTGGTGGGCGGCCACGCCGACATGGCCGCCGAGGCGCTGAAGGTGGTCGTTGCCAAGCAGCCGGGCGACCTGGTGGCCAAGCGATTGCTCGAAGCGATCACGCCACCGGAGGAGCCGAAGGCCGAGGCGACACCGTCCGCGCCGGCAGGTGGCCAACCGGCCGCCACCGCGGAGGCGGCCCCGCCGTCCGGGCCCGAGACCGATCTCGTCGGCACCTGGAAGGCTGTGAGCGGCAAGGACACGGTCGAGCTGACGATCACCGAGGATTCGCGGTTCACCTGGAAGGCGACGCCCGCCGGACGCCCGCCGGTCGAGCTTTCGGGCACGGTGGAGACCGCCCGGGACGCCATCGCCCTGAATACCGAGAAGGCGGGCTCGATGGTGGGTAACGTGCAGTCGAAGGGGGCCGACGCCTTCGAGTTCACGCTCGCCGGTGCTCCCAAGGAAGCCAAGCCGCTGGAATTCCAGCGGCAGAAGTGAGGGCCGGATCGACAGGCGGCGGTGCACGGCGACCGGCGGTGCCCCACCTGAAGGCAGACCGCGGCGGCAGCGAGTGGCTGCAATTGGAGGGGCTAGCCTGCCGAAATGGCGGCTTTCGGGCCCGCGGCTGCCGGCCGAGCTACCGGAAAAGCCCGAAAAATTGCTCCGTTGCGAACCATGGGGTACTTCTGAGCGTAGGGAAGACGATCATCTCTTCCGGAGCCCTCCCATGCGAATGCTGTCGTTTTTTCCCTCCCGTGTCCCTGCCACCGGCGCAAAGCGGCCTCGCCGGACTCGCCGTGGCGGGCTTCGTGCGCAACGCGGACTCGGGGCGTGGGAGCAGTTGGGACTGGGGATGAGCAGCCTCGAGCAACTCGAGCAGCGGAGCCTGATGGCGGCCGATCTGGTCGTGGCATTCAGCGATAACATCGCCGCCAACGTCGACCGCACGTTCTATTCCCCTGGCACGCAGGTCATCTACACGCTCAAGGTCACCAACAACGGTCCCGACACCGCGACCAATGCGCTGGTGAAGACGTCGTTGGCCGCCTCCATCACAAACGAGACCTGGACGGCGGTCTACACAGGTGGTGGTACCGGGCTGAGGGGCGGTGCCGGCGATCTGGGCACCCACACCGACGAAAAGGCCAAGGCAGATTTCGGCACGACGGTCACGCTTCCCTCGGGCGCGACGGCGACGTTCACGATTGTCGGCACCGTCCCTGCCGCGACCACCGGGAAGCTGACGTCGACGGCATCCGTGACGCTCGACGCCGACACCAAGACGGTGACCGATGAAAACACGCTCGTGCCCAGGGCGATCGCCGTCGGCAGCAACGGCAGCTGGACCACGGCGTCGACCGTGAAACTGGTGAACGCGGTCACCGGTGCCGCTGTCGCCGGGCCGGTCACGCCCTTCGCGGGGCTACGGACCGGCGTGCGGACCGTCACGGCCGACCTGAACGGTGACGGCAAGAACGAAGTCGTCTGCGTGCCGGACTACGGCACCGCTGGCCGGATCGTCGTCTACAGCCAAAACATCGCCGGTGACGGCACGGTGACGCTCGTCAAGAACCCGAGCTACAACCTCACGCCGTTCGGCGACGGATACACCGGCGGAATGACCGTCGCTTCAGGCGACTTTGATGGCAATGGTCTGCACGATCTGGCGTTTGGCCAGTCCAGGGGTGCCGGCCAGGTGAAGGTCTACCTCTCGACGCCGTCGCAGCCCGCCAGTCCGCTGACGCTCTCGCGGACGTTCACGCCGTTCGCGGCAGGCTCCGGTGGCGTCGCTTTGGGAGCGGGTGATTTCGGCACGTTCACCGGGGCGACCTCCGATCCGGTCCGACAGGACGGCAAGGACGAACTGGTCGTGACGAGCCGTGGCGGCACCGCGCCCGAGGCAAAGATCTACACCGTCGCGGCGACGACGCCTGCCGTCATCGACACGATCCGCCCGTTCACTTCGGCGTTCAATCGTGGCTTTTCGGTCGAGGTCGCCAGCCTGAACGCCGATTCCAAGCCCGATCTCGTCTTCACGGCCGCCAGGGGCGGCGATTCGGCCGTGGAGATGTACGACGGCACCGTGAGCACGGCTGCCAACAGGCAGTTGGCGAAGTTCACCGCATTTGCTGGCATGGGCAGCGGTAGCCCCGTGTTCGCGGCGGCGGTCGACAGCGATGGTGACACCCGGGCAGACACGATCAATTTCGTGCAGGGTGGTGGCGTCGGATCGGCGATGGTTCGCTACGCCGTCGGCATCGGCACCTCGTCCGGCTCGATCACCACCGCCAGGATCGATTCCGTGCCAGCCGTGAGCGGGACGTTACGGGCCGCCGCTGCCACCATTCAGGGCGATCCGGGCTTGATCAGGACCAACACGGGATTGATCTACAAGGAACTCGTGCAAGGGACGGGCGCCGGCTTCACGTCGAGCACGACGGGCGTCCGGGTCAATTACGAGGGCTACACGAGCGAGGGCGACCGGTTCGACAGCGGGACAAACTCGTCCTTTTCGCTGAGCGGCGTGATTGCCGGGTTCGCCGAAGGCCTGAAGACGATGAAGGTGGGCGGCACATCGCAGTTCATCATCCCGGCGAATCTGGCCTACGGCAACGGCGCTCCCAGCAACGGGAAGCCGATCATCTTCATCGTCGACCTGCTGGCGTTCACCTGATCCCGCAGGCGACGCCGCACGACGGTCACCGGATCGTGCAGACGTGTTACCAGCGGGCCTCGAGGCCGAGGCTCCCGCCGGCGAGAAACAGGCTGCCAGTGCCATGCACTCCCGTGCCGACCGACGCTGCATCGCTCGGTGAAAAGACCCACTGGTCGGCCGCCAGGGCCAGTCCGGTGAGTGACACGAGGTTGTAGCCGATCCGGAAGCCCCAGACATCGTCGATCCGGTAGATTGCCGACCAGTTCATCTCGGCGATCATGCCCATGCCGTTCGCGTCGCCGGAACGTGGCGATCGCAGGGGAATCGGGCTGAACGCATCGGCCATCGTCTGCGACTGGGAGAGGGCCGTGCCGGCGATGCCGATCTTCATCCAGCCCTCGGTCGCCCAGCGTTCGAAGGCCATGCGGCCGCGGACGCCTACCTGGCCGGCGAAGAGGTGCGAACTGCTGGTGACACCGTAGGTGCTCTGGGGCGTGGGGGCCGTGGAACGCAGCGTGAGCAGGGCCGATTCCTCGACGTCGGCCCAACGAAAGCCCGCCAGCCAGTCGACGTGGCCGCCGTCGTAGCCCTTGCACCGTTGCCAGGGGTGGCCGGAACGCCGGTTGAAGCCGCCGTCGTATTCGTGGAGGACCAGATTGCATTCGATGGAGTTGAGCGTCGAGGAGGAGGTGGCGGTCGAGAATGCGCCATCGCGGAAGCCGGCACTGTCGGCGAACTGGGAAGATGCCGACTCGAGGCCGTTGCCGGCACTGGCGGCCTCCTTCGTGGCGTTCATGCCGTAGACGCCGAGGTAGCCGATTTCCCAGCCGAGGTCTTCTTCGCCGTAGTTGCCGTAGAGCAGTCGCGCGCCGGTGCCGATCGTGCTCGTCATGTCCCCCGTGGAAATGAGCGGGACCGTGGGCGCATCCTGATCGACGATCAGCGGCCGTTTGACCGTGGCGTTGTTCCGCTGGAGGAACAGGGCGTCGAAGACGGCATACGACCGCTCATCCTGACAGTATGCCGGTTCGGCAGCGGGGGTCCGGCCGCACCATGCCGCCATGAGGCCAGCCATGGCCACCGCGGCGGTCGAGGCCCACCGAAGACGGGTGGTGTTGAGGGCCGAGCGGTGGGTCATGATGGCGACGCTACGATCCATACCACGGGAACAATGGGAACACCCACTACGATCGTTTTCTTCGGCACCTCCAGCAGGGGGCATGAGGAACACTGCCGGTTTTGGAAAAAACCACAGAAACGGCAAAACAATGAGGAACTTGGGTCGACTTGAGCGGCCCCCTCCGGCGGCATAACCGGATGTCAGGAAAATTTCCTTGCCCCGACTACTCCGAATGGCGAAAGTGAGATGACTGGGCAATGTGCGCGGCGGATCGGGTCCTGGGAGGCACCTGTCCTGTGATTCCGCCATAGTCGCCCGGTATCGCCACCCGGATGCACGCATGCCCCGTTTGCTACTCGATTGTTTTCAGCCTCGTGGGAAATCGCTGACGAGGCAGCCACTGCGCCGCATCGCCGGTCGGGAGCGGAAACGGTGTGCCTCTCGGCTGCACTTTGACCGCCTGGAAGAGCGGTTGGCGCTGGCAGCGATTCCCACGGCAACGGTGTCTGGGCCCGCCGTTGCCGGTCTCATCGGGCAGGACATTCCCCTGACCGTGACGTTCGACAACACGGCGACGGACCCCGCCGATATCGGCTACTCCCCGTTCGTCGACATCGTGATGCCCGCCACCGGCGACGCGCCGCCGGAGCCCAACGACGGCATCTCGTTCAAGCCAAATAGCGCCACCTACAACGGTCTCTCGCTCGCCACGACCGTGCTCACGTTCGACGCGGCCGGCCAGGCGACGCATCCCTTTGCCAAGAACCCCGACGGCACCGCGCTCATCGTTGCGGGCAAGCCCGGCGACCAGCTCGTCGTCGTGCAGTTGCCGTTTGGCAGCTATGGCCCCGATCAGCCCGCGGCCGAGATCAACTTCACCGGCGTTGTCAGCCCGCTCGCCCAGCCGAACCACTCCTATGCCGTCACCGCCACGGGCGGCTTTCAGTTCCAGACCGACACCGCCGGCAACCCGACGGTGAACGTCGCCACGCTGGGAACGACCACGACCGATCCGATCCAGCCGCAGCTCTTCCGGATCAAGAAGACGTCGAGCGCGGCCGAGGCCGAGACCGCGACCGGCCCGAACTTCACGCACACCTACACCGTGAGCATGGCGGTCGCCCCAGGCCAGACGGTCAATGACCTGCTCCTTTCCGACATCCTGCCGACCAACATCCAGTTCGTGACGCTCGACACGATCACGGGCAACGGCTCGACCGCCACGACGCCAGTTGCCACGCCGAGCACGTCCGTGCCCGGGGGCACGCTCGCCAGAAAGTTTGACAAGGTGGTCGGCACGGGCAGCGACTCGGACGTCGTGATGACCTTCTCCTACTTCGTGCCGCAGGACGACAGTACCGGCGCGGACGTCATCCCGCTGGGCACGGGCGGCACGGCGATCGCCACCAACACGTCGACCGCGACCGGCACCTGGACGAGCGGGAATCCGAATTTTCCCGGCGAGCAGACGGTCGCGAGCGACCCGGACGACCCGAACTCGCAGCACACGCTCACGGCCCGCACGGTGGCCCTCCAGAAGACCTTCGCGGACCTCACGAATCCCGGCTCGCCGCGGGCCGGCGACCTGATCGAGTACACGCTCAATTTCCAGGTGAGCGACTTCTTCGCCCTCGACGACTTCAACGTCGCCGACATCCTCTCCGACGGGCAGGAGTTCGACGCCTCATTCACGCCCACGATCACCTACACCCAGCAGTCTGAGTCGTACACGGCCGCTCCGTTCGCGCCGGCGAATGTCAGCGTGACGGTGAACGATCCGGGAGACGGCACGACGAACGTGGTGTTCGACGTCTCGGGCCAACTGGCCCTGCTGCGGACGAGCAGCGACGGCAACCTCCTCGGCGCCGCGATCCCTCCGGGGGGCACGGGTGGCCCGCTGCCCGATCCGCTGCCCTCGGGTCCCGGCACCCGCGGCACGATCACCTTCCGCGCCCGGGTGCTCGACGAGTTTCGGCAGACGCCCCGGCCGGGCGCCGACGTGGTGCAGGGCGACGTGATGACCGACGTGGCCACTACGACGGCCGACGTGCTCGCCTTTTCCGATCTGTCGCCGACGGCGAGCAGCGTCTCCGATGGCAGTTCGCAGTCGTTCACGCTCGTCAGCGGGCAGCCGACGAAAAGCGTGTACGCGGTCAATGGCACGCTCGCATCGGGCACGCCCGTCGTCACCGCCGGCGACGAGGTGACGTTTCGGATCACCTACAACCTGCCCTTCTCGAGCATCAAGGATTACCGGATCACCGACTTCCTGCCGCTGCCGATTTTCGCGGCGCAGAGCCTCGCCTTCGCCGGCGGCGGCCCGTCGGCGACCGCCCCGGCAGCCGGCCAATGGAGCTTTGGACCCACCGACACCTTCTCAGCGATCTCGGGCCTCACGCCGACCGAGACGTTCAGCGCCGCGGCCAACAGCGTGACCTGGACCTTCGGCACGTTCCAAGACAGCCTCGACCGCCCAGCCGTCACCGACATCCTGTTCACGGTCACGGCCACGAACAAGCCGTTCGCCGACGGCCTCCTGCTCACGAACCAGGCCGAGCAGACGGAACGGAACGAGACGGGCGACGTGCTGACCTCGAACACGGCCCTCGCCCAGGTGCAGATCTCCGAGCCGCTCCTGGGGATCACGAAGGGGGTCGTCTCGACCAACGATCCAGCCGGCGTCTTCACGCCCACGACGGTCGCCCCGGCGGGCGTCACGTTCTCGCAGCCCGGCGTCGCCGGGGCGTCGTTCACCGGCACGATCACCTCCCCGGGACTCGCCAGCCAGCCGATCGACGCCACGCTCTCGAACGTCGTCGGCAACGATCTCGTGAAGTTCTGCATCATCGTCGAGAACACGGGGAGCGGCATCCACGGCGCCTTCGACGTGGCCATCAGGGATGCTTTCGATGCCGCGAAGATGCGCGTCCCGACAAACGGGGCCGGGCTCAACCTCACGGTGACCGACGGCACGGGCGCCGCGCTGAGCTATACCGGCGACCTGTTCGCCGGCGGCATCACGCTCACTGATCCCTCGGTCTCGACCGGCTCCCTCGCTGCCGGCAAGACGACCGGCGGCACGGTGATCGACACCGGTCGCAACATCGCCGTCATCACCTACGACCTGCAGCTGCTCTCGACGGTCGCACCGCTCGACGTGATCACGAACACGGCGACGCTCACGAACTACGGTTCCACCGAGGGCGGCCCCAACTTCCTGCCGCCGGCTGGCCTCTCCGACCAGACGACCGTCACGGTGCAGTCGCCGCAGGTGGCGAAGTCGCTCGTCGGCACCTCGATCGTGGACTCGTTCAACACGAACACGCAGGGCGTGATCGGCGAGATCGCCACGTTCGAGCTCACGATCGACGTCCCCGAGGGCACGACACCATCGGCTGTCGTCGTCGATTCGCTTCCCACAGGTCTCGCCTTCGTGCGGATGGTGGGCAGTCCGGTGGTCGATCCGGGGGTCACCTTCACAGGCTCCACCACGCCGGTCGTCACCAACAGCGGCCGCACCGTCACGTTCAACCTGGGGGACGTGACGAATGCGAACGCCGACCGGCAGCTGCACGGCATCACGGTGCGGTACGAAGCCGTCGTGCTCAACGTGTCGAGCAACGTCGCCGGCAAGACGCTCACGAACAACGCCAAGCTGACCTGGACCGATCACACCGAGCTGCCCGCGGCGAAGTCCGGGCCCGTCACGGTCATCGAACCGAAGCTCACGGTCGCCAAGACGGCGAGCGTCGCCACGGCGCAGGCCTCCGACACGATCACCTACACGATCGTCGTGACGGCGAGCCAGACCACGGCCCACAACGTGAGCCTGTCGGACTTCCTGCCCGGCGGCGTCACGTACGTGGCGGGCTCGCTCGCCCACTCGGGCGGCGTGACCCCGACGACCCTCGCCACGTCCGCCGGTGGTGACGCGTTCACGGCGACCTACACGCAGCTCACCCCGGGCCAGACGAGCACGCTCACGTTCAGAGCGAAGCTCGATACGAACGTGACCGCGGGGCAGGCGATCACGAACACCGTCACCGAGCAGTGGACGAGCCTGCCTGGCAATCCGGGCCAAATCACCCCCAACAATGCCAACGCCTACGAGCGGACGGGCTTGGGCTCGACGAGCCAGGGGCAGCTCAACAACTACGCTACCAGCAGTTCGGCGATCGTGACGGTCGCCCAGCCGACCGTGGCCAAGACTCTCGTGACCACGTCGATCGTGAACGCCTCGAACTCCGCGACGCAGGCGGTGATCGGAGAGACGGCCACCTACACCGTGACGATGAAGATCCCGCAGGGACGGACGCCGGCGGCACAACTCATCGACTCGATGGGGCCGGGGATGGCGTTCGTCCGCGTGATCTCCGCGGTCAATGACGACCCCGCGAAACTCACCGTGCCGGGGCTTGCCACCGCGCCCGTGCTCGCCAACAGCGGCACGACGGCCACCTGGAACCTCGGCGACATCGTCAATACCGACACCGACAGCACCACCGACGAAACGATCACGTTCACCATTGAAACGGTGATCCTCAACGTCAATTCCAATACGAGTGGCGTGCAACTCGTGAACCGGGCTCAGGCCACATGGAACAGCGGCGCCAATACTTCGCCGACGGTCTCGAGCGGCCCTGTCACCGTGATCGAGCCCAAGCTGCGGACGACGAAGGCCGTCAGCGTCGGTGGCTTCGGCGGCAACGTCGGCGACCCGGTCACCTATACGATCGTCGTGCGGCAGTCGGGTACGAGCGACACCGACGCCTACGACGTGACCCTGCGGGACGTGATTCCGGCGTCGATCGCGAGCCCCTCGCTCACGAGCGTCGTCGACACGTCCGGCGTCGTTACGGCGGCCAACTTCAGCCTGACGGGAAACACCCTTACCACCACCGGCACCGGGTTCAATTTGCCGAAGGATCCCACGATCCGCACGATCACGCTCACGGTGACCGGCACGCTTGCCGGCCCGGTCACGGCCAATCAGCAGATCAAGAACACCAACGAGATCAAGTGGACGAGCCTGCCGGGTGCCCCCGGCCAGATCACGCCCAACAATCCGAATGCCTACGAACGGACCGGCTCCGGCTCCAAGACTCTCGGGGAACTCAACAACTACGTCACGACCGGCTCGGCCACGTTCACCGTCAACACCGCCGATCTGGCCGTCGCCAAGACGGTGAGCGATCGCACTCCCAACGTCGGCGATACGATCACGTTCACCATCACGGTGGAAAACAAGGGGCCGAACACCGCCCATGAGGTGGAGGTCACCGACTCCTTTCCGACCACCGGTCTGCAGCTCCTCTCCGCGACGCCGAGTCAGGGCACGTTCACCCAGGCGACGGGCGTCTGGGACGTTGGCGAGGTGCCCGTGGGGATCGGCTTCGCCAAGACCCTCACGATCACGGCCCTCGTGCTCGCGCCGGCGGTCAACACGATCCCCCTCGGGCAGACAAATGTCGCCACGGTAACCAACTCCGCCGAACCCGATCCGAATCCCGGCAACAATACCGGCACGGTGACGGAAACGCCGCAGTACGCCGATCTCGCGGTGACGAAGGAGACGAGCGACCCGAAGCCGAACGTCGGCGATACGATCACCTACACGATCACGCTGCGAAACAACGGCACTGCCACGGCCACGGGCGTCGAGGTCACCGACGCGCTGCCGACGAACGTGACCTACGTCTCGTCTTCGGCCGCCGGTGGCACCACGTTCAACACGACCGGGACACCGGTCACGGGGGGCGTCTGGACGGTGCCGTCGATCGCCCCGGGGCAGTCGCTCATCCTCACGCTCGCCGCCACGGCCGACGAGCCGGGCGTGCAGTTCAACACGGTGACGATCACCAAGAGCGACGTCTGGGACCCGAACGACAAGAACAACTCGGCCCAGACGCCGACCGACCCGCGGGAGGCCGACCTCGTCGTCTCGAAGACGGTGGACGACGCCACCCCGAACGTTGGCGATACGGTCACGTTCACCATCACGCTCGACAATCTCGGGCCGAGCCCGGCAGAGAACGTCGTCGTGAACGACCTGCTCCCGGCCGGGCTCGAGTATGTGAGCCATACGGCCAGCACCGGCGGCTACGTGCCAGGCACGGGCATCTGGACGGTCGGCGACGTGGCCGCCAGCGCGACCAACACGCTCACGATCGTGGCGACCGTGACGGCCCCCTCGTCCGGCCCGGCCCCCTCGCGGACGAACATCGCCACCGCCACGTCGGATACGACCGATCCGAACCCCGACAACAACACCGACGATTCCACCGTCACGCCGCTGCAGGCCGACCTCGCCGTCACGAAGGTCGTGAACGATCCCACGCCGAACGTGGGCGACACGATCACGTTCACGATCCAAGTCGCGAACCTCGGCCCCGACACCGCCACGAACGTCGTCGTCAACGATCTGCTGCCGGCCGGCCTGACGTATGTCTCGCATAGCGAGGAGCAGGGGAGTTACGTCCCGGGCACCGGCGTCTGGACGGTCGGGACAGTGACGCAGTCGCTCAGTCCCGTGCTCGTGATCCGCGCCAGGGTCGATCAGCCCGCGAGCGGCATCCCGCCGGCCGTCACGAACACGGCCACGGTCAGCGGCACCCAATACGACCCCGACACGTCGAACAACGCCGATACCGCCACCGAGACGCCGCAGTACGCCGACCTGGCCGTCGACAAGGTCGTGAGCGACGCCCGGCCGAACGTCGGAGACACGATCACCTACACCGTCACGCTCTCGAATCTGGGTGCGGACACCGCCACCGGCGTCACGATCCTCGACCAACTGCCCGCGGGTCTCCAGTTCGTCGCGGCCACGGCGAGCGAGGGAACGTATGACTCCGGCACCGGCATCTGGACCGTCGGCACGGTCGACACGCTCTTCGCCCGCACGCTCTCGATCCAGGCGATCGTCCTGCCGCCGGTGTCGGGCGTGCCGCAGCCGCAGACCAACACGGCCAGCGTCAACTCGAGCGATCAATACGACCCCGATCCGTCGAACAACACCGACAGCGTTACCGAGACGCCGCAGTACGCCGATCTCGCCGTGGAAAAAGTCGTCGACGATCCACACCCCAACGTCGGCGGGCAGGTGACGTTTACGGTCACGGTGCGGAATCTCGGCGTCGATGCGGCGACGGGCGTGACGGTCCTCGACGCACTGCCGACGGGGCTTACCTTCATCTCGGCGAGTCCGTCCGCCGGCACGAGCTACGACCCGACGAGCGGCGTGTGGACGGTCAACACGTTGCCGGTGGGCGGCGTGGAGACCCTCACGATCGCGGCGGCCGTGGCGGGGCCCGGGTCGTTCACGAACGTGGCAGACGTCACGAAGTCGGACCAGTTCGACCCCGATCCCGACAACGACACCGACCGCTCCACGATCACCACCCGCGAGGCCGATCTCGCCGTCGTAAAGACCGTGAGCAATCCGACGCCGAACGTCGGCGAGACGATCACCTTCACGATCACGGTCTCGAACGACGGCCCCGATGCCGCCAACAACGTGGAGATTACCGACACGTTCCCGACCGCCGGACTGCAGCTGCTCTCCGCGACGCCGAGCCAGGGCGCGTTCGACACCGGCACGGGTGTCTGGACCGTGGGCACCGTGAACGTCGGCGACACGAAGACGCTCTCGATTCTCGCCCGCGTGCTCGCGCCGGCGGTGAACACGATTCCGTCGCCGCGGACCAACGTCGCCACGGTGACGAAGGCCGACGAATATGACCCGAATCCCGGTAACAACACGGGCTCGGTGACCGAGACGCCGCAGTACGCCGACCTCGGCGTCAAGAAGACGACGAGCAACGTCCAGCCGAACGTCGGCGACACGGTGACCTACACCGTGAGCCTGTTCAATCTCGGCACGGCCGCGGCCACGAACGTGGAAGTGACCGATGCCCTGCCGGCGAACGTGGCCTTCCTCTCCGCCACTCCGGCCGCAGGCACGCGGTTTACCGAGACCGCGACCGGTGGAGTCTGGTCGGTCCCGTCGATCGCCCCGGGCCAAACGCTCCTGCTCACGCTGGTGGTGCGGGCCACGAACTCGAGCGTGGCCTTCAACACGGTCACGATCACCCACAGCGACGTCTGGGACCCGAACAACCGCAACAATACCGCGAAGACGCCGACCGATCCGCAGGAGGCCGATCTGCTCGTGTCGAAGACGGTCGACGACGCGACGCCGAACGTCGGTGACAACGTCACGTTCACGATCACGCTCGAGAACCTCGGGCCCAGCACCGCGCAGTCGGTCAGCCTGACCGACACGCTCCCCGCCGGCCTCCAGTTCGTGGCCGCCACCCCGAGCGTGGGCAGTTTCTCGGCGGGCGTCTGGACCGTCGGCAGCGTGCTGTCCGGAGCGACGCCGACGCTCACGCTCATCGCCAAGGTGCTCGCGCCGGCTTCGGGGCCCGTCTCGCCGCAGGAGAACACCGCCACCGCCACGTCGACGACGCCCGACCCGAACCCCGACAACAACACGGGCACGTCGAACGTCACGCCAAAACAGGCCGATCTCGCGGTCATCAAGACCGTCGACAAGAACGAGCCAGGAATCGGCGAAACCTTTCAATACACGCTCACGGTCGACAACCTGGGCACCGACACGGCGACGAACGTGGTCGTCAACGACCGCTTGCCCACGGGCCTCACGTTCGTCTCCGCCGCCGCGAGCCAGGGCTCCTACGATGCCGGTACCGGAATCTGGACGGTGGGTACGGTCACGACCGCGGATACGCCGAGCCTGGTGATCACCGTGAAGGTCACCCGTGCGACCGGCGGCACGGTGACGAATACCGCCGCCGTTTCGGCGACGGAATACGACCCCGACCCGTCCAACAATACCGACGATGTGACGATCCTCGTCCCGTCGAGCGGCGTCATCGTGGGCACCGACATCGGCTGCGTGACCGGGCCGTTCGTCCGCGTCATCGACCCCGACACCGGCGCCGACCGGATCATCCCGTTCTTCGCCTACGAGCCGCAGTTTCGCGGCGGTGTCCGGGTCTACGGCGCCGACGTGACGGGTGACGGGATCGCCGAGATCCTCACCGCTCCCGGTCCGGGCCGGCCGGGCGAGGTCCGCGTGTTCACCGACAGCGGCACTCCGCTGCCGCAGTACAACTTCTTCCCGTTCGGTCGCGGCTACACCGGCGGCATCGAGATCGCCGCCGGTTCGGTCACCGCCGCCGGCACGATCCAGATCGTGGCCGGCCAGAGCCGGGGCGGCACCGCCCGTGTCTTCGACGTGACACCGGGAGCCGCGACGCCCGTGAACAGCACGCCCGTGCGACAGATCCAGCCCTTCGGGGCCGGGTTCCGCGGCGGCGTCTCGGTGGCCACCGCCGACATCGGCACCTTCAGCGGCCGGACCATGACCTCGTCGAATCCCGACGGCATCACCGAACTCGTCTTCGGCAGCGGTCCCGGCACGCGGGCCACGGTGA
This sequence comes from Pirellulales bacterium, assembly GCA_044369655.1. Taxonomy (GTDB): domain Bacteria; phylum Planctomycetota; class Planctomycetia; order Pirellulales; family UBA1268; genus CAMCQY01. The sequence goes on from JBILWX010000036.1 coordinate 17,699, forward strand.
AGGTCTACAACGGCGTTCCCAATCCGCCGGCCCTCGTCAACCAGTTCAACCCGATCTCGCCGACCTACAACCGCGGCGTGTCGGTCTCGCGACTGCCGTCCGTCACGACGGGCAACGCCGACAAGATCCTCGTGGCGGCGGGGTCGAACGGCGGGTCGCTCGTGGAAACCTACGCCGGCACGAGCAGATCCCGCGAGGCGTTTTTCCGGGCCTTCGGGGGTGCCAACGGCAGCCGGGCAGACGTCTTCGCCGCCGCGATCAACGAGAACGAGATCTTCAGTGTCGAGGGGCAATTCGGTCGGACGAACGGCGTGAAGAAGAACACCTCGACCACGGGCGGAGCCTCCAAGATCCTGTCGCAGTCGACGGCGAGCTACCCGCCGCTCCGCGTCGCCATCCTCCGCAAGTAGCGCGACGAGCCGTGGGCCGTTACCAGCGGTACTCGGTGCCGAGATTGGCGCCGTGGAGGAAGAGGCCGCCGTTGTCGTCGATGCCGGTGCCGGCACCGGCGGCCGTGTTGAAGTCCCACTGGGAAGGGGCGAGGGCGGCGCTCGTCAGCCAGTAGACGTTGTAGCCGGCACGCAGTCCCCAGTGGTCGGTGAGCCGGTAGATCAGCGTGCCGTTCAACTGGCCGATGAAGCCGACGCCCGAGTCACGAGCCGAAACGGCAGGTCGTTCGGCCTTCGAGATCGTGCCCGCGATCGGATCGGCGGCCTGATAGGCGCTCGTGCCGCAGAGGGCCGTCTTCCACCAGCCTTCGACCGCCCAGCGGCACCACTCGCGGCGGCCACGCATGCCGATCTGCGGCCCGAAGTAGTTCGTGCTCGTGCGGACGTTGTAGCTGGCCGGCTCCGGCGGATCGCAGCAGAGGGCGGTCAGGTTCGCCTGCTCGTTCAGCCCGGCCCAGACGAACCCTGCCAGCCAGTTCACACAGTGGCAGTTGGGCCTGCAGCGGGTGAGCCGGCACCAGTTCGGCCCGCACTCCTGGCAGCAGTCGTAGCAGAAGACGTTGCATTCGGCGATGTTCAGCGTCGATGCGTAGGTCGCCCGCACCTGGTCGGCGTCGTTGAAGTTATTGACCGCCAGCCCGAGCGGGGGCGGTAGCTCGAGGTTGGACGGGCCGGTGACGGTCGATTGCCCGAACATGCCGTAGATGCCGGTGTAGCCGATTTCCCAACCCCATTGGTCGGTGACGAGCTCTCCGTAAAACGTGCGGAAGCCCATCCCGACCGAGGGCTGGATGTTCTGGGTCGTGAGCACCGGCAGTCCGGTGTCGGAGTCGTACGCGAGCGGCGCATTGCCCGCCTGGTTGTTCCGCTGCAGAAAGAGCAGGTCGAAGATCGCGTAGTGCGTCCAGTTCGGGCAGCAGCAGCAGCGGCGCAACTCCTGCATGCAGGCCTCGTCGGCGACGGGCTGCTCGATGAGCGGGTCGGAAAACGTATCCGGCGCACCGGCGGCGTGGGCCGAGGAGGAGATCGCAAAACCGCAGGCTGCGATCACTGCGAGGCCGAAAAGAATACGGCACCGGCGCCACCCTGCCGCTGCCCAAAAAACGCTCACGAACACCCCCTCCACGTGCCGGCACAGCCTTCCACAGCCTAGGTAATCGTCATGCCACGCTCGATGGTCAGCGGGCGTGTCCGGCCGTTCCGATCGCGTAGCCTGGGCGGATTGTCCGGCCGGAGCGGTGCAGTCGGCGGGAAAATCAGGCACTGCCACGTCATTTAGGAGACGGGTCCCGCCCCGCGCTGGCACGGCAGTCCCAAACCGGATAGGATTTTGGGTCGGTCGCGGGCCGCTCCGCCTCGGCATTTCCCCTGGGAATCACACCACGCATGGATCAGTACCGCCGTATCCAGACCGCCAAAAAGGGCGATATCCACATCGTGCTTTTCAAGGACAAGAAAATCCTCGACGACACGGTGCTCGACGAGATCAAGACCGAGATCAATCGGCTGATGGGCAACGCCACCGGTCTCGACATGCTGCTCGACTTTTCGAACGTCGAGTTCATGTCGAGCGCCATGCTCGGCCTGCTCGGTCAGCTCCACCGCAAGATCGGATCGGGCCAGGGCCGGTTGAAGATGTGCGGCATCCGGCCCGAGATCTTCCAGGTCTTCAAGCTCACGAACCTCGACAAGCTCTTCAAGATCCACAACGACGCCCCCGCCGGGTTGGCGGCGTTCGAGGCCTGATTGTCGCACGCTTGGGGAAGGCACCACGATGAACGCAGACGCCTCGGGCAGGCCGGCAACTGCCGCCGTCCTGGCGGGTTCCGGCGGCGGTGTCGACGTGTTGATCGCCGAAGACAGCCGTATTCAGGCGAAGATGCTCATGCGGCGGCTGACGGAGGCTGGGCACACGGTCCGCTGGGGAGAGACCGGTGCCGATGCGTTGGCGCTGGCCCGCGAGCGGCGGCCGGACATCATCGTGTCCGATATCGAGATGCCGGTGATGACCGGCTACGAGTTCTGCAAGGCGGTGAAGACCGATCCCTCCCTGCGGACCGTGCCGTTCATCCTGCTGTCGACGCTGGCCGACCCGATCGACATCATCCGTGGTCTCGATGCCGGCGCCGACAACTATGTCACGAAGCCTTACGAGCCCGAGTTCCTGCTCGGTCGCATCCAGTCGCTGCTCGCCTCGCCGCTCGACGATGACGGGGCTGCGGGCGAGGTGGCCACGCTCGAGGTGACGCTGGCCGGCCAGCAGTTTCGCGTGAAGGCGGGGCGGCAGCAGGTGCTCAACCTGCTGGTCTCCACGTTCGAGAACGCCGTCGCCAAGAACCAGGAACTGGTGGTCGCCAACCAGGATCTTTCGGTCGCCCGCGACAGCCTGCAGCGGACCAACGTCGAGCTTACCGATCTCAATGAGCGGATTTCACGGATCAACTCGCAGATGGTCCGCGATCTGGAAGCGGCCGCCAAGGTCCAGCAGTCGCTGTTGCCCGCCGCCACCGTGACGCTCCCGGCCACGCAGGTGGCGTGGCGGTACGTGCCCTGCCACAGCCTGGCGGGCGACTTCCTCAATATTTTTCCGCTCGACGAAGAGCACGTGGGGCTGTTCGTGGTCGATGTCAGCGGCCACGGCGTGCCCTCGTCGCTGATGGCCGTGACCGTGGGCCGGTTCCTGACGCCGAAGGTGTCGGAGCAGTCGTTGCTCGTGCGACAGGGCGCCGATGGCAGGGTCGTGATCGTACGGCCCGCCGAGGTGGCCACGCAGCTCAACCGGCTCTTTCAGGCCGACGAGTTTTCCGGCCTGTATTTCACGATCCTCTACGGCGTCTTGCACGTGCCGACCGGCCGGCTCGACTACGTGTCGGGCGGCCATCCGGCGCTCGTGCGGGTGCCGGCCGGGGGCACGGCGGAGTTTCACGCGGCGGAGGGGTTTCCGATAGCCTTCGTGCCCGACGTCGAATATGACCAGCACACGCTGCAGCTGACGCCGGGCGACCGGCTCTACCTCTATTCCGACGGCGTGCCCGAGGCCATGGACAAGGATCGGCAGCCGCTCGGCGACCAGGCGATGGCCGACCTGCTCTCGGCCGCTCGATCGCAGCCGCTCGAGGAGAGCGTGACGAGCCTGCTCGACCGTGTCGAGGAGTGGTGCCGTCCCGAGGGGCCGCTCGACGATGTCTCGATCCTCGGCATCGAGTGGCGGCCGTAAGCCGGCGACGCCGACCGGTGGATCACGGTGCGGTGTCGTGGCGGACACGCCCCTTGCGCCGGGAGCGATACCGGTAGGCGACCGCGGCGGCCCCGACCAGCGCCAGCACGTAGGAAGACGGCTCCGGTGCGACGAAGATCTGCCCATCGGGCGCCGTGCCGAAGCCGAACACGGCTTCGCTGCGGATGTCGTCGTTCGTCCACGTCTTCCCGTCCGTGATAGTGAACGTGAACGTGCCGGAGTTCATGAGCAGGTATTGTTTGTCCAGCGAGTTGCCGGGAGAGATGTCGCCGCCGGTCGTGGAGCGATAGATCGAAAAACTGATCATCGAATCGCCGGGAACGTTCTTCGGGCCTTTGACCCAGTTGCCATTGAAGCTGTTGGGGTTCAGGTCCGTGTTGCCCACCGTGCCGATGCCGAATCCCAGAAAGGGCGACGTGATCGGATTCATGGTGTTGAACTGCCACGTTCCATCCCCCGGCTTCGTGGCCATCAGGTTCGATGTACCCGCTCCCGTTGTGAAGGTGCCGTTGCGGTTCGCCACCACCGGCGGCGCGTAGGAATACCGCGTGTCCGACCCTCTCGAGAAGACCTGGTAGAGCGGCCCATCGGCGGAAGTGAAGGCGAGGGTGGGCCGTTGCGCTCCCTTCGCGATGTCGAAATAGAAGCTGCTGAGGGCTTCGGCCTTGAAGATGGAGTCGGTGGGTGACGTGTTGGCGAGCACCAGCGTGAGCGTATTGCCGCTGATGTCGAGCGTGGCGCCGGCCGACACGGTGCGGTAGACGGCCGACGGCGTGTTCGCGATGCCGGAGACCAGCGTCTGGCCGGTGCCGGAGATCGAGATCGGCCCGCCTTGGGCCGGCAGCACCGCGAAGACGGTGGCGGCGACGACGATGCCGATCCAGGGCAGCAGCACCTTCGCGGCCAGAAGGATCCGGTGGGTCAGGCAGAACGTGTTCATCGCGACACTCCGAGGTCAGGGCTCCCGGACGGCAAGCCGACGACGGCTGGCGACGGGGAGCGGTGGTCTCGCGGCGTCCGCTGCACCTTTTTCCGCGGCCGTTCTCTGCCGCGCACAAAAACAAAAAAGCCGGCGCGGGAAATCGCCCGAAGGCGGCTTCTCGCGCCGGCTTACGTGATGACGAACCTTCCGGTCGCCCGGACTGTTCCTCGTTGCGTCAACCAGGAGCAAACCATCGCACGGTGCCGTCTGCCCGAGGCCGAAAGCACCGGCGGGGCAACCCTACGCGGGGCGGAATTCAAAAGGCAAATCGCCGTTTTTTTCGCGTATCTGCCGGTGCAAAAAGCGGGGGCACGGCCGATCCCACCCTCGCCCCAAGCCCGCTCCCATCCAAGCCCGCAGCGCAAGCAAGGGACCGGCAGGCGAGGGGAATCCTGTCGCTAGCGGCGGCGGCGCTGGTCGATCCGCTGTTCGAGGAGGCGGGCCAGCGGCCAGCCGGCCAGCGTCATCACGAGCACGTCGTCCACGGCCCCCACCAGCGGGATCGCGTCGGGGACGATGTCGAAGGGCATCAGCACCCAGCACGACGCCAGCAGGAAGACGATCACCATCCGCGGCAGCCGGGCGATCTGTTCGAGCACATCGGCCTCGAACTCGAGCGCCGGCGGCGGCACCAGGAAGATGCCCTCCGAATCGTGCCGCACCTGCAACAGGCCGTGGGTGGTGACGAGGTCGTGCGTGATCGAGCGGGTGATCTCACGGACGGTGCCGGCGTCGACCCCCGGGACATGTTCGTAGGTCTGCCGCACGAGCCCTTCCGCGGTCTGCTCGCCGAGGCGGCCGTCGGCCCAGGTGCGGGTGACCAGCCGCAGGCAGCACCGCCGCTCCAGTTCGTCGGTGACGTGCCGCAACCGGTGGAGGATCTCCTTGTCGCGGTGATACTTGTCGACGTCCCGAAACTGCAGGGCCATGCCGAACAGCATCGTGGCCAGTCCGCCGAGGAACGGCAGGCCCGGCACGGGCGGCTGGCTGAACGCGACTGCCAGGGGGATGAAGAACAGTCCCGCCGTCAGCCCCATCCTGGTGGCCGCGGTGCCGCCGACCGAGGTGACCACGCAGAGCGCGAGCAGCACCATCGCGGTGCCGGGGCTCGAGAGCGCGTCGGCGACCCAGGCGGGAATGAAGCTGCTCACCCCGAGGAATCCGCCCGCCGCCCGGACGGCCGCGAAGAGTGCGCCGATGACGCCGCCGGTGTCGGCCTGGTGCCAGGGCCGCCCCAGCAACCGCGCGACGAACAGCGTGAAGGGATAGGCGAGCACGATCTGCCCGACGAGGTTCAGCCCCTTCGACACGCCCAGCAGGTGCCACTCGAAGGCGATGGCCGACACCATGAGCAGGCCCAGGAGCGTGATCACGCTCGATTGCCGCCAAGTGAACGTGTTGCCGGGAATCGTGTCGCCCGTGAACCAGGGATCGAGCATCATCAGCCGGGCGGCTGCGACATAGAGCACGATCACGAGCAGCTGGCGAGCGAGGGTGGAGGGGCGAGAGACGCTGCCGGCGGGCATGCCCAGCAGGCTGGGGATGAGATCCGACCAGCGGGCGAGGCCTGTCGCCTGCGTGGACGGGGCCAGCGGGTGGGGTTTGGCCGGCAGGAGCGAGGAGTCGGTCATCGGCGGCCCGTGGGTGGAAGGTGGGCGAGTGCCTTGCGGTCCGCGTCGATCGCCCGTTGCAGGTCGTCCTTCGACCAGTCGAGCCCGTTGACGAGTTGCTTCTGCGGGGCGAAGCCGAATCGCGTGGGCCAGCCGTCGCGGCAGGTGCGATAGATGTCGAGCCGCAGGCCGAGCGCGTCGGCGCTGGTGGCCGACGACATCTGGCGGATCGCCTCGAGCGCGTGCTCCCGGTGGGGATCGGCGAAGGCGAGGCCGCCGCACTTCCAGGCGTGGTGATGGAGGCGGGCCCGATCGAGATGAAGCAGATCCGCCCAGGCGGTGCGGACGGACGACGACCAGTCGTCGTCGTGCTGCTCGAGCAGGTTGAGGGCGTCGCTGATCGTATTCTGGCAACGGTCGATCTCGGCCAGATACGCCGGGGCGATCTTCGCTCCGGCGACCGCATTCCTGAGCGTGTTCCAGGCTCCGCCTCGCTCGCGATGGCTCGCGATGTCGTCGCGGCGGATCGCTTCGCACTGGAAGTGGGCGGCTTCCAGCCGGTCGGGATGCTGCGCGAGGAACTGGCCGGCGCGATGCCGCAGCTCGGCCCGCTCGTCGAGATCCACGAGCGTCTGCAGGTAGTATCGCCAGGCATTCACGCTGGCCTGATCGGCCGCGTCGACACACTGCCGGAAGGCTGCAACCGCCTGGGTGGGAACGGCCCGCTTCAAGAGGCCGATCGCCGCGTTTTCCGCGTCGCGTTGGGCGGGGCTGATGGGGCCGGCTTCCGCCTGCAGGGGCGGGGGCAACTCCAGCGGCGGCCGGGCGACGACGCCCGTGGGCAAGAGCCACCAGATCGCCGCGGCAGCGACGCCGATCACGAATAGTTGCCCCACGAGCGTGGCGAGGGTGCGGCGGTCGTCGGCCGTGGCCTCGGCGACGGCCAAGGGATCCATCTGCTCCTCGAGATCGACGGCGTGGATCCGGTCGGCGGAGAGTGTCGTCGATTTCGGCAGCGCGGGCCGGGACAGGGAACTCGCCGGGGCGGACGGGGAAGCCAGCGCCTCCTCCGCAGCGGGGCCGAGACCGGCGGAAATCGGGATCAGGTCCGAGCGCGGCTTCATGGAGGCAAGTGTGCATCACCCGCGCCGGGGCGGCAAGGAGTTTCCGTGCATGGGCGTTCCTGCCGCTGTCGCACGCCCGTGCGATTTGCGGCGGGGCCAGCGATCTTCTATCTTTGACGCACCCGGAACGGTTGGCCATCTGTCTATGGTCGCTTGCGTATCTGCGCCGGGCGGGGCGACGTTTTTCGATCGATCATTCACCACCGATGCAATCCACCCTTCTCTCACACCGCGTCTACGAACAGATCTACGAGGCGATGCTCGCCAACCGGCTCGTTCCCGGCGACCGGCTCAACCGCCGGCAGGTGGCGGCTGATCTGGGCGTGAGCGTGATGCCCGTGCTCGAGGCGATGACGCAGCTTGAGTGGGAGGGATTCCTGGAAACGAGTCCCCGCCGTGGCACCGTGGTCAAGCCGATCACGGCCTCGCAGGCGCTCGGGAGATTCCACGTGCGGCAGGCGCTCGAGGTGGAGGCTGCCCGCCTCTATGCCGGCGAGCCGATCCGCCGAGCCAAGGAAAAGCTCCTCAAGGTGGCCCGCAAGCTCGACACGACGGAGGTGCGGTCGCTGGCCAACTGGCGGGCCGAGGTGGAACTGCACGACCTGCTCGTGGAGCAGGCCCGCTGCCCCGTGCTCTACGAAGCGTTTACGCATGTCATGCGGCACAGCCTCTACCACGCCGCCAACCGGCTCCTGCCGGATGTGCCGGGCCGGTCGGCTAATGTCCACTCGCGGCTGATCGAGTCTCTCGCACAGGCCTCGCCGGCGCAGGCCGACGAGCTCATCCGCGAGCATCTCTCCCCGTGGATCAAGGCACTGACGGCAGTCGCGGCCAAAGACTCGGCAGAGCCGGAACCAGTGAGCTATGCGCGTGTGAAGTCGAAGAGCCTGAAGCCCGTGCGGCCGCGGCGGGCCACGTCGTCCGGCAAGGCTGCCCGCGCCGCCGGCCGCTGAGCCGGTGGATCACTTCTTGCCGGCCCATTCGCCGTTTTGAGCGGCCTGGCCGCGGGCGGCGCGGTCCGCCGCAAACCGCTGCGTGGCCGCCTCGCCGAAGGCGTCGGCCGCTTGCTCCAGCCGCTGCATCAACTCCGGCATCGACAGGCCGGTCGCGGAGCGGGCAGCGGCGATCAACGTGTTGCACTCGTTGGCGTCCATGAACGCCGTCGCCTCGAGGAGCTTCGCCTCGTCCTCGGGCGGCACGGCCAGGAAGCCGTGCTTGTCGGCGTGGATCAGCTGGCCGGGCTCGATCTTCTGGCCGAACACCTCGACGGGGCAGCCCCAGCGGATCGGGCAGCCGTGGGCATGGCCGACGGTCAGCTGGCGGGCAAGCGTCTTGAAGCCCGCCCCTTTCATCTCGTCGAGGTCGCGGACGGCGCCATCGACGATCGCGCCCACGCAGCCGATCGCCCGCATGATCGTGCCGTTCACCTCACCCAGGGTCGCGCCCGAGGCATGCGGCCGGTCGAGGTCCTGCACGACGAGGATCTTGGGGCCGGGCTGCTCGCTCACGTAGCGCCAGTATTTCGGCCAGGCGCCGGGGTGCTGCTTCGGATGATCGGGGTTGCTCGGCTCGACCACCACCGTCACGGCGTAGCCGATCATCGGCCCCATCTCGGGCATGAAGTCGGTGAGCGGTTCGCGGCTGATCCCCTCCCGCGACGCGTCGTGGGTCGTGATCTGCTCCCAGCCGTTGTAGACCGCCGGCGTGTTGAAGCGGCGGAGTTTTAGAAGGGTGGCCTGGTCGAGCTGCGGGCGGCGGGGAGCGGCGACGGTCATCGGTGTCTCCTGGAAGGCGAAATGCGTGCCGAGATGATATGTCACATTTTCAAAACCTGCCAGCCCCGTGGTGCCGCGGGCGTTCAGGGCTTGTCTGTGCGAGCGGTCAGCCACTCGAGGTTTCACGGTGCCCTTGGCGGTCACCACGATGCCGGAAATGTGGTAGATGGTGAACGCGGCCGTCGCGCGTCGCGTCATCCGCCGCCGGGCACGTGCGGCTCGACGGCGGCGACCGTCCGGCGGGCGATTTCGCGGGCCGAGGCCGCGTCATCCCGGGTGTAGAACCCCGAGGGGGTGAGATCCTCCGCTCCGTAGAAAGCGAGTTCGCGGTCGCGGCGGAGGGTCCGCGACCCGGCGGCGAGGGTGTCGAGATGCCGCTGGATCGCCTTCGGGAATCGCTCCCGCTCGGCCGCCAGCACGTCGGAAACGTCATGGATGCGCGGCGGCTCGATCCCCACGGCCCGCAAAAGACCCTTCAGGGCCAGTTCCACGACCTCCTGCGATTCCCGCACGACGTCGGCCCAACTCTCGCCGTCGAAAAGCGCGTCGACCGCTGCCAGCCGGGCCCTGGCCCTGCGGACATAGTCGGCAGCCAAGTCAGGGCTTCGCATCGCCGGCCTCGTGGATCCAATAGGGCTGGCCTTGCGCCATCCGCCGGACGAGTTCTCCGGCGGCGATCCGGCCGCGAATGGCGTTGAGCCGGCGCGACACGACCAGGTCGCGGTCGGAGAGCACGATGCCGCATACCGCAGCCTCGGCCCAACTGCCCGAGACGGGATCGCCGGCCTCCGGCAGGTGCACGAAATGAAGATCGACCTCGCGGCCCTCCCAGTCGAGCGCGGGCGTCTCCCAGTCCCGATAGAGCGCCCGCGTGATCTTCACCGACGACGCGAGAACCACCAGCAGATCGACGTCCGAACCGGCGGTCAGTTCGTCACGTGCAAACGAGCCGTAGACGACGATTCCCAGGAGGTCCGCGCCCAGCCGCGAGCGGATGGTGAGGACGACGTCGGTGGCCGCAGCAAGGCTGCCGCCCGGGGCGGCGAGCACACGACTGCACCACTCATTGAGCGACGTGCCGGCCGCCGCGGCCTCGGCTCGTAAGACGGCATGAAGCCGCGGGTCGAGCCGCAGGACGAAGGTGCCCGATGCGGTCGCCTTCGATGCCTGAACGCGGCGGCGGGATGTGATACTGGGTCGCATGCCGCTATGATATCATGAGACGGGTGCCTGCCACCACAAATGGCTGGCAGGCTCGTTTTTCCATTCACAGCCCCTGCGCAAGCAGCCATGCCCATCGCCAGCCGACTGCCAACGCTCTTTTGCGTCGTTTCGATCATTGCCGCGATCGTGGGAGCCGCGGCCAGGGCGGACGAAGCCGGGGCCGCTCCGCTGAGGATCATGCCGGTGGGCGACTCCATCACCCGCGGCACCTACATCGCCACGAAGAATGGCAAGGCCACCGGCCTGCCGAGCCCCGATGGAGGCGGCTGGAGGAAGCCGCTCCAGGACAAGCTCCGCGCAGCCGGCCTCGCCTACGACTTCGTCGGGGCGCTCGACTTCATGGCCTATGGCACCGATGGAGTCTGCGATCCGCAGTTCGATCCCGACCACCACGGCCTGGCGGGCTTTGGCAACCGGGGCATTCGGCAAGGGGGCGTCGTTCCCACCCCGCAAGACGTCCTCGACTCCCGTGGGGTGAAGGAGATGCGCGCCCCGGACATCGTCGCCGCCATGAAGCAGTGCAGGCCCGACGTCGTGCTGCTCATGTCGGGGGCGAACGGCTTCGACGCTCACGAGCGTGATCTGCTCATCCAGACGATCCTCGACAACCTTTCCGGCCAGCTGCTCGTCGCCACCATCCCTCCGCAGCGGGCGCCGCGGCAGGGATTCGAGGGGGTGGGCGACTACAACGCGTCGCTGCCGGCGACCGTCGCCCGATTCGAGGCGGCGGGAAGGAAGATCCGCATGGTGGACATGGCCGCGGCGCTGACCGCCGACGACCTGACGCCCGACGGCGTGCATCCCAATCAGCAGGGCACGATCAAGATCGCGGAGGCATGGTTTCAGGGGATGAAAGATGCCGGGCTGGTTCCCGCGCAAGCCCGCCGCCCGGGCGAGTGAACGGCGTCCGCTCAGCGGACCCGCACCAGCTTCATGATCCGGCCGGCCACGTTCCAGTCCTGCACGTAGAGATTGCCTTCCGCGTCCCAGGCCGAGCCGTGCGTGCCGCTGAACACGCCCTCGATCCACGTGGCCTGCGGCACGTTGTAGTTCCGCCCCTGGGCCGGATCGGGGTTGTGCCCCAGCACCGCCATGATCGTGTTGCTCTTGTCGAGGATCACGAGGCGTCCGTGCAGGTCGGGCACCGACACGAAGTCGCCCTGCACCGACGCCGACGTCGGCATTCCCAGACCCGTCACCACCTCCTCGATGAACTCGCCTTCGAGGTCGTAGTGCAACAGCCGCCCCTTCGGCTCGTGGTTGCGGTCGCAGATCAGGAGCCGGGGCGGATCGTAGCGGGTGTCGAGTGTCATGCCGTGCGCGGTGTTGAACTGCCGCAGTTCGTTTCCCTTGGTGCCGAAGTGCTTCAGGTATCTGCCCGTCTTGTCGAACTTGAAGATGTGGTTGCTGGCGTACCCGTCGGACAGGAAGATGTCGCCATTGGGAGCGACGGTGATCGCCGTGGGGGCAAATTTCTTGAGCTGGAGGCCCGACGCCTCGGGAAACGGCAGCCGCAACACCACGGCGCCGGTTTCGGCGTGGAGCTTGATCCCCTCGGCGTTGGCGTTGCGGGCGCCGTAGAGGTAGTCGCCGTCGGCCTCCGTACGAATCTCGATGTCGTGGAGCCGCGTGTAGTCGCCGTCGAGGAAGCGGCGGATCAAGCGGCCGTCGGGGCTGAACACGAACAGGCCCGCGTCGGCGCTCGTGTAGATGTTGCCGCGGCTGTCGACGGCGACGCCGCCGTGCGTCGGCCCGATCTGCGACAGTCCCTGCGCGTCGAGCCCCCAGCCGGGCACGGTATCGAACGTCATGATGCCGCAGCCCATCCGCACCGGAGCGGCCTTCGCACCGGCAGTCGGCGCCGCCGTGGCAACCGGAGCGGCGACGGTCGCGGGCGGCGCGGCGTGCGCCGCGGCCGCAACCAGGCCGACGAAAAAAACAGTGAAACGGATAGCTTTTCTGAACATCTTCCAACTCCCCTGGGTGGTGTCGCCACTCTAGCAGATGGCGCTGACGATTCGGACGGCGACTCCCGTGAGACCGGGCGGCTGCTCTCCCGCCCGGCCCCGGTAAGGAATTGCCGGTTCCGGCAAGATGGCTTCGTGATGACGAGCAGAGCGACCGACTGTGGAGGTTGTAGCCGCTCGAGACGGTGTCTATCCTTATGAGGCAAGGCGTTGCATGTCGCTCGGTCCGTTTTCGCCCCGCAGCCACCCGACCGATGCCTTCCCTGCTCCCCCGCACCGTCGCTCTGGGACTGGCCTGGCTTGCCGCCGGTGCCTGCTTCGCCGCCGATGCCGCCGGGCCGCTGGAGATCGTCCAGGCCAACTGCCTCGACTGCCACTCAGGTGACCAGCCGCAGGCGGCCGTGGCCCTCGACCGTCTCGTCGCCGCATCCGACCTGCACCGCGACTTCCGCTCGTGGCAGGCCGTTCGCGAGCAGATCGAATCGGGCCGGATGCCGCCGCGGGAGGCCGGCGAACTCACGGCCGCCGATCGTGAGACGGTCCTCGCCTGGCTGGTTCCGGGCCTACGGGCTGCGATCGAGGCCAATGCCGGTGATCCCGGGAACGTGACGTTGCGGCGGCTCACCAACGCCGAGTACGACGCCACCGTCCGCGACCTCACCGGCATCGACTACGGCCTGGCGAAAGAGTTCGAGCCCGACGGCGGGGG
>JBILWX010000276.1:0-2797 GCA_044369655.1 Pirellulales bacterium
CGGCGGCGACATACTCGAAGGCGAGGTCCGACTCGGTCACCTTGAGTTCATAGTCGCCCGCCGTGAGCGGCTGCCCCGTCCAGGTGCGGCTCGGCAGCCAGAACTCGTGGCGGCCCTTGGGCAGCGGCTGATTCTGAAAAAGGTAGGCCACGAGGTCGCCGGCTTTCGTATAGAGCCCGGCGCTCGCCACGCCCGCGCCGCTTCGAATCTCGAACGTGCCGTCGGCAGGCCGCGGCGGCTTGAGTGCCGTGACGCCGACGGCGCCCACGCCCTGCCGCTCGCCCCGCGGCTTGCCGTCGATGTCGTCGGCGGGAGCCTTCGCGGTAGCAAGTTCCTTCGCGCCCCAGGGGGCGGTGACGGGCAGATTCGGCGACCAGTCGAGCGTATTGGTCGGTGCATAGGTCTTCGAGAGCGTCACCGGCAGCATGAGCGAGTGCCGGTCTTGGCCGGTCAGCGATGCCCAGGCCCCCACCTTCTGCCGCGACGGCCGCCCCTTCACGTCGCCGAAACTGCCCGTGAAGTTGCAGACGTAGACATTGTGATCGAGCGCGAGATCGGTGCTGCGGACCAGGCTCACGCCGATCTGCGAGCCGACCACGAGGTTGTTGAAGACGCGGCAACCGCGGCAGCCGGAAATCGTCATGCCGATCGCGGAGTTGTCGGTGAGCGTGAGATTCGCGGCTATGCACCTCTCAGCCTCGACCAGGGTCAGACCGGTGCGATTCTCAGCCAAGACGCAGTTCTCAACCCGCGTGTCCGTAGCTTTCTGCACGAGCACTCCACTTTGGGAGCCGCGAACCACCACGCGGGAGACGGCGGCATCCTTCCCGCCGACGATCGCCACGCCATTCTCCCCGGCATTCTCTATCGTCAGGTCGCTCAGCCGGGCACCCGCGCCGAGCACGACGCCGTTTTTCCTGCCCTTGGCGTTGAGCACCGTCAGGCCGCGGCCCGCGCCCTTGAGCGTCACGCCCGCGGGCACCGCCAGATCGCCCGCCTCGAACGTTCCCGCCGGAATGACCACCGTTGCACCGGACTGCGGCTTTTCCAAGGCGGCGAGCGTTGCCGCCGGCAATGGCGCGGCGACGAGCGGCCGTTCGGTGAACAGGATTGCCAGGAGCCCGGCAAGAAAAATCGTGACGGTGCTACGGGGAAGGGGGCAGGGGAGTCTCATGACGGATTCCTGGCGAGGCATGGCAAAGAAGGCGTTCGGCAGCCAACACGAACGGGTCGGCCGTCCGTGTATGACACCCCGCCCCGCTCGTTTCTACAACTGGCGGATTCGCCAGGTGCAGGCGATCCCGGAGGTATGGTTTGTTGATGGTGACCTGCCCCCGTTAATCGGCACCGCTTCTCGAGAGAGAATCTCGGGGTTGTCGTACCGAACGACATCGGACGTGCATGCTTTGGTCACGTCGGCGGAACATCTTGGCTCTCCTCACGGCACGGCGACGCTGCTGGCAGTCGGCAGGATCCACGGCGTCAGCGGGTCCATGCCTGCCACCGCCTCGTAGAACGACCCTACCGCCTCACTGAGCCCCTCGGCATCGTGGGCGATGACGGTGACCGATTCCTGCCCCTTGCCGAGCATGTCCCGCTGCCACGCCACGAAGCCGCGACCGGCCCCGGGAAACGCGCCCGCCTTGGGCTGGTAGGGCAGCACGCTCTGCTCGGCGAGGAACTTGATCAAGGGATTGTCCTCAGGCGATCCGAGCAGAATCACCGGCCCCGCGACCGCGAAGCCAGCGACCGTAAGCGGATTGCCGTCGCCCGGCTTCGTCGCGCCGCTGCCGGTGTAGGTCAGCCCGACCCAGGTCTTCGCCTCCTCCGCGGTGAGCGTCCGGGGCTTGCTCACGTCGGCCGCGGCGACGATCGTGCAGGTAACGCCCCAGGGCTCCAGGATCTTCTTGAGCCGGTCCGCCGCCGGCCCGTGGAAGTCGGCGGTGCCCTTGACAATGGTCACGGCATGGTTGACGCGGGCAAACCGGAAGAGGTTCGCCTGCTCGCCGCCGAGCATGATGCCGCGGCGGGTGAGGCCCGCCGTCGCCCCGCACGTCGATGCCGGTCGGTAGGCGAACGACGCCGTGCCTTCCTTGTTGTCGAGCAGTTCGGTGACGATCACCGACCAGTCGCCGGCCGGATCGTTGGCCGCCAGCGGCAGTTCGAGCGACAGCACGCCCAGCTTCGTGGCCCGATGCAGGTCGTAGCGGGCGGTGCCCTTCGGATCGAGCACCCGGATCCGCAGCGGCACGCTGCCGCAGAGCAGCCCGCCTTTGTCGTCGAGCACCGTCGCGGCGACCCGCAGCGTGATCGGCGTCGGTTGCGTCAGATCACGGGTGACCACCGGCATGGCCACGCGAACGGCACCGATGGGACGGGCGGTGAGGGCAAACACGCGCATCTCGCCCTTGCCAAACTCATAGCGATCCTTGGCCTTGGCCGGTCCGCCCTTGAGGGCGTCGTAGATGGCCTTGCCCTCGGCCGGCAAAGCGATCGTGGCCGTTGTGGGCTTCGATGCGTTTCTGGTCGTCGCCGCGGGATCGGCCGTGGCATTCACGGCGAAGAGATACTCGATGTCTCCCTCTGCCTGCCGCGTGGCGGAGATGCCGGCTGAGTCGCACTCGAAGAGCGGCGGGATGCCGGCCTTGTCGAGTTGGGCTGCGATCGCCTTGGCGAGCGGCTCTGCGGCCTGCACGTGCTTGGCCACGGTCTGGAAGGGCGTGAGGTCGGGCCATTTCTTCGCGGCCACGAGTGCCTTGTAGGCCGCCGACTCCTCGTCGGGCAGCCGCGGCTTCAC
>JBILWX010000291.1:0-2589 GCA_044369655.1 Pirellulales bacterium
GGTTCTATCTCACGAACTTCTCCCGCTACCCGGCCGAGATCTATGCAGGTCCCTGGGGCGGACCGCTCCGCACGCTCTGCACCTTCGTGATCCCGATCCTGCTCGTCGTGAACGTGCCGGCCCGCGTGATCGCGCTGCCGCTCTCGGGAGAGTCATGGAGCCTGGTCGCAGCCGCACTGATCGCGGCGACGTCGGCGCTCGTGATCTCGCGGCTCGTCTTCCAGGCGGCGCTGGCGAAATACCGCAGCGCCAGCAGTTGAAGACACGAAGAACACAACGGTCGGCGGTGACATGCCGTTCACAAAAAGCCCACCGGGGTGGCTACGGGAGCAAGACCGAGCCGGTGCCGTTGCTACCAACATCTGTCCATCAGAGTTCGACAGCCTATGGATCCCGCTGCAGCCGGGTGCGCTCGGCAGCGGGCGTGAGCCAGATCGCCGCGATACCCAGCGCATAGACGAGGCTGCAGAACGATCCGACCCGCACGTAGTCGCCTCCGAGCGCCGTGAAGAGCGAGCCGGCCGCGAGCACGCCCGCCGCCGTGAGGAAGCGACCGGCGTTATAGGCCAGACCGCTCCCCGCTGCCCGCACCTCGACGGGAAAGACCGATGGCAGGTAGACCGCCAGCCAGCCGAAGAACAGCGTCGAGACAAACCCCTGCACGCAGACGGTCGCGTGGAATCCAGGCTCGAGCGGTGCCGTGAGGTTGAACATCGCGAGCGTGGCCGCCGTCGCCCCTACGCTGATGAGGAGATAGCTCGTGCGGCGGCCGAGCCAGCCGACGAGCAGCGCGCCCACGAAGCTTCCGACGAGCGAGCCCGCCGCCCACCAGCCCTGCGTGACGACCTTGTAGGTGGCATCGGTCGGGCCCGCGACGGCGTCGGACCACGGGATCATCCACTTGCTTGCCGACCAGGCGCCGACCATCGGGATGCTGGCGAAGAGGGCCGGCCCCGGGCTCGCGTGACCATCGGCCGCACCGCCGCGGCGGGCAAGCCACTGCGGCGACTCAGGGAGCGCCGCGAGCACAGCCAGGCCCAGCAACGCCGGAAGCCCCGCGATCTGGAAGAGCCAGCGCCACGAGTCGGGCGTGATCGGCCAGATGCGGCCGCACTGCGAAAGCGCGATGATGCCGACGTTGATGCCGGCCGCCATCACGCCCGACACGGTCGCCTTGCTCGCCGCGGGCCAGCTCTCGGCAACGAGCGCGATGCCGTTGGGCCACACGCCGCCGACGCCCAGCCCCACGAGGAACCGCAGCGAGAGCAATTGCCACTGCGAGGTGACGAAGCCGCCGGCCGCGGCGCCGAGCGAATAAAAGAGAATGCTCACGCCCAGCCCGCGGACGCGGCCGAACCGGTCGCCGAATCGCCCGAGCACGACGCCGCCGATTGCCGCCCCGAGCATCAGCGCCGCGGTGTAGCGAGCAAACCAGTCGCCGCCGGCCGAAGGGGTGAACGCCTCGCCCATGAGGCTTTTCGTGACGGAGAGCGACGCCACCGGCATGAGGCCGAGTTCGAAGCCGTCGAATGCGAGGCCCAGAAACGCCGCGGCGAGCACGGCCGCACGGCCGCGAGGCGAGAGCGGCACGGTGGCATGACCGTGGTCGCTCATCGCGCTGCCTCCTCGCAGACATGCTCGATGAGCCCCGCGAGCCGCTCGTCGGGAACGTCGCCGTGCAAAAGGATCGCGTATCGCAGCCGCAGCGATTTGCCCGGCTCGAGCGTGACGGGCGGCGGAGGATCCTTGACGCCGTAGGCTTTGCGGCCGAACGCATTGGCGAGCATCAGGCCATAGTTACGGGCGTGGAAAAATGGCTCTCGCGGATTGCCGGCGAGATCGATCACAACCGCGCCCACGCGGCGGCCGTCGATCGTGCCGGAGGCATCGACCCACGCGGCCGCGCGGCCGAAGATGCCCTTTTCGTTGGTGCCGCCGTGGCTGGCGAGATAGCGGCCACCGCGGGCTGGCGAAAGCGGCGTGGCGACACGGAGGCCGAGGCCCATCTCTTCGACGTCGCCGAAAACCAGCGGCCGATTCCCGCCGGGCGTGAGTTCCGCCTCCCAGAGCAGGAGGCGGACGGCGGCGCCGTCGATCTCTCGATCCTGGATCGACACGGTCGATCGCTCGCGGCAGACGACCGGTGCGTCGGGCGTGTCGGCGGCCGCGGCGAGATACTCGATCTTCGCCGTGAACCGGGCGGCACCATCGACCACGGCCGGCTCGCCATCGAATCCCGCGAATCGCACGGCCGTCTTGTGACGCCAGGGGTCGGCCCCCGAGAGGTCGCTGAAGCAGAGCCAGACGCCCGGATGGATCGTGGCGTGGTCATCGGCATCAAGGCCCTTGCGCGGCGGGCAGGGCCGAGTGACGACCGTGCCGCCGGGGACAGCCAGATCGCGGATCGCAGGCCGCCCGACGACCGGGTCAGCGAACACGTACAACGCCACGGGCTCGCCGCCGCCGGCGGTGACCACGAGCCGATCCGACTCGCGCTTCATGGCAAAGTCGGCCGCGAGGGCGGCCGAGAATGCAGTGCACAAACCGGCCGCAGTAGCTATAATTCGATACATGAGTACTCCAGTCATC
>JBILWX010000122.1:0-9899 GCA_044369655.1 Pirellulales bacterium
CGCAGTCAGCATCGAGTGAGCGAAGCCCAGGATGGGCGCAGCGAACGTCCGGCGACGGGGCACGGGCAGCCCCTCACCGTGGCGCATGAGCGCAGCGTGAAACAACGCTTCCCGAAGCACGAAATTTCCCGCCTTTCGTCCGGGAAACCGGCCGGGGTAGCATGACGGGAGAAAGCGTTCCCATATGGCGTACCGGACATTCAAGGACATCCTGGGCGAGACCAGCCTGGAGCGGAAATGCCGCTTCCTGTTCGGGCTCTGTCTGCTCGTGCTGATCACCGGCAGCTTCTGGTGGTATGGCAGCAGCACCGAGGAACTCGTCTACGCCACGACGCGGAGCACCGGCCGACATCTCGTCGATGCCATCATGCTGCAGTACCACTGGAAGACGCTCGAGCCGGAGCAGCAGTATGCCGGCGCGATCGAGTTCCTCAGCCGCACCCTGCAGAGCGAGCAATACCAGAGCTGGCTCTTGAAGCCCGACGCGGCGCCGGAGGAACGCGGCAAATACTCGCGACTGGACGCCGCCGTCCTGACCTACTTCAAGGATCGCGCACCCGACCCCAAGCCGACCGGCGGGCCGCCGACCCGCTCCACCGAATACCGGGAGTTTCGCACGGCCGACAACGCCGAATACCACTATTACCAGCCCGTGCGGTGGCGGAGCAGTTGCGCCGGCTGCCACAAGTATCGGGGGGTGATCGGCGACGCGGCGGCCGGGTCCGCTGCGGAACCCGCCGACGGCCAACCGATCGGCAGACCGCGAACGCTGCTGGCCGACAACGACCTGATGGCCGTCGTCAAGGTGGTGATGCCCGACTCGGCCACACGCAAGGCGATCAACTGGAATCGTGCCGTGCTCGCCGCCACCGCGATCATGACGGTGTTTCTCGCCATGCTCGCCGCCTACGCGATCGTCCGGTATGTGATCGTCAAGCCGCTCGAACACCTTCGCGACGTGGCCGACGAGGTGCAGCGGGGCAACGTGCAGGCCCGTGCCGAGATCCACACGGCCGACGAGTTCGAGGAGCTCGGCGTCGCCTTCAATCGCATGCTCCGCGGCCTCGTCGATTCCCAGGAGGATCTGCGCAAGGCCAATAGCAGCCTCGACGAGAAGGTCGACGAACTTGCGCAGGCCAACCTGCACCTCTACGAGATGAACCGCCTGAAGAGCGACTTCCTCGCCACGATGAGCCACGAGCTCCGCACGCCGCTCAACAGCATCATCGGCTTTTCCGACGTGCTCGGCTCGATCGAATCGCTCGACGACCGGCAGAAGCGCTACGTGCAGAACATCCGCTCGTCGGGCCGCATGCTCCTCGAGATGATCAACGACATTCTCGACCTCGCGAAGATCGAGGCGGGGAAGATGGAGGTCCGGCCGAGCATCTTTCGGCTCGAGTCGATCGTGTCGGCGCAGTGCGACATGGTGCGGCCGCTGGCCGAGCGGAAGCGGATCGACATGGCGTTCGAGATCGGCCCGGGGCTCGACGAGTTGGAGCAGGATCCGGCGAAGGTGCAGCAGATTCTGGCCAACCTGCTGTCGAACGCCGTGAAATTCACCCCCGAGGGCGGGCGGATCGACGTGCGGGCCAGGCTCGTCGAGGAGCCGGCGGCCGGCGACGAACTCGTGCTCGACGTGCTCGACACCGGCGTGGGCATCGCGGAGGAGGAGCAGCAGGCGATTTTCGAGAAGTTTCGCCAGGGCCGGGTTTTCCAGACGGGGGATGACGCGATGACGCGGGAGTTCTCCGGCACCGGGCTGGGGCTGTCGATCGTGCGGGAACTCTGCCGGCTGCTGGGCGGTGACATCGGAGTGGAGAGCCAACTGGGCCGTGGCAGTCGTTTCACCGTGCGGCTGCCGGTGCGGCTGTCGTCGCGAGGGCAGGGGGCCGCGACCGGGCCATCGGCCGGGATGCAGGGGGGCGGTGCAGAGGAGCGGTCGTCGTTCGCGACCATGGGTTCCGCGCGGGACATCGTGTAGGTTCGCAGCACCAGGCACACAGCAGGGAAGACGTCCATGGCGAAGGATCCGGATGCGGGCGAGGTGGTGCTGTTCACGGACGGTGCCTGCAGCGGCAATCCCGGTCCGGGTGGCTGGGCCTACATCCTGCGGCATCCGCAGAGCGGTCGGGAGACGAGCGGCTCCGGTGCCGAGGCGGTGTCGACGAACAATCGCATGGAGCTGACGGCTGTCGTGCAGGGGCTGTTGCAATTGAAGCGGCCCACGGTGGTGGAACTGGTGACCGACAGCGTCTACGTCGGCACCGGTCTGTCGGAGTGGCTGCCCAAGTGGAAGCAGCAGGGCTGGAAGCGGAAGGAGAAGGGAAAGCTCGTGCCGGTCAAGAACGAGGACCTCTGGCGAGAGCTCGACCGGCTGGCGTCATCCCACAGGATCCGCTTTACGCACGTGGCCGGCCATTCAGGCCACGCCGAAAACGAGGAGTGCGACCGGATGGCGGTGGAGGCCTACAAGGAACTCCAGCGGAACAACCGGGGGTAGGACAGCCCCGAAGGGCGCGCCGCGGATAGACTGTCCGCCATGGATGCTCAGCCCGCCACCGATCGCCCGCGGAGCCTCGCCACGCCGCTGGAACGTCTGCCCGGCGTCGGCACCGCCCGCGCGGAGAAGCTCGTCCGGCTCGAACTGGTCACGGCGTCCGACGCCCTCATGCATTTTCCCCGTGAGTACAGGGATTTCAGCGGAGCGCATGCGATCGGCGACTGCCGGGAAGGAGAACATGCCTCCCTCGCCGGCGAGGTGACGAGCGTCGCCGCACGGACGACCGCCGGCGGCAGGCCGCTTCTGACCGTGCTGCTCGCCTGCAAGGACGGCCACGCCCGTGCCGTCTGGTTCAACATGCCCTTCATGAACCGACGGTTCACGGCCGGCATGAAGGTGGTGATCGCGGGTGTGCCGAAGAGAAGCGGCACGATCTGGGAATTCAACCATCCGGAGGTCCGCTGGCTCGGGGAGGGTGAGCAGGCCCACGCCTCCGACTGGCTCGCCATCTACCCGCTCGCCGAGGGCGTGCCGCAGGCCGTCGTCCGGGCGGCCGTGCAGGCGGCGCTCGGGCATGCCGCCGACCTGCCGGCCGAGGCGTTTCCCGCCGACGTCCTGGCCGCCAAGTCGCTGCTGCCGATCGGCACGGCGTTCCGCGAGATCCATTGCCCGTCGAGTCCGGGGATGATCGAAGCGGCCCGTCGCCGCTTCGTCTACCAGGAACTGTTCATGCTGCAGCTGGCGCTGCGAATGCACCGCGAGCGGCAGCAGCGCGACCACGCTGCGCCGTCGATCGACGTCGATGCCCGTCTCGACAGCCGCATCCGGGCCCGGTTTCCGTTTCCGTTCACGCCGGCGCAGCGGCGGGTCTGCGGGGAAATCGCCGCCGACATGCGGTGCCCGCGGCCGATGAATCGTCTCCTGCAGGGAGACGTCGGCAGCGGCAAGACGGCCGTGGCGATCTACGCGATGCTCGCCGTGGCGGCCACCGCGGTGAAAGCCGTCGGGCCCGACGCCGCAGCGATACCAGGCGGCCCGCCGACGGACACCCAGTCGCCGGACAAACCACTCCGGTATCAGGCGGCGATCATGGCGCCGACCGAACTGCTCGCCCGCCAGCACATGGCGACGCTCGAACGGCTGCTTGCCGGCAGCGGCGTGGAGGTGCAGCTGCTGGTGGGCGGACAACCGGCGAAGGAGCGGGCACGCGTCCTCGAACGGATGCAGTCGGGAGCGGCGGGCATCGTCGTCGGCACGCAGGCCCTGGTCTGCGGCGAGGCGACGAAATTCCGCCACCTGGGCCTGGTGGTGATCGACGAGCAGCACCGCTTCGGAGTGCTGCAGCGGGCGACGTTGCAACAGGGCGACACCGATCCGCACGTGCTGGTGATGACCGCCACGCCGATCCCGCGGACGATCGCCCACGCCGTCTATGGCGACCTCGACGTCTCGGTGCTCGACGAGCAGCCGCCGGGCCGGCAGCCGGTGAGGACCTACCGCGTCGGCCCGGAACAGCTCGACCAATGGTGGGAGTTCTTCTGTCGGAAACTCGCGGAGGGGCGTCAGGGCTACGTCGTCGTGCCGGCGGTGGAGGAATCGAAGCGCGGATTGGCCAGCATCTCGAGCACGCTCGAGCAGCTGGCCAACGGCCCGCTGGAGGCGTTTCGGCTGGGCTTGGTGCATGGCCGCATGAAGCCGAAGGAGAAGGCGGCGATCATGGACAGCTTCCGGGCGGGGGCGATCGACGTGCTGGTGGCGACGAGCGTGATCGAGGTGGGGATCGACGTGCCGCAGGCGACGCTCATGACGATTCTCGACGCCGACTCCTTCGGCCTCGCGCAGCTTCACCAGCTCCGCGGCCGCGTCGCGCGGGGGGCCACGCAGGGAATCTGCGGCGCCGTGACGGCGGCTGCCGATGCCTCGATTCCGAGGATCGACGCCTTCGTCTCGACGACCGACGGCTTCGCGCTGGCGGAGCAGGATCTGCTCCTCCGCGGCCCGGGCGAACTGGTGGGCACTCGCCAGAGCGGCGCGCCACCGATGTATCTGGCCGATCTGCTTCGCGACTCGTCGGTGGTGGCGGAAGCCCGCCGCGACGCCCTGGAGCTCTTCGGCCGCGATCCTTCCCTGTCGGACCCGAGCTGGAGCCGCCTTCGCGAACTCATTCTCAAACGCTGGGGGGAACAGCTCGGCCTCGGGAAGGTGGGGTGATGCCGCCGGGCCATCGGCATGCTACGTTCATGTTCCGGTCCGTCACCCCCTGGAGTCCCGTCCGTGTTTTGCTTCGCCTACGGTTACAAGTGCTTTCTCGCCCCGCTCGTCGCCCTGCAGGTCGCCCAGCAGGTGCTGATCAACTCGGGCTTCGAGATTTTCGATCCCGTACAACCAGGCAAGATCACGACGGCCGGCAACCACTACGGCGCCGGTGTGATGGTGACGGTGGTCTCGATGGACAGCGACGGCGGCTCCGCCACCGTGATCAACGCCTTCACGGCCAACCAGGCCGCGATCGACTCGGCCCGCTCGATGGCCGATACGGTCCTCGTGGCCATCCAGAATTCCTGACGGGTGCCGCGGCTCGTTGCCCCAACGACACCGTGAGGGGCTGCCCATGCCCCTGATCGCAGCACGCGTCGCACAACGCTCCTCTACGACGCGTTGACCGGCAACGCGGTCCACGTCGTGCCGTCGCGGACGACGCGGTGATAGAGCGTGTCGCGTTCCACGGGATCGCGACCGGCCTCGCGGATGAGCCGCTTGATGTGATCCACGGAGAGCACCTCCGGCGTCGTGGCGCCGGCGTCGTGGTAGATGAGTTCGTGGCGGACCGTGCCATCGAGATCGTCGGCCCCGTAGGCGAGCGCCGCCTGCGCCGTGCCGATCCCCAGCATGATCCAGTAGGCCTTCACGTGGTCGAAGTTGTCGAGCACGAGCCGGGCCACGGCCACCGCCCGCAGGTCCATCGCCGGGGTCGGCTTCGGGATATGCGAGAGCCGGGTGTTCTCGGGATGGAAGGCCAGCGGGATGAAGGTCTGGAAACCGCCCGTCTCGTCCTGCAGGTCGCGGAGCCGGAGCAGGTGGTCGGTGCGGTGGAAGGCGTTTTCGATGTGGCCGTAGAGCATGGTGGCGTTGCTCCGCAGGCCGAGCGCGTGGGCCGTGCGATGAACGTTGAACCACTCCTTCGTGTCGGCCTTGTGTTCGCAGATCTTGTCGCGGACCTCCGGATGGAAGATCTCGGCGCCGCCGCCGGGCAGGCTGCCGAGGCCCGCATCCTTCATCTCGACGAGGATGTCGCGGATCGACCGCTTCGTGAGGTGGCAGAACCAATTGATCTCGACCGGCGTCCAGGCCTTGAGGTGGAGCGTGGGGTAGTGGTCGTGCAGCAGCCGGATGATGTTGAGGTACCAGTCGTAATCCCGCTGATGATGCAGGCCGCCGACGATGTGCATCTCGGTCGATCCGGCGTCGACCGCTTCCTGGCCGCGGGCCAGGATCTGCTCGTCGCTCATCACGTAGCCACGGGCCTCGCGGAGGTCGGCCCGGAACGCACAGAACGTGCAGCGATAGACGCACACGTTCGTGGGGTTGAGGTGCGTGTTGATGTTGTACCAGCCGGTGTTGCCGTTCTTCCGCTCGCGAACGAGATTGGCAAGTTCCCCGAGTTCGTGGAGGTCGAGCCGCTCGTCCCAGAGCATCTCGGCCTCGGACGCATTGAGGCGTTCACCGGCCTCGATCTTCTCGCGGATGGGGTCGAGCGACGGCGTGATGGCACGGATCATGGGTATTCCTGCGATGGTCGTGCGTGACCGGGAAGCGGCACTTGGGGGCTGCTGCGACAGCCGTCAGGGCGGTGTTTCCGCCCGAGCTTAAACCGCACGCCCGGGCGGGGTGCAACAGCCCGGCCCGAACCGGGCAAAAGTCGGCCTGCCCGGGGGCCTCGCGGCACCCTTTACCACCAGAGGTCGGCCGCGATCGCGGCGAGCAGCACGACGCCGATCACGGCGTTGGCGTTGAAAAACGCCTCGTTCACCCGGGATAGGTCGTCTGGACGCACGATCGAGTGCTCCCAGATGAGCAGTGCCGTGATGGCCGACAGAGCCAGCCAGTAGATCGTCCCCAACTGCGGTACGAACAGCGGCAGCAGGGCCAGCAGCAGGAGCGTCAGCCCGTGCAGCCAGGCGGCGAGCGCGAGGGCCCGGGGCACGCCCAGCCGGGCCGGGATGCTCTGCAGGCCGTGGGCGGCGTCGAACTGGGCATCCTGACAGGCGTAGATCGTGTCGAAGCCCGCCACCCACACCGCCACCGCCAGCCCGAGGATGGCAGCGGGCAGGACGTCGGCGGGATCGCGCAGGAGCTGCTGGCCGCGCAGGGCGATCCAGGCGGCGACGGGCGCCAGCCCCAACGCCACTCCCAGCCAGACGTGGGCGAGCATCGTGAACCGCTTCGCATAGCTGTAGCCGAGCAGCCAGGCCAGCACCGGCACGGACAGGGCCACCGGCAGCCAGTTGGGAAGGAAGAGGAGCGTGGCGGCGATGAACGCCACGCACGAGGCCACGATCAGGCCGAGCACCTCCGCGACGCCGACGGCGCCCCGAGGCAGGTGGCGGGACGCCGTCCGCGGATTGGCGGCGTCGATCGCACGGTCGACCAGGCGGTTGAAGGCCATCGCCGCCGTGCGGGCCGTCACCATGCAGACGAGGATGCCGACGAGGGGCTGCAGCCAGCCTCGCGGCCCGGCCGCACCACCCGCCGAATCAGCGGCGGAGGCGAGCGCGATCAGCACGGCCATGATCGCGAACGGCAGCGCGAAGATCGTGTGGCTGAACCTGACGAGCTCGAGATAGGTGCGCAGCGTCGCAGCCATCAGGTCGCCTCGCCCCAACGGCGCATCAGCGTGTTGGCCACGCCGAGTTGGTCGCAGATCCGTGCCACCACGAAGTCGACCAGGTCGGCGACGGTACTCGCCCCATGGTAGAAGCCGGGCGACGCCGGCAGCACGACGGCGCCCGCCTCGTGGATCGCCTGCATGTTCTTCAACTGCGGCAACGACAGCGGTGTCTCGCGGGGAACGACGATCAGTTTTCGCCGCTCCTTGAGATGCACCTCGGCCGCACGGTGGATGAGGTTCTCGCCCATCGAGTGGGCCACGGCCGAGAGCGTGCTGCCGCTGCAGGGGCAGATCGCCATGCCGGCGGTCAGGAACGAGCCGCTGGCGATCGGAGCCATCAGGTTCTTGTGGTGAAAATAGGTCAGATGACCGAGCCGCCCAAGGGCGGGAGACGTTCCGCCCAGGAGCTTTTCCGGCTCGAACCGGTCGAGGTCGATCCGCACGCCGAGTTCCTCGGCGATCACCGCCTGCCCCGACGGACTGATCGAGAGGTGCACCTCCCGGCCCGCCTCGAGCAGCACTTCCAGCAACCGCACGGCATACGCGGCCCCCGAGGCGCCGGTGACGCCGAGCACGATCGGCAGCGGAGCGTGGGCATGGTCGGCGATCATGGTGGCGCTCACGATCCGCGGGTGGCGATGGAGAGGGTGGCGATGCCGAACGAGAGCGGCACCATGTCGACCCGCTCGAAGCCGGCGGCCCGCACGAGCTTCGCCAGGGCTTCACCGGCGGGAAATGCCTCCACGCTCTGGTTCAGGTAGGTGTAGGCATCGGAGGCATTGCGGGCCACGGTGTTGCCGATGAAGGGCAGCACACGGCGAAAATACCAGAGGTAGGCGTTGCGGATGATCACGTTGTGCGGCAACGAGAATTCGAGGATCGCCAGCCTGCCGCCGGGCTTGCAGACCCGTGCCATCTCCGCGAGCCCGCGGGAGGTGTCGGCGATGTTGCGGAGCCCGAACGCCACGGTGACCAGGTCGAACGACGCATCCGGGAAGGGGAGCGCCATCGCGTCGGCCTCAACCCACTCGATCGCCGCGCCGCTCTTCGCCGATTTCTCGATGCCGCGGTCGAGCATCGGCCGGCAAAAATCAGACGCCACCACGCGGACGTCGGGACCGCACTTCGCGCGGTAGGCGAGCGCCAGGTCGCCCGTGCCGGTGCAGACGTCGAGCACCGCCCCCGTTCGCGGCGGCGCGGCGCGGGAGACCGTGACGTGACGCCACCAGACGTCGATGCCGCCCGACAGCATCCGGTTGACGAGGTCATACCGGGGGGCGATCTCGGCGAACATGCCGCGGACCCTGGTCCCACTTTTGTCGACCGTCCCGCTTTTGTCGACCGTCCCACTCGGATCGACGGTTCCACTCGTATCGAGGGCTCCGCTCTGGTCGACGCTGCCGCACGTGTCGACACCGCCGGGGGCTTGCTCTAAGGTGACGTTTTCCTGGCTGGACACGCTCACTCCTGACACTTGCGATGCACTGGCACTGTCACGATTTGTTCAATCGTATGCCGCAGGGGGCGGTCGCGGGAGGGATCGCGGTCGTGATCGACGTATTACGGGCCTCCACGACGATCATCACGGCCCTGGCCCACGGGGCCGCCGCCGTCCGGCCGGTGCTCACGATCGACGCGGCCCGGGCTCTCGCGGCCGACCGCGGTCCCCATTCCGGAATCCTCCTGGGGGGCGAACGGGGCGGCCTGCGAATCGAGGGGTTCGACCTCGGGAACTCCCCCCTCGAATACTCGCGAGACCGGGTGGCCGGTCGGCCGATCGTGATCACGACGACCAACGGCACGGCTGCGCTCGACGCGTCGAGCGCGGCTGCGGAGGTGCTCATCGGGGCGATGGTCAACCGCGCGGCGGTGGCGGCGCGGGCCTGGCAACTCGCCGCGGCACGGGGCACGCCGGACGTCCATCTCGTCTGTGCCGGCACCGACGGCCAGGTCACGGAGGAGGACGTGCTGACGGCCGGAGCGATCCTCGAGTCGGCGCGCCGCCTGCCTGGCGGCAGTGACGCGACGCTCGACGCCCCCGCCGCCGCCGCCCTGGAGATGTTCCGCGGCATGCTGGCGGCGGCGCACGTCGCCGAAGGACGAGGTTTCGGAACACGCGCGGCCCACGCCATCGCGGCCGCCTTCGCCACGTCGCGGGGCGGTCGCAATCTGATCGAGCTCGGGATGCAGGCCGACCTGCCGGCGGCCGCCGCGATCGACAGCCTCGCGATCGTCCCGCGGCTCGATCGTGGGGCACGCGGAGACCAGGCCGCAGCTGGCTGGCTCCACGCCGATGCCGAGGATCCCGCCTGAGGTGGACCCAGACGCTGCGGGCTTACTACACTCGCGGCTTCAGGAATGATCGGTCGCCCAGTCAGTTCATCCAAGCCCGCAGCCCGAACTGGGGACGGTATGACTGGATGTCGGGAGTTCCCGCGCTCGCGCTTCGGGCTGGCATGGGAACCTGTTTGCACGCCTTCGTCACACCTCGAGAACGTCAGCGCTTCA
>JBILWX010000277.1:0-2785 GCA_044369655.1 Pirellulales bacterium
TGTTTCCGTCGTGGTGACACCGCCCACGGGCAGCCGCGGTGAACAGGCTGCCGCCAGCGTGGCGACGGACGTGCTGTCGCAGGCCCTCGAACCGCTCGAGTCCGGCGCAGCGGGCACGGCGGGCGGAACTCGCGCCGCCGTCTATGCCCGCCCCTTGCCGCTGGTGGAGGCGCTCGAGCGGTCAGGCGACCGGGCGCGGCGGCTCTGGATCTCGCAGGCCTATTGGAAGGTATCGGGGGGATTCGCGATGCTCCGCTGGAGCACCGAGGCCCTCGAACGGCTCGAACTGATCGCCCCCGGGGGTGATCCCCACGACCGGGCCGTTCTGGACGTCGCCCTCGCCGCGGCACGGGCCGATCTGGCCGACGCCCGCGCCGAACTCGTCGCCGCCCAGCAGGAATTGGTCGACCTGGTCCGTCTGCCCTCCGGCGACCCGCTCCCCTGGCCCGTCGACAGGCCGCTGGCGGGCCCCTATCAGACCCACTTCGAGACGATCTTCGCGACCCGCCCTGCCACCGGCCGCATTCGGGCAATCGTGCGGATGCTGCCTTCCAAACACGAGGCCCTCGAGGCCCGCGGCGCGGCGGTGATCGCCGCACAGAAGGCGATGCAGATGGCGGAGGCCGACCATGCGAAAGGGCAACGACCGATCGAGGCGGTGACGGCCGCCCATGCGGCGGTGACGGGGCAGCAACGCGAGTTCGTCAAGGTGATGAAGGCCTACAATCTGGACATCGCCGAATATGCGATGGCCGTGGCCGATCTCTCGGTCCCCGACGACCGCTTCGTGTCGATGCTCATCGGCACGCCGATCCAGTGGCGTCCCCAGCCACAGTCCCCGGCGCAGCCACAGGCTCCGGCACAGCCGACAGTCCCCCCCTCGCCGGTGCCGGCCAACTGATGGCTGCCTGACCGTCGCGGCCCCGGGAGGCTGCGGTGCCGTCCGGCACCGCGCATGTGCCTCGAAACAGGTATTTTTTGAGTTTCCCCGCCCCGGAGGTATCGTCATTCCAGTCTTTGACCGCCCCCCCTGCACCGCCCGACATCATGATCGAGCAGCGGCTTCACGACGAAGCGACACCGATCCTCTCGGCCATGATCGTCGACGCCGATGCGGCGGCGATCCGTCGCCTCAAGACGGCGATCAAGGATCATCCCCGCATCGTGGTCGCGGGAACGGCTCACACCATGGCTCAGGCGGTCGAGCAGGCCGCCGCGCAGCGGCCAGACGTCGTGTTTTTCGACATGGCCATGGCCGAAGGCCAGCCCCTGCCGCGCATCGGGCATCCGGATGACGACCCCGCGGTCGTGGTCGTCAGCGAGCGTCCAGACTACGCGCTCGCCGCCTTTCGGTTCGGAGCCGTCGACTACCTGCTCAAGCCGATCACAGCGGCGCAACTGCGAGAGACGCTGCAGCGGCTCGATCGACTCTTTTCGCACCGCATGCACCAGCCGCTGGCGGCGGTCATGCCCACGCAGCCGCCCCGCCTCAGGCCGACCGACCGCGTGCCTCTTACGTCCCGCCCGTCCGGCCGGAGAACGACCGACATCGTGCCCGTGACCGACGTGGTCTGGGTCGAGTCATTGCAAAACTACACCGTCGTGCAGCTGCCGGGCCAGGTCCGCCGGCAGATGAAGCGGACACTGACCGAGTGGGCACACCTGCTTCCGGAGCCGGAATTCGTGCGGATCGGGCGGTCCCACCTGATCCAACTCGCCAAACTCAGCGCGATCACGACGCCGACGCAGAACGAATGGCTCGCCCACTTTCAGGGCGTCGACGAGCCGCTTCGCCTCGGAAGGGCGGCGGCGGGTAAGCTGAAGGCCATCCTCCGCGGGTCGTGCCCCGCGTGATCGCCCTCACCGACGCCCCATGTCCGCCCTCACCACAGCCCCCGCCGGCCCCCGTTCCACGGTCGCGCCGCTCGCGATCGGGCCGGTGGTCGTCGATCCACCGGTGCTGCAGGCACCGATGGCGGGATACACGAACTACGCCTACCGGCAGGTGGTTCGCGAGTGCGGCGGCGCGGGCCTGCTGGCCACCGAGATGATCGCCGCCCGCAGTGCCACCTGGCTGGAGACGCACCGCGGCGAGCATCCTGACCGACTCTGGGGCGTGCAAGACGAACCACGGCCGCTGGCCGTGCAGATGTGGGACAACGACCCCGACAACCTCGCCCAGGTGGGCCGTCGGCTCGCCAAGGACTTTCGCGTCAGCGTCGTCGACCTCAACTTCGGCTGCCCGGTGCGGCAGGTGACGGAGAAGGCGCATAGCGGATCGTGGCTGCTCCGGGATCCGGACCGTGTCGGCGAGATCGTGCGGCGGGTGGTCGAGGCATGCGACGGTGTGCCCGTGACGGCCAAGATTCGTCTGGGCTGTGCCGAGACCTGCCGCACGGCCGTCGAGGTGGCACAGCGGATCGAGGAGGCGGGGGCTTCCTGCCTCACGGTGCATGGCCGGGTGGCGTCGCAGTTCTTCACCGGCAAGGCCGACTGGCAGGCCATCACGGAAGTGAAACGGAGCGTGTCGCGGATGCCGGTCGTGGGCAACGGCGACATCGATTCACCGGAAACGGCGGTTGCCCGGCTGCGGGAGAGCGGCGTCGACGGTGTGATGATCGCGCGGGAAGCGCTCGCGCGGCCGTGGATCTTCGCCCAGGTGGCGGCGCTTCTGCGGGGCGAGCCGATGCCTCCCGACCCCACGCTCGACGAGCAGCGGGAGCTGGTGCTCCACCACTACGACCTGGTCTGTCGACGGTTCGGCGTGGAGCGGGGCACGATGCTG
>JBILWX010000278.1:0-2761 GCA_044369655.1 Pirellulales bacterium
CGATATCCCCCTCGTTCTGCACGGTGCCCTCCGGCGTCACGTACCGTCGGACGTTGTGCGAGTCGAGCGTGTAGGAGCCCATGCCCACCGACTGTTTCACCGCTCGCTTGCCCAAGCACTCGTACTCCGTGAGCACGTCCTCGCCGATCATCCTGCGGGCCTCCCGTATATAGAGCTGCGGCGACCAGTGGCCGTTGTCGTTGTATTCGTCCTTCGGCAGCCCCCACGACTGCATCCGCGTGCGGATGTCGGCCGGCACGCGTTCGTCGTGCGCGAGAAACCAGAGCAGCCCCTGCTGATACCGGGCATGGTCGGCGATGATCTCCCGCCGACGTTCGTACGACGCTTCGGGATAGGCGTAGTTGGCCCCGATGTGATCGAAGCTGAACGGGCCGTGGTTGTTGGTGTCGGTTTTGCGGTTGGGGATCGCGTCGAACTTGCCGAAGACCTCCCGCCAGCCGGCGGCGAGCGTGCGGGCCAGGAGTTCATACCGGGCCGGATCGTAGCCCGCGGGCTTGGCAAAAGGCACGCGGTTGTCGGGGTGGTCGGTGAGGCACATCCGGAAGCAGTAGGCCTGCACGCGGGCATCCCCTTCCCCGCGGGTGCCCGGCGGGTCGGCGGAGATGAGCGGTAAAAGGCCACTGGCAGGATTGCCCGGCTCCCTGAAGGGATCGACCGGCATCTTCCAGTGGTGGCCGTGGTGGAGGATGCCCACCTGGTTGCCGTTCCACTCCTCGCCATAGACGGAGTTGGCCTCGCGGCCCACGTGAAACGTCACCCCAGCGGCCGCCATGAGGTCGCCCTCGTAGGTGGCGTCGATGAAGACCTTGCCCGCGAACCTGCGGGCCGGGCCGGCGGGACCGGCGAGCGTGGTGATCGACATGATCCTCGGGCCGGCGGACGAGTCGGGCGTGACTTCCACCCCCTTCTCCCGATCGAGGAGGGCCTCGCGGACGACCTCGATTCCGTGTTCCGCGAGCCAGGCGTCGAAGATCCGTTCGGCGACATGCGGCTCGAAGAGCCACATCGACTTGTCCTCCACGTCGCTCTTCTTCACCCCCTGCCCGAGGGCGGCGAACGTCTCCCGCGGCTGCCACTTCCAGGCCTCCGGCTGCTGGTAGTGCCGCCAGACGCGACGGTAAAACTCCCGCGCGAGGCCGCCGATGGCGCGGGTGTTGCCGCTGTCGGTGTAGCCGAGGCCGCCGCTCGTCAGGCCGCCGAGATGCTTGTCGGGTGACACGACCACCACGCTCCCGCCGAGCTGCGCCGCCCGGATCGCCGCGATGACCGCCGCGCTCGTGCCGCCGTAGATGACGACGTCGTGCTCCTGGCCCTGTCCGACCGACGATCGCGACGCCGGCGGGGCACCGTTCGCCTTGTTCTTCTTCCACGGCATCGGACCGCCCGGGTAGGCGTCGAACTGGTCGCCCTTGCCAAGCACCCGCGGATCTTTTTGCTCGCGCAGCGCCGCCATCAGCCGGGCCTCGAGCCGCTCACGGGTGGCGGCATGCGCCGGATCGCCGGCGATGTTCTTCACACAGTCAGGATCGGTGGCGAGATCGTACAACTCCTCGGCAGGCCGCTTGCCAAAGCAGAGCTGCCAGTATCGATCCTGCTGTCCGGCGGCAGCGATCAAGTCCTTGGTCGGGCCGCCGTCCGTGTCGGAAAGCCCTCGATCCGGATCGCAGCAGGGCCAGCGGTCGGGGGCGAAGTTTTTCACGTAGAGATACTCACCTTCGCGGATCCCGCGGGCGGGATAGCCCAGACCGGAGGGCGTGCCGGCCCGCCCATCCTGATCGTTCCGCTCGCGGCCGATGATCGTCGCGTCGCGGGCCACTCGTGCCACGGGCTCACCCTGGAGCAGATCGGCGAGGCTCCGGCCGCTGATCGGCTGCATGCCCGATGCGTCAGGCTGGATCCCGAAGAGGTCGAGAAACGTGGGGGCGAGATCGACGAAGCTGACGAACTCCGCGACACGGCGGTTCCCTGGTTTTCCTGGCCAGCGCACGATGAACGGCACGCGATGGGCCGCCTCGAAGCAGTGCCCCTTCACACGCGGAAACGGCATGCCGTGGTCGCTCGTCACGATCACGATCGTCTCGTCGGCCTGGCCGCTCGCCTCGAGCACGTCGAGGAACGCCGCCACCTCGGCATCGAAGGCCTCGATTCGGGTCGCGTAGTCGAGCATGTCGCGGCGCACGATCTCGTCGTCGGGCCAGTAACCAGGCACGCGATCGATGTCGGCGGGCTTCTTGCCGGCGGCGAGCCCGGCGTCGCGGGCATAGATTCGATGCGGGTTCGTGCTCCCAAACCAGAAGAACGCCGGCGTGTCGGCTGGCAGCCCAGCGAGGAACTCCCTGTAGCGATCCGCCGCCTGGCTCGGACGCCCGCGCCCCGGCGGCACGATGCCCCAGGTGCGATCGGCGCCGTCGGCCGTCTTCGCGACGCCCGGGCTCCAAAACTTTCCCGCAGCCCCGACCGCCACGCCCGCGTCGGCGAGCGCCTCGGTGAAGGCCTTGAACTGCGGCGGGAAGAACGGGTTGTGGTTGGCCGCCGCCTCGAGCTGCCATGGATAGCGGCCCGTGAGGATCGCCGCCCGCGACGGCGAGCACTTTGCCGTCGGCGTGTAGGCGCGGTCGAACGCGACGCCTTCGCGGGCGAGCCGGTCGATGGCGGGCGTCTTCGCCCACGTGCAGCCGTAGGCGCCGAAGCTGGGCGAGGCGTCGTCGGCGATGCACAAGAGAACCCGCATGGGCCGCTG
>JBILWX010000279.1:0-2758 GCA_044369655.1 Pirellulales bacterium
GGTCGAGCACGACCGCCAGGTGGGCGAATTGCTCGCCAAGCTCGACGAGCTCGGTCTCGCCGAAAACACGATCGTGATGTATTCCACCGACAACGGCGCCGAGGCCTTCACCTGGCCCGACGGCGGCACGACGATGTTCCGCGGCGAGAAGAACACCCAGTGGGAGGGCGGCTACCGGGTGCCGTGCGCGATCCGTTGGCCGGGAACCATCAAGCCCGGCACGGTCGTCAACGAGATCGGCGCTCACGAAGACATGCTCACGACGCTCTGCACCGCCGCCGGCGACGCGACCGCGAAGGACGAACTCAAGAAGGGACGCCGCATCGGCGACCGTTCCTACAAGGTCCACCTCGACGGCTACGACCTCGGCCCGGCCCTGCGTGGCGAGGCCGCCTGGCCCCGCAAGGAATTCATCTATTGGACGGACGACGGCAGCGTGGCGGCGCTGCGGTACGAAAACTGGAAGGTGACGTTCCTCAAGCAGAACGCCCACGGCCTGCACGTGTGGCAGCAGCCCTTCGAGGAACTGCGGGCCCCGACGCTCGTGAACCTGCGGATGGACCCGTTCGAGCTCGCGCAGGACATCGGCATGGACTACCAGCGGTGGTACCTCGAACACATGTTCGCCATCGCGCCGGCCGCGGCCTACGTCGGCGGCTGGCTGCAGAGCTTCAAGGAGTTTCCCCCGCGGCAGAAGCCCGGCAGCTTCAACCTGAACCGGGTGATGGAGGCGGTCAACGCCTCGTCGGGCACCGGCCGCTGAGACGGCGGCCGCGAGCGAAGGGCCGATGCAATCACGCCCGCGCGTGCCGCAGCGTCTCGGAGGGCAGTTCACCGAACTGCCCGCGGTACCGCGCCGCGAACCGGCCAAACTCCCAGATTCCGTGGTGCGTGAGCACGTCGGCCACGGTGGCGTCGTCGGTCGCCCCCGCCCGCAGCGCGCGGCGGATGAGGTGCAGCTCGCGCATCAGAAGATACCTCTTCGGAGGCAGCCCGTATGACTCCTGGAATGTCCGCAGCAGGGTGCGGTCGTTGACGCCGACGAGACTCGCGAGTTGCTGCGCCGTCGGCACGGTCGGCGTGGCGTCGATCGCCGCCATCGCACGGCGGATGATGTCGGCCCGATCGAGGCGGGGCCGGCCGAACGACGCCCCCGACGGAATCTCAGCGGGCAGAGAGGCCTCACCGGGAAGACAGGCGACCGCCGCTCTGACGAGGTCGCGTCCGGCGGCACGATGGGCGGCGGTGCCGGCGGGCCGTGACAGGAGCGTACCTGCGATTTCGGCCACCATCCGCGTGAGCCGCGGAACCGCCCCTGGCGGGCAGGCGATCCTCGTGCTGGCCGACGACGTCGTCCACGGAAACACGACTTCCGTGGGGAACGCGATCGAGCACCAGGCATGGGCGTGTCGCCGAACGCGGATGCGAAAGTCGGCCCCACGCGGAATCGCGAACACCGAGTCGCCGTCGAGCGGTTCCCCGTTGACGACATGTTCGTTGGCATGGGAGAGCGGCACGAAGAGGATCGGACCGGCATACGTGTTGCCGCCGTAGCAGAGATTTCCCCCGCCTTCCGACGCCACCTGCAACACCACGCCCCCGAGGTCGACGATGCCGTGCGTCCACACCCCCGTCTCGACGGCGTCGCACACGAGCCTGAGGCTGGCTCCGCTGACGGCATCCCCCCAGGCGTCAAAATCATCGAAGGAGTTCATGACCGCTCAGGATAGAAAAGGGGCGGGCATTCAGCCAAGCCCCGGCTGGTGCCTGGGTTCCCGAACCGCCTGGGCTCGACCAACGTAGAACGGGGCCGGCGGCGAGGGCCCAGCGATCGGCACACCAGCCACGACTCGTTCATGACGGCACTCGTGCCGTGTTCCCGAGAAACAAGCTGGTCGCTCCCGACGGATTGTCATGCGTCCACCCGGCACACTGACCTGTTCGCAACCACGGCGACAGCCACGGCGAGTTGCCGACCGAAGTTGGCCGAGCTACTCTTTTCGCACAAGGGTTGCAACAGCGGCGTTGGCCGTCCTGTCCTACATCGCCCGCTCGAGTGTGAGGATTGCGTGCCGACCATCATCCGTCGTCTGGCCGATGACTTCCTTCGATGCCGCACTTCGCGTCGGGTGCTTGCGAACAGCAACCGGAGAGCGACGGCAGCCTCTGCGGTGTCGGTCGAGCATCTCGAACCGCGGTTGGCGCTCGCGGCGGTGGGGCTCCCCGCGGCGAACCAGGGGTTGATCCTGGGCAGCGATTCGGGCCAACCGCTCGTGCAGGTTCTCGACCCCGTCACGGGCGCGGAACGAGTCCGGTTCCTGGCCTATGAGTCGTCGTTCCGCGGCGGCGTGCGGGTGTTCGGCGCCGATGTCACCGGTGATGGCGTCGATGAGATCCTCGTGGCCTCGGGGCCGGGCCGCATCGGCGAGATCCGCGTGTTCACGCACACCGGCGTCGAGTTGCCCGCCTACAGAACGCGGCCGTTCGGCGACGGTTTCATCGGCGGCGTGGAGGTGGCGGCCGGTCCGTTGACGGCGGCCGGCCGCATCGACATCGTCGCGTCGCAGGAGAGCCGGGGCAATCTTGTGCGGGTCTTCGCTGTCACGACCGGTGCGGCCGATCCAGTTGCCAACGTGGCGGTCCGCCAGTTCCAGGCGTTCAGGCCGAGGTACTTCGGAGGCGCACGGCTGACGACGGCCGACATCGGCACGTTTTCAGGCGGCACGCTCACGGCGGCGGCCCCGGACGGCGTGTTCGA
>JBILWX010000280.1:0-2756 GCA_044369655.1 Pirellulales bacterium
CCGGCCTCGAAGTCGGCCAGCGAGATGTCGGCGTTGATCCGGGCGAGGAGCACGCCGCGGAACAGCGGCCGGCCGTAGATGTTATCGAAGGAATCAGGGCCGGCGATCCGGTTGTAGGTCACGCCGGCCCCCTGGAGGAGCGGCTGGCTGAGCGTGAAGTCGTAGTTCGTCGTAAACGTCGAGGGCACGCCGTCCTGACGGATCGGAGAGTTGTTGTTGTCGTAGAGCGTCGAATTGGAAAACCCGACGGTCGCACCGGTGGCCGTCCGCTTCTGGATGCCCGAGGTCCAGTTTCCCGTGTCACCGAGCAGCTGCTGCTGAAAAATCGGCTGGGTCGAGCTGAAATTCTGCGGACGGTTCTGCCGCTCCCAGGTGAGTGAGCTGGAGAGCTGCGCGTCGAACAGCGCCAGCGCGCTTTCCACGCCGCGGAAGGGATCGGTCTCGACAATCGCCGGATCGTAGATGGTGGGCGTCTGCGAGGGTGCGGTGAGCAGCGAGACGGCGGGCTCGCCGGTCTGCGGGCGGGGTCCGCCGAAGCTCTGGAACCGGCCACCCAGGTTGCGGAGCACCTTGCCGTTTTCGAGGGCCGTCTTCATCGCTTCTTCCAACGACAGCTCCCAGATCTGGTCGAAGCGGGCGTTGGAGAGCGTGAGCGGTTCGGTTGTGCCGGCTGCCTCGTCGAGCGGCTGCTCGCAGCTGTCCGGATACTCGAGCTTCTGGATGGCGCCCACGTAGTGGGAGAGGTCGCCGTCCTCGAAGAAGTAGAAGGGCTGCTGCGGCGCACACCCGCTCGCGAGGAGCGAGATGCTCGTCAGGGCAACCCAGAGTTGTCTGGCACGTCGCGACACAGGAGGCTTCCGCAGGGCGGTGGTGTCTGTTCAGTTGGTGTTCGAATCGCCGCCGCTGCGCCCAAGGGGTGAGGCCACACGAATGGTGCGGCCCTGCCCGGTACGGTGCCCCCCGACTCCGTACCCGCAACAGGTGCGCCAAGGCGCAGCGAC
Source organism: Pirellulales bacterium (assembly GCA_044369655.1). Taxonomy (GTDB): domain Bacteria; phylum Planctomycetota; class Planctomycetia; order Pirellulales; family UBA1268; genus CAMCQY01. The sequence goes on from JBILWX010000280.1 coordinate 1,002, forward strand.
GGCTCTGGAGATATCGGCGTCCCAACCCGCAAACTTGGGGGAATCGTTTCATTTGACACGACCCGCATACTCGCCCGGGCCCAAACCCGGGCCCAAACCCGGTGCCAAGATCGCCGCTATTTGGCAATCTGGGAATGCTGGGATGGCCAGCGTGGTGTGTAGCTGTGCCGGACTTGATCGCCCTCCACCCACACGAAGCGGGCGGCACAGCCAGCTGTGCCGGCGATGACCGCCGCCGACCGTTCCGGACCGAGCACGCTGGCGGCGGTGGCCAGCGCATCGGCCGTCGTGCAGTCAGGAGCCACGACCGTCACGGCCGTCGGCCCCACCACGCCGAGTCCCGTCCGTGGATCGATGATGTGGCTGTACCTGAGGCCGTCGATCTCGACCGCCTGAAAGGCATCGCCGGAAGTGGTCACCGCCCCGTGCGCGAGGACCAGCTGGTCGGCGCTGTCGCCCGCGGCCACGTCATCACCGGCAGCCCGGAGCGGTGCCACGGCGATTTTCCAGCCGGCGGTGCCGGGCGGCGCTCCCCAGACCGCGACATCGCCTGAAGCGTCGACCATGCCGGCCGCAATGCCACGGCGGCCCAGCACCTCGACCGCCCGATCGACCGCATACCCCATGCCGATGCCCCCCAGATCGAGCCGCATTGCCGGCCGCTCGAGCATCACTGCCCGCGCCTCGGGCACCAGGCGCAAAACCTCTGGCCCGACCGCCTCCCGGGCACGGGCCAGTTTGTCGGGCAGGGGCAGGCGGCCCGAGCGCCGGGCCTGCCGCCACAGGCTCGTCAGCGGTCCAACCGTGGGGTCGAACGCCCCGTCCGTCACGTCACGAATCCTCACTGCCTGCGCAAGCACACGCCAGAGATCGTCGCTCACGGGGATCGGGTGTCGCGTCGGCGCCAGGGCTGAGAGCCGGGACAGTTCACTCTCAGGATCGTAGTCGGACAGAATCCGCTCCAGCCGTGCGACCTCCGCGAACCCGGCGGCGATCGCCGCCCGTCCGGCCGCCGCCGAGTCGGCGTGGACCGTGATCGTCCACGGCACTCCCATCAGCCGCTCCGTCTGGCTCACGCGGGCCGTCTGGATCACGCGGGCCGGAGCGGCCGGCCCGGGGGGCGACCCACAGCCCACGAGCAGACCGCCCGCCAGGCAGGCGGTCAGTCCGACCGTTGGCCGCACCATGCGGACGACCAGCAGGGCTGCGTGGACGGCCCGCATGCGATAGACTTCCAACGACATGAGCGACGCATCCTCCCAACCCAGCGTGGCGATCAGCTTCGACTGCACTCCCCTGCGGAGCGTGCGGCACGTCGACACTCCGGCCGATGCCTCGCCCGCCTACCGCAGCCGGCTCGAACGCGTGCAGCGGGCGATCCGGCAGCACGGCACGCGCAACACCTACTATCTCACGAACGGCTCCTGCACGTTTCAGTTTACAAACGATCCGGCTGTGGGGTGGGTGCGGTTTGTGGTGGAGGGAACGGTCATCACCGACGAGGCCGACACGAAGACGGTCGGCAGCGACCTCGTCATCCGGCTCGACAAGGAAACCTGCGACTGGCTCACGCAGCCGGCGGTGCAGTGGCTGACGTTGTCGGTCAAGCATGCGATGGAGGCCGAGTTCGACCGCTATATCGCCGCCGGCGACCTCGCCAGGGCCCAGGAACGGCTCGTCCGTGAACAGGCCGCCAGCGACGCCAGCGGGGGTTTCCTTGGCATGAACCTCTAGCTGGCTGTGGAAAAAGCCCTC
>JBILWX010000123.1:0-9775 GCA_044369655.1 Pirellulales bacterium
TTGTCGCGATGATCGTGCACAGGCTCGTGCCGGAGGAGTCCGACGAGCCGGGGCTGCTCTCAGGTGCCGTGCCGTTTACCGACCGGCAGGTGGCGTTGATCGAGGCCCTGCTGCGGGCGATGGATGGAATGTCCGTCGGGAACACCGGTGGACCGTGAGCCGTCGCGGCCCCGGTATCCCATCGCTTCCGCTCCGGGCTTGTATGGGGACTGACCCCATCGCTTCCGCTCCGGGCGTGTATTGATCCCATACAAGCCCCCGGCGGGAGCCGGGGGATGGCGTCATCACTGACGCATGTCTTGCCACTGCCGTGGCGGCTCTTTACTCGTCCTTCGCTTCCGTCGTGCGGCCGCGGACATAGAGGCGGATCGGCACCTCGCGAAACGGCGTCGACTTGCGGAGCGCCCCCACGAGATACCGCTTGTAGCTCTCCGACACGCTCTTCGGGGCGCTCGTCGAGAGCACGATCGTCGGTGGCGCGGTCTCCACCTGCGTGGCGTAGTAGATCCGCACGGGCCGGCCGCGGGGATCGGCCGGCGGATGGTTGGCCTCGACCGCCTCCCGCACGATCGTGTTGAGTTTCGCCGTCGGCACCCGTTCGCGGCTCTGTCGGTAGAGCCGTTGGGCCGTGTCGACCACCGCCTTCACGTTGCGGCCGTTCTTGGCCGTCACGAACGCCACCGGCGCCCACGGCATGGTGCGGAACGTGTCCCGCAGGTAGTCGGCCCACTCGCCGCGCTCGACATCGCCCGCGTAGAGATCCCACTTGTTGATCACGAAGACGACCGGCTTCGCCTCCTCCATGATCGTGTCGGCCAGCTGCTTGTCGACGCGGCCCACCGGCTCGGAGGCGTCGAAAAACAGCAGCACGACGTCGGCGCGGCGGATGCTCCGCTGCGCCCGGTGGGTCGAGTAGAAGTCGATGTCGGTGGTGCGACTCTTCGTGCGCCGCAGGCCAGGCGTGTCGATGGCGAGGAAGGAGTGGCCGTCGACTTCGAACCGCACGTCGACCGAGTCGCGGGTCGTGCCCGCCACCGGGCTCGTGATCACCCGCTCCTCGTGGGCGAGGCTGTTGACGAACGTACTCTTGCCCACGTTCCTGCGGCCCACGATCGCGAGCTTCATCTCCGGCAGTTCGGGCGAGGGCTCCTCACCGTCGGCGTCGGCCTCCGGCAGCCGCGCCAGGATCGCCTCGACAAGCGGTTCGCGGTTGCGGTGCTGCCGGGCGCTGACGATCAGGGGCTCGCCGAAGCCGAGGGCCGCAAACTCGTGGGCGTGGTTGTCGAGCCTGGCATCGTCGGCCTTGTTGGCGACGAGCAGGACCGGCACGCCAATTTTTCGCACCCGGGCGGCCACGTCGTGATCGGCGGGCACGAGCCCAGCGCGGACGTCCACGACGAAGAGCACGATCGCCGCCTCGACCAGACCCGCCTCGATCTGGGCGTCGATCCGGGCGGTGAGGCCGTCGGGGTCGTCGAAGCCCATGCCTCCGGTATCGACCAGATCGACCGTGCGACCGTCCAGCGAGAGTCGCTGCACGAGCCGATCCCGCGTCACGCCGGCCGTCGGATCCTCGATGGCGATCCGCTTTTCGACGAGCCAGTTGAACAGGGTCGACTTGCCGACGTTCGGTCGGCCGACGATCGCGATCTTGGGAATCAAGAGTGCATCTCGGGCGTGTGGTGCATTGACCGGTCTCGCCCGATCAGCGGGCGTGATCTGCACGCCAAGCCCCCCAGCTTACCTTGGCGACCGAGATTTGGTGCCAGGCACCGTTTCGAGGACGTTTTCGCGGGTGACGGGCCGGATCACGCCACGCTCGGTGATGATGGCGGTGATCAGCCGCGCGGGGGTGACGTCGAAGGCGGGATTGTAGGCATGGGCCCGCTCCGGTGCGGCCGGCACGCCCAGCGGCCGCAGCACCTCGGCGGCGGCCCGTTCCTCGATCGGGATGTCGGCACCCGTTTCGAGCGACAGGTCGAAGGTGCTCGACGGCGCGGCCACGAAGAACGGCACGCCATGAGCCTCGGCCAGCACGGCCAGCCCGTAGGTGCCGATCTTGTTGGCGGTGTCGCCGTTGGCCGTGATCCGGTCGGCGCCGACGATGCATGCTCCCACCCGGCCGGTTCGCAGCAGCTGGGCGGCCGCCGAGTCGACGAGCACGGTCACGGGAATGCCGCGTTCCACTAGTTCCCAGGCGGTCAGCCGCGCGCCCTGAAACAGCGGCCTCGTCTCGTCGGCGAAGACGTCGAAGCGTCGGCCCTGCTCCCACGCCGTCGTGATCACCGCCAGCGCCGTGCCGTCACCGCCGGTGGCGAGCGCCCCGGTGTTGCAATGGGTGAGCACGCCGCCTTCGGGCAGGATCGCGGCGCCATGCCGGCCGATGGCGGCACACAGCCGGCGATCCTCTTCGTGGATGCTGCGGGCCTCGGCGAGGGCCGCTGCGGCGAGCCCGACCGCCGAGGTGTTTTCCGGCAGGCTGGTGAGCGCGGCGACCACCCGCTCCACCGCCCAGCGCAGGTTGACGGCCGTCGGCCTGGCGCAAGCGAGCCGTTCGGCACGGGCCAGCAGATGGGCCCGCGCCGCCTCCGGTGACAGGCCGTCGCGGACCGCCTCACCCGCCGCCACGGCCAGGCCATAGGCGCCGGCGATGCCGATCGCGGGCGCCCCGCGGACCCGCAGCGATTGGATCGCTTCCACGAGCGTGTCGACGTCGCGGCAGGCGATCCATTCCAGCCGGGTGGGCAGGAGGGTCTGATCGATGAGTTCGAGATGGCCGGCGTCGGGTGCGCCGGCGGCCTGGCCCTGCCAGCGGAGGGAAGCGGGAATCATGGTGTAGGGCCGTACCTTACTTCGTGAATGCCATCGGCTCGCACACCAGGCCGAAGGCGTCGGCCACGGCGCGGTGCACGAGGCGACCACGATAGACGTTTACCGCCGAAAGAATAGCAGGGCTGGCGACCGCCGCCGCTTCCACGCCCTGCGTTGCCAGTTGGAGCACGTAGGGCAGCGTGGCATTGCAGAGGGCATAGGTGCTCGTGCGCCCAACGGCGCCGGGCATGTTGGTCACGCAGTAGTGCACCACGTCGTCCACCACGAAGGTCGGATTGGCATGCGTCGTCGGTCGGCTCGTGGCCACGCATCCTCCCTGATCGATCGCCACGTCGATGATCACGGCCCCAGGCTTCATGAGTTTGAGGTCGTCGCGTTCGACCAGATGCGGCGCCCGTGCTCCCGGGATCAGTACGCTGCCGATCACGAGGTCGGCGCGGGCGATCTGCTCGCGGATCGTGTGGCGGTCGGAATAGAGACAGTCGATGTTCGGGGGCGTGACGTCGTCGAGATATCGCAGCCGTTCGAGATTCGTGTCGAGCAGACCAACGTTCGCGCCGAAGCCCGCGGCCACCTTGGCGGCATTGGCCCCGACGCTGCCCGCGCCGAGCACCGTGACGTGCGCCGGCGCCACGCCCGGCACGCCGCCGAGCAGGATGCCGCGGCCCATCTGCGGCTTCTCCAGATACTTGGCCCCCTCCTGAATGCTCATCCGGCCGGCCACCTCGCTCATCGGGATGAGCAGTGGCAGCCGGCCGCGGTCGTCGCGGAGCGTCTCGTAGGCCACGGCGGTGGCGCCGGTGGCCAGGAACCCCTCGGTCAGCGCCCGGTCGGCGGCAAAATGAAAATAGGTGAACACCGTCTGCCCGGGGCGGATGAGCTTCAACTCCGGGGTTTGCGGTTCCTTGACCTTCACGATCATGTCGGCCCGGCCAAAGACCTCCTCGGCCGTCTCGACGAGTTCCGCGCCGCACGTGGCGTAGGCCTCGTCGGCGAGGCCGGAGCCGGCCCCTGCCGACCGCTGCACGAGCACGCGATGGCCGGCACGGACCAACTCCTCGACTCCCACCGGGAGCATCGACACCCGATACTCGTCCTTCTTCGTCTCCTTCGGAATGCCGACGATCATGCGGTTGGTCTCTGGCTGATGGTGGTGCGGCTGCTGTTCCAAGCTTTGGTTCGCCGGCTGCGGCATGCTCGTCGCCGGCGGACTTTGCTACAGGAGGCTCCGAGGCGATGGTCAATCGCTCGTGAGTCGCAAAGTTCACCGGCTCCTGCGCGTGCCTCCGACCGGCTCCTCAGCATCGACGCTTTACGAAACACGTGGGCATCCCGGCCACGTCAGGCGATCTTGTAGCTGGCAGGCATCGGCAGCGGGTAGTTGCCGTCCTTGTCGGGCATGACCGGCGGTGCCGTCTCCCACGAGAGATTCTCCGGCATCGTGCGGAAGTTGGTCTTGAGCAGGTCGTCATAGGACACCTGCTTTCCCGTGTAGGTGGCCGTCCGGCCCAGCACGGAAGAGAAGCTCGACGTCGTGCCGTAGTAGGCATTGTTGAGGGGCTTGTCGTTGCGGATCGCATCCTGCAGTTCGTCGTGCTCGACCTGGTAGGGATTCGCGGCCTTGCCCTCGTACTTCCAGAGCACCTTGCCCGCGTAGTCGGTGATCTCACCGATCTTCACATGGCCCTTCGTGCCCTGGAACTCCTCGTTCACGCGGCCATCGCCGCCTGGAAACTGCTTGCACTGGCTGGCGATCCGCACGCCACCCGGGTAGGTGAAGTTCACGGCATGGTGGTCGTAGATCTCGCTCGGCTGGCCGGGAATACGATTCTGGCGGCCGCCCACACCGTAGGCGCTCACGGGGAGTTTGTCGAGGAACCAGTTGGCGACGTCGATGTTGTGGACGTGCTGCTCGCAGATGTGGTCGCCGGAGAGCCAGTTGAAGTGGTACCAGTTGTAGACCTGAAACTGCATCTCGTTCATGTCTTTCTCGCGATTGCGATACCAGATGCCGCCGCCGTTCCAATACACCTGGCCACCGATGATGTCGCCGACCAGACCTTCTCGAACGCGGGCCAGCGTCTGCCGATACTTGTCGTCGTAGTGACGCTGCAGACCGACCACGACCTTGAGTTTCTTCTCGTCGGCGAGCTTCGCGGCCCGCAGGCAGATGCTGGCGCCAAATGCATCGACGCAGACCGGCTTCTCCATGAAGACGTGCTTGCCCGCCTTGATCGCCTCTTCGAAGTGGAAGGGGCGGAAGCCCGGCGGCGTGGCGAGAATGACGAGGTCGCAGTGCTCGAGCACCTGCTTGTAGCCGTCGAGCCCCTTGAACTGCCGGTCCTCCGGCACGTCGATCTTGTCTTTCATCGACTCGACCGCCTTCAGGGCCCCCTTGATCCGGTCGTCGAAGGCGTCGGCGATCGCAGTCACCTTCACGTTCGAGCCGGGCACGGAGAGGGCCTGCTGCAGGGCGCCGGTGCCGCGGCCGCCGGCCCCGATGAGCCCGACGCGGATGAGGTCAGCCGATGGCGACTGGGCGTGCACGGCCCGCATGCCGGCCAGGGCGGCGCCGGTGACGCCGGCGGCCTTGAGGGCGTCGCGACGGGAGAGATGGTTCGACGACGAAGGCTCGTGGGAAGCGGGCATGGTCAGGCACTCCAGTGTCTGGGGGAGGACGGGCTGGTTGGCAACCGGTGTGACGCAAGATGCAGAATGGCGGCGATTTCGCCGTGGGAAGAGCATACCCTTGGGGCCACGACCGGGAAATGCCGCCGTGCGCCCTGGCAGGGGCGATCAAGTACCATCGACGGTGCGTTCACCCCCTCAGTCTCGAGCCATGCCCGCCATCGCCTCCGATCCCGCCGCGGCGCGAACGTTTGCCCTCGGGGTGGTCGAACGTCTGCGCCGTGCCGGCCACGAGGCACTCTGGGCCGGAGGCTGCGTGCGCGACGAACTGCTCGGTCGCACGCCGGCCGACTATGACGTGGCGACCTCGGCGCGGCCCGATCAGGTCCGCGCGGTCTTCGGGAATCGGCACACGCTCGCCGTCGGCGCCGCCTTCGGGGTGATCACGGTGCTCGGCCCCCGTGCCGCGGGGCAGGTGGAGGTGGCCACGTTCCGCAGCGACGCGGCCTACACCGACGGCCGGCACCCCGCCGGCGTGACCTTCACCAATGCCCGCGAGGATGCCTTGCGGCGCGATTTCACGATCAACGGGCTGTTTCTCGATCCGCTCTCGGGCGAGGTGCACGACTACGTCGCCGGTCGGGCCGATCTTGCGGCGGGAATCGTGCGGGCGATCGGCAACGCCGCGATGCGGTTCGGGGAGGATCACCTGCGGATGCTTCGCGCCGTGCGGTTTGCCGCCGTCTTTGGCTTCGCCATCGAGGAGCAGACGCACGAGGCGATCGTCCGCATGGCGCATCTGGTGACCACCGTCAGCCCCGAGCGGATCGCGGCCGAACTGCGGGCCATGGTGTCGCGGCAGGGACGGCGGCGGGCGATCGAACTGCTCGCGCAGACCGGCCTGGCCCGCGAGGTGCTGCCCGAGGTGGCACCGGCGGACGGCGCGACCGCCGATCATGCGGCCTGGCACGACGCGGCCCGCGTCATCGACGCGCTCGACGAGCCGGAGTTGTCGAGCGCCCTGGCCATTCTCACGTCCAATGTGCCGTCTGAAACGCCCCGCCGCATCGCGGCCCGGCTGCGGCTTTCCACCAAGGACTCGAAGACCGCCTGCTGGCTGCACGAGGCGGTCGCGTTCGTGGAACGGCCCGCTGCCGGCGACCTCGACCGGCAGCCGTGGTCTCAGGTGCAGCCATGGCTGGCGCACGACGCGGCCTTTCTCCTGGCGGACATGGTGCGGGCCCGCGCCGCCTGCGGCCTCGGCTCCGCTGCCGCCGCCCGCTGGATGACGGCGAAGCTGCTCCTGCCGCGTGAAGAGCTCGACCCGCCGCCGCTCGTGACGGGCAACGACCTGCTCGCCGCCGGCGTGCCGGCCGGCCGTGCGGTGGGAGAAGTGCTCGCAGCGCTGCGGGCGCTCCAACTCGATGGCCGGATCACCACGCATGACGCGGCGCTCGAATGGGTGAAGGCTCGGAAGCACGCCTGAGCGGCATCGAGTGACGGTCGGCACCATGCCGAGCCGTCGCGTGAAGCCGTTATCCCTCGCGTGCGCTTCGGGCTTGCATGGGAATCAACCGTGCATCCACGCCAGCCTCGTCGGCTACTTCGGCGGCTCGGTGGGCTCGGGAAGATCGTCGATGCTCTCCAGTCGGAAGACTTCGAGAAACTTCCGCGTCGTGCGATACGACGGCTCGGCGGGAGAGTCGTGGCCGTCGTGCGGTTCGCCCTCGTGCACGAGTTCCAAGAGGCCGCGGCGCACCAACTGCCGCCAGACGGTCGGCCGGGCATCGCAGCCCAGTTCCACGATCCGGTCGCGTTTCACCGGCTGGTTCCAGGCCACCAGGGCGAGCACGTCGAGCGCCTCGGCATCGAGCCGCACCGTGCGGGAGCGGGCCTCCACCACGCTGCCGAACCGTGCGAACTCCGGCCGCAGCCGCATCACCCAGCCGGCGTCCTTCGCCGCCACCTCGTAGGGGCAGTTGTTCGCCAGATAGCGCTGCCGCAGACCGGCCGCGAGTTCGTCGATCTCCTGCGGCCGAACGCCCCGCATCAGGCCGGCCACCTGGCGACTGGTGATCGCTTCGCCGGCGGGCATGCCGACGAACAGGATCGCCTCCAGGATGGTCTCCGGGCAGACTCGGCAGCCGGCGTCGTCCGGTTCCGAAGCGAAGCCGTCGTCGTCGAGCACCGGGGAGGCATCCACCTTCACGATCTCGGCCGACTCCGCCGGCTGCGCGTACGGGTCGCCGGTGCCCATCATCGCGGCGAAGGCCTGCGCGAGCTTGTCGATCGACAGACCGCCGTCGGCCGGCGGTGCCTGAAAACCGGCGGCCGGCGGTGTCGTGGGCTCGACAGGCCTGGAGGTGCGCTTGGCCATGCTCACGAACGCCAACGCTTGGCGACGTGTGCCTTCATGAACGCGAGGGAGTCGGTGGCGAGCTGGTCTTCCGAGGGGAACATCTTCCGCCAGATCTTGGTCGCCGCCACGATGTTCGGCAGCGCGAGGCCGAACGCCTCCACCACCATCCAGCCGTCATAGCCCGCCTTGTGCAGGGCGTCGAAGGTCTCATCCCAGTGCACGTGGCCGGTGCCGGGAATGCTGCGGTCGTTCTCGGAAATATGGACGAGCACCGTCCAGGGCGCGGCCGTCTGGATCGCCGCCGTGAGGTTTTTCTCCTCGATGTTGGCATGGAAGGTGTCGTACATCATCCGCACGTTCGGATGGTCGATCGCCTGCACGAAGGTGACCGTCTGCGCCACGCTCGTGAGGAAATAGTTCTCGAAGCGGTTGAGGTATTCGGTGACGATCGTCACGCCGGCCTGTGCGGCGTGGTCGGCGACCTGCCGCATCGTGTCGACGCCCCACTTGAACTCGTCGGGCGTCGGCCCCTTGCCCGAGAACTCGCCGATGGCCGAGTGGGTGGGACCGACGAGCAGCTTCACGCCGGCGGCCTGGCAGCAGTCGATCGTCTTCTTCAGCGCATCGACGGCCGCCGACCGCACGCTCGCCGACGGGCTGATCGGGTTGTCGCCGGCGCCGCGGACCGTGACCGCCGTCCGCTCGAGTCCCATGGCGTCCAACTTCTTCGACCACTCCTTATAGAGGGCCTCGTTGAGTTCGAAGATCGGGATCTCGACGCCGTCGTAGCCGAGTTTCTTGACCCGTTCCACGATCGGCACCATGCCGTCATGCATGCGGTCGGTCCAGAGAAGCAGGTTGAGGCCGTATTTCATGGAAAGCTCCCGAAGTCCAGAAGGGAATCGAATCGCCCCCAGATTCAAGCAGGGGGAGGCGGGGTAAAACAAGGGCAACGTCCGGCGGGCACTGCTTTCCACCTCGGCCGGGAGCCGGGGTTCGCGGTCTGCCGTGGCGAGTCAGATGGGGGGGCGATGCGGGGTGGTACATTTGGTGGGCTGGAAGGTGGACAACCGTCGTCCCCCGAGCAGGTCGCCTGCAGGGGCGGTGTCCCGCCGGCGAGACGCCCATCATGCAACTCGAAACATCGTTCCCGCAGCCGGCCGGAGCCGAGCATGCCGCCGCGTGGCGGGCCATGTCGGTGCTCGCCGCGATCCTGGCCGTCGAAGCGTGCGTGCTTGGCTGTAGCTTCGGCGGCTGGTTGGCCGTGGTTCCCGGCAAGCGGTGGCTGGCCTTCGCCCTGCTCGGGCTGGTCGGCGGTCTGTGGTCGCATGTCGACCAGCACCGAAGCGAGTATCGTGAGGTGCGGGTCTCGTGGCCACTCATCGGCTGCCAGATGCTGGCGTTCGCCGGCGTCGTGGCCTGCCTCGGCTGGATGTCTGCGGGAACCCGCACCCCGCTGCTCGGCGAGCGGGCCGACGTGCTGCTGGCGGCGGTGGCGGCTGGCGCGTGGTTCGTGTGTTCCGTGGCGGCGATCGCTCCCCGGCTCGATCTGGCCCGGCAACTCCTGGCCAGCGTGCTCCTGCTGGCGGTGTTTGCCGTCGCCGCCTGGGCCGCCGGTGATCTGACCAGAAGTTTCTGGAAAGTCAGCGGTGAGACGACGCTGGGACTGGTCGCGGCGTTGCTCGCACCGTTCGCCGATGGTCCCGTGATCCGGTCGGACGATCAGGTGATCGGCACGTCCAGTTTCCAGGTTGCGGTCCACGCGTCATGTTCCGGATTTCATGGCATCGGCCTGATCACGATGTTGCTGGCCGGCTACCTGTGGTGGTTCCGGTCGCTCCACCGCTTTCCGCAGTCGCTCCTGCTGCTGCCCGTCGGCGTCCTGCTGATCTGGTTGGCGAACGTGGTCCGCATCGCCGCGCTGATCCTGATCGGCATCTGGATTTCACCCCGCAT